>DATKNA010000318.1:0-5976 GCA_035541595.1 Kineosporiaceae bacterium | reverse complement strand
CTTCAACTCCAACAAGGTGTTCGCGGTGTGGGACCCCGTCCTCTCGCCGTTGGCCCAAGCGACGAGGGCGCCGGCCACGCTCACCGAGCGATGACCGCGCACCCGACCGCCGGAGACCGGCTCGACCTCCAGGCTGCGGCCGATGCCCTGTGGGCCGCGGCCCGGGACCGCTGCGCCATCCCGCCCCTGACCGAGACGTACCCCGGGCTCGACGTCGGGGCCGCCTACGAGGTGCAGTTGTGCAACGTGCGCCGCCGCCTCGAGGGCGGTGCGGTCGTCCGCGGCCACAAGGTCGGGCTGTCGGCGAAGGCCATGCAGCAGATGCTCGGGGTGCACGAGCCGGACTACGGGCACCTCCTCGACGACATGTTCTGCTTCGAGTCAGACGTGATCGACGCGTCGCGCTTCCTCCAGCCGCGTGCCGAGGTCGAGGTGGCCTTCGTCCTCGGTCGCGGGCTCACCGGCCCGGGGGTGACGGCGGCCGACGTCGTCCGGGCGACCGAGTTCGTGATGCCGTCGATCGAGATCGTGGACTCGCGGGTCGCCGACTGGCGGATCAGGATCGAGGACACCGTCGCCGACAACGCGTCGTCGGGCGCCGTCGTGCTGGGCGCGCGCCCGGCGGCGCTCGACGCGGTCGACCCTGCGCTCGTCGGGGCGGTGTTCTACAAGAACGGTGAGATCGTCGAGACGGGGTGCAGCGGCGCCGTCCTCGGGAACCCGGTCACCGCCGTCGCGTGGCTCGCCAACAAGGTCGCCGCCTTCGGGGTCAGCCTCCAACCGGGCCACGTGATCATGCCGGGGTCGTGCACCCGGATGGTGCCCGTCGGCCCCGGCGATGTCATCCGGGCGGAGTTCGACGGCCTCGGGCACGTGACGGCCAGGTTCGCATGACGGCGAAGGTGCCGGCGGCGATCGTGGGGCCGGGCAACATCGGCACCGACCTGCTGTACAAGCTGCTGCGCTCCGATGTCATCGAGCCCGTCTACATGGTCGGCGTCGACCCGGCGTCGCCCGGGCTGGCCCTGGCGGCACGCCTCGGGCTCGAGGCGTCGAGCGAGGGCGTCGACTGGCTGCTGTCCCGCCCCGCACCGCCGGCGATCGTCTTCGAGGCGACCAGCGCGTACGTGCACCGTGAGAACGCGCCGCGGTACGAAGCGGCCGGGATCCGCGCCGTCGACCTGACCCCGGCCGCGCACGGCCCGTTCGTCGTGCCGCCGGTGAACATCGGCCGGCACGTCGACGCCCCCAACGTCAACATGGTCACCTGCGGCGGCCAGGCGACCATCCCGATGGTCCACGCCGTCAGCAGGGTGACGCCCGTCGCGTACGCCGAGATCATCGCCACGGTCGCGTCCGTGTCCGCCGGTCCCGGGACCCGGGCCAACATCGACGAGTTCACGAGGACGACGGCGCGCGCCGTCGAGGCGCTCGGCGGCGCGACGGTGGGCAAGGCGATCATCATCCTCAACCCGGCCGAGCCCCCACTGATCATGCGCGACACCATCTTCTGTGCGATCGAGCCCGGGGCGGACCATGACGCCATCGTCGCGTCCGTCGCCGCCATGGTCGCCGAGGTCCAGTCCTACGTTCCCGGCTACCGGCTCCGCGGCGCGCCGCAGTTCGACGAGGTCGCCGGCTCTCCGCGGGTTGCAGTGTTCATCGAAGTCGAAGGTGCGGGGGACTTCCTGCCGCCCTACTCGGGGAACCTCGACATCATGACCGCCGCCGCGACCAGGACCGGTGAGGTCATCGCCACCGCACTACAGACGACGAGGAGCTGACCCATGACGCACGCGGGCGGGCCCGACGTCCGCCTCACCGACACCAGCCTGCGCGACGGTTCGCACGCCAAGCGCCACCAGTTCACGCGCCAGCATGTGCGCGACATCGTCGCGGGGCTCGACGCTGCCGGCGTCCCCGTGATCGAGGTGAGCCACGGCGACGGTCTCGGGGGCTCGTCGTACACCTACGGGCCGTCGCTGACGGACGAGCTCCTCCTGATCGAGGAGGCCGTGGGGACGGCGGAGAGGGCCAGGATCGCCGCCCTGGTGCTGCCCGGCCTCGGCACCAAGGACGACATCAGGGCCGCCGCTGACAGGGGCCTGTCGATCATCCGGGTCGCCACGCACTGCACGGAGGCCGACGTCTCGGTCCAGCACTTCGGCCTCGCCCGGGGGCTGGGCCTGGAAACCGTTGGCTTCCTGATGATGGCCCACACCCAGGCGCCCGACGTCCTCGCCCGGCAGGCGCGCATCATGGCGGACGCCGGGTGCGAGTGTGTCTACGTCGTCGATTCGGCGGGCGCGATGGTCCTCGAGGACGCGTCGTCCCGGGTCGAGGCGCTCGTCGCCGAGCTGCGCGGCGACGCCGGCGTGGGCTTCCATGCCCACGACAACCTGGGCATGTCCGTTGCCAACAGCGTCCTGGCCGTACGCGCCGGTGCCACCCAGATCGACGGGTCGACCCGGGCGTTCGGCGCCGGCGCGGGCAACACGCCGCTCGAGTGCTTCGCTGCTGTGGCGGAGCGCATGGGCATCACGACCGGCGTCGACGTGCTCCGGCTCATCGATGTCGCCGAGGACGTGGTGCGGCCGGTGATGGACGCAGAGTGCGTCCGCGACCGCCTCGCGGTCATCATGGGGTACGCCGGCGTCTACTCCTCGTTCCTGAAGCACGCCTACCGCGCGGCCGAGCGCTACCACGTCAGCGGTGCCGAGGTCCTCCTCGAGTGCGGCCGTCAGCACCTCGTGGGCGGGCAGGAGGACCAGCTCATCCAGATCGCCGCCGCGCTCGCCGGGAGCACGTCATGACCGACCTCGTCACCGCGTGCGCGGACCAGCTCGAGCAGGCCGTGAAGGCCCGCAGCCCCATCGGGCGCCTGACCGAGGAGCACCCGGGCCTGACCCTCGAGCAGGGCTACCTCGTCCAGCAGGAATGCACGCGGCGGCGGGTCGCCGCCGGCGACCGCGTGATCGGGGCGAAGCTCGGCCTGACGGCCAGGGCCAAGCAGGTCCAGATGAAGGTGGGCGAGCCGGTGTACGGGACGCTCTTCGCCAGCGGCATCCACCCGAGCGAGGAGCCCTTCCGGTCGGAGGAGTTCATCAACCCGCGGGTGGAGCCGGAGATCGTGTTCCGTCTGGGGCGCGCGCTGTGCGGCCCGGGTGTGCACGCGGCTGACGTCATCGCCGCCACGGAAAGCGTCTGCTGCGGGCTCGAGGTGATCGACTCCCGGTACCGGGACTTCTCGTTCACCGCCGCCGACGTGGTCGCGGACAACACCTCCGCGGCGCGTGTGGTGCTCGGGCCCCGGATGGTCGACCCCGCCCGCCTGGACCTGCGGCTCCTCGGGCTGGTCCTCGAGAGTGACGGCGCGTTCGTGGCGTCGGCCACGGGAGCCGAGACGGTCGGCCATCCCGCGGAGGCGGTTGCCATGCTCGCCAACTGGCTCGGGGAGCGGTCCCAGGCGCTCGAAGCCGGGAGCCTGATCTTCTCTGGCGGCCTCACGGCGGCGGCGCCGCTGCCAGCGGGCACGTCCGTGACGGCCACGTTCGCCCACCTCGGATCGGTGACGGTCCGGGCAGTCTGACACGCGTCGCAAGGAGGTAGCACGGTGCCCCTGATCCAGGTCAACATGCTCGCCGGCCGCAGCCCCGAACAGAAGGCGGCGTTACTGCGCGCCATCACGCAGGCGGTGCACGACTCCATCGACGCGCCGATCGAGAGCATCAGGGTATGGATCAACGAGCTTGCGCACACCGACTTCATCTCAGCCGGTGTGCTCGCCACCGAGCGCAGGCAGCACACCGGTTCGTCGCCGGGGAGCAGAGCTGCTCCATGACGCGGGGCCGCGGTGCCGCCACCGTCGAGGTCGGATAGGCGGACCGGGCTGCGCGCGAGCCACGGCACGCCGTGCCGGTGGCGGCGTAGGATCGCAGCATGGTCCGGCCCCGTCCGGGGGGTACGGTTTCTGACCGGCTCGCGGCTGCACAGACCACGGCGCTCGTCGGCCGGGCCGAGGAACGTGCCCGCTTGGCTGCACTCCTCTCACCGGAGGGCCCGGCTGTCGTGTTCGTGCACGGGCCTGGCGGGATCGGCAAGACGGTCCTGGTCGAGGGCACGCTCTCGGCACTGCCGCTGCAGTGGGTCTGCCTTGATGGTCGCCACATGGAGCCGACGGTGCAAGGGGCGCTGTCGGCACTCGCCGGCGCACTCAAGGTCGCGGTGCCGCCATCGGCGGCCGGCGCGGCCGAGGAGCTGGCACGTGCGCGTGCAGACGTCCTGGTGATCGATGGCTTCGAGCGGCTCAACCTGTTGGATGGTTGGTTCCGCAACGAGCTGATCAGCGCGCTCCCGGCGACCATCACGACCGTGCTGGTCGGTCGCCGGGGGCCGAACGTGGCCTGGCGCACGGCACCGGGGTGGCGCGGCTTGTTCGGCGAGGTGGTCGTCGGCCCGATGGCGGCCGCGGACATCGACGAGCTCCTCGCCGTGCATGGGGTCACGGGCGACGACGCAGCGACGATCGGCGCGTTCGCGAGAGGGCACCCGCTGGCCGTGGTCGTCGCCTGCCAGGCTGCCGCTCGTCGGCCGGGACTGCCGCCCCCCACGGGCGCACCTGCGGACGTCGTCGAGGAGCTGTTCGCAGTGATGCTCGATGATCTCGGGCCACGTGAACGGGCCGTCGTCGAGGCCGCGTCCATTCTGCGGCGGGTGACCGTGCCCCTGCTGGCTGCGGTGCTCGACGAGCCCGACGTCGAGGATGCCTGGCGGTTGCTGAGCGCATTGCCGTTCACGGTGACCACCTCCAGCGGTGTCGAGCTCTCGGGCGTCGCGGCACCGGTCCTGCTCGAGGCGCTGGAGCTACGCGACCCGGCCCGGGTCCGCGCCATCAGGGTGCGCGCCGCCCAGGCCATCCTCGCGTCCCTGGTGCACGGCGCGGACTGGGAGGCCACCGCTGACCTCCTGCACCTGGTGCAAAACCCGTTGATCCGTAACGCGTATGCCCCACCCGGCATGCTGCAGCACCCGGCGGAGCAGGCCCGCAGCGAAGACCATGACGACGTCCTCGCCATCGCCCGGCGGTTCGCCGGGGAGGGATCTGCTCGGCTCGCCGAGCGGTGGTGGGAGGTGCAGCGGGACGCGTTCGCGGTGGTCCGCTCCACGGACGGGGGGGTCGCGGCGTTCTCCGTGACTGCGACCGTCGACGACCGCGCCCGGCCCCCGGGGGGCGACCCCGTGGTGGCGGCCGTCGCCCGGCACCTCCGCAGTGACCCGATGCCGGCTGGCGCCGACGCGCTGCTGTTCCGCTGGGCCCTCGGCTCCCGGCACGGTGAGCGCCCGACGCCCGAGGTGGCGACCCTGGTCACCGACCTCAAGCGCAGCTATCTGCAGCTGCGCCACAGCCTGCGACGCGTGTACACCGTCGTCGCCGACTGGCCCGCCGCGGCGCCCGTGCTGCGGACCATGGGCTTCGACGTCCTCCGCGACGTCGAGGTCGGCGACCGGCGATTCGTGCTCGCCTGCCTCGATTTCGGGCCCGGGGGCGTGGACGCATGGATCGGACGGCACGTCCTGGCGGAGCAGGCCGATCCCGTCGCCTTGCGGGCGTCGCGCCCCGGTGCGCAGGCCGCCCGGGACGGAGGGCCGATGGTGCGAACGACGGCCGGCCCGTCCGACCCGGGCACCGGAGCGGCCCGGCGACCTCCGGTGTTCACCTTGACCGCCCGGGAGCAAGAAGTGCTGACCCTGCTCGCCGAGGGCATGACGAATGCGCAACTGGCCGATGCGCTGTTCATCAGCGAGCGCACCGCCAACCGGCATGTCAGCAACATCTTCATGAAGCTGGGGGTGCACAACCGCACGCAGGCCGCGCGCGCCGCCGTGGCCGCCGGCCTGGCCGGCTGAGCGTCACCAGCGGGGGCCGTCGGGTCCCACGCCAACCAGCGCCTTGCCGACGATCTCGTGGGTGAACGC
>DATKNA010000317.1:0-7202 GCA_035541595.1 Kineosporiaceae bacterium | reverse complement strand
CCCGGCACTGGTCGACCGGCTCCTCGAGCTCGCCCTGCATCGCCGGACGGGCCTTCGCTGACCGCTCCCTCTCCTCGTGATCAAGGAATAGGTGGCGATCAAGGAATAGGTGGCCCACCTATTCCTTGATCGCCACCTATTCCTTGATCACGAGGAGAGGGAGCGGTCAGCGCAGGCCCGTCCGGCGGTGCAGGGCGAGCTGGAGGAGCCGGTCGACCAGTGCCGGGTACGACAAGCCGGTCGCCTGCCACATCCGCGGGTACATCGAGATCGGCGTGAAGCCGGGCATCGTGTTGATCTCGTTGACCAGCACCGATCCGTCCGGCCGGACGAAGAAGTCCACCCGGGCCAGTCCCTCGCAGCCCAGCGCCTCGAAGGTCCGCGCGGCGATGTCCCGCACCCGGTGGACCACGTCGTCGGGAAGGTCCGCCGGGCAGCTCAGCCGCACCGTCTCCCCGGAGAGGTACTTCGCCTCGAAGTCGTAGAACTCGTACGCCGACCCGACCTCGATCTCACCTGGCAGGCTGGTGGCGGGCGGGCCGCCGTCGGCCGACTCGAGGACCGCGCACTCGATCTCTCGGCCCTCGATCTCGGCCTCGACGACGATCCTCGGGTCGTGCCGGCGAGCCGCCTCGACCGCGGCGTCCAGGTCAGCGGGCCCCTTCACCCGGCTGATCCCGAGGCTCGACCCGGCCCGGGACGGCTTGACGTAGACCGGATAGCCGAGCTCCTCGACGTCCGCCCGGACCGACTCCGGGTCGCGCTCCCATTGGCGCGCCGTGACGAGCAGGTGGTCGCCGATGGGGATGCCCTGCGCGGCCAACAGCAGCTTCATGACGTGCTTGTCCATGCCGGCCGCACTCGCCAGCACCCCGGACCCCACGTAGCGGACGTCGGCGAGCTCGAGCAGGCCCTGCAGGGTGCCGTCCTCGCCGAACGGGCCGTGCAGCAGCGGGAACACGACGTCGACCTCGCCGAGGGCCCGTGGGACCTGCCCCGGCTCGAGCACGGTGAGCGTCCGTGACCCCGCCTCCAGCGGCACGAGCACCGTCGGCCCCTCGTCGTCGCCGACCTCCGGCAGCCGGCCGTCCGCGAGCTCCCACCGAGCCGGCTCGTCGGGTGCGAGCACCCACCGGCCACGGGTCGTGATGCCGATCGGCACGACGTCGTAGGTCGATCGGTCGAGGGCGCGCAGCACGCTCGCCGCGGTCATGCAGCTGATGGCATGCTCGCCGGACCGGCCACCGAAGACGACCGCGACCCGCGGGCGGCGGCTCGAGGGCGGGAGCGAGGCGCTCCTCGAGCGGCGGGTCATGGACGACGGCCCGGCGGGCGGTTCGGAGCGCGGCATGGCGTTCATCGCCCGGCAGGCTACCCCGCCCGTGGCCCAGCCGAGCACCGAGTCGGTGCCGAGTCGGTGCCGAGTCGGTGCCGAGTCGGCGCCGAGTCGGGTCCAGCCGTGCCTCGACGGGATCGAGCCGGGCGCCGAGCCGTGCCGAGCCGGGTCCCGAACTCGTAGGGTGCGCCGGTGGACGAGCTCTCTCCGGCGACCCTCGCCGTCACCGCCGGCCGGCCCGCGAGGGCGCCGAACGCGCCGCTGAACGCGCCGCTGGTGCTCGCATCGACCTTCGTCTCCTCGCCGGGCGCTCCGCAGCCGGGCGACCTCGGTTACGGCCGCTGGACGAATCCGACCTGGCAGGCCTTCGAGACCGCGCTGGCGGCTCTCGAGGGCGGGACGGCCCGGCTGTTCGCGTCCGGCACGGCGGCGGTCGCCGCGGTCGTCGACCAGGTGCCCGACGGCGGCCGCGTCGTCGTCCCGGACGTCGCGTACAACGGCACGCTGGCCCTGCTGGGCCGGCTCGCCGAACGAGGCCGGCTGGACGTCGTCCGCGTCGGGATCGCCGACACGGACGCCGTCCGGAGCGCCCTGGCCGCCGGAGCTCACCTGCTCTGGATCGAGACACCCACGAATCCCCTGCTGGAGGTCGCCGACCTGGCGGCTCTGGTCGCCGCGGGGCACGACGCCGGTGCGCTGGTCGCCGTGGACAACACGTTCGCGACGCCACTGCTGCAGACGCCGCTGGCGTTCGGCGCGGACGTCGTCGTCCATTCGGTGACGAAGTACCTGTCCGGGCACTCGGACGTGCTCCTCGGCGCCGCCGTCGCGCGCGATGCCGAACTCGCCGAGCACCTGCACGGGCACCGGACCAGGCACGGAGCGGTCCCGGGGACGGCCGAGGCCTGGCTGGCCCTGCGCGGCCTACGCACCCTGCACCTTCGGGTGGAGCGCTCGGGCTCCAATGCCGCCGTCCTGGCCGAGCGGCTGGCCGGCCACCCCGCGGTCACCCGCGTGCGCCACCCCTCCCTGCCCGCGGACCCGGGCCACGGCCGGGCGGCTGCGCAGATGCGCGGCTACGGCGCCATCGTCGCCGTCGAGCTCGCGGGCGGCGCGGCGGCCGCGGAGGAACTGGCGGCCGGGGTCCGGCTCTGGATCCACACGACCAGCCTCGGCGGCGTGGAGTCGACGCTGGAGCGCCGCCGCCGCTACCCGGGCGAACCGGACGCCGTGCCCGACAGCCTGGTGCGGCTCTCCGTCGGCGTGGAGGACGTCGACGACCTCTGGGCCGATCTCGCCGCAGTCCTCGACCGGTTCAGGCGCCCTCGGGCTTCCGGGGCCGCTCGAGCAGTCGGACCCCGATGTCCCTGATCGACACATGTCCCTCGGTCCGGACCACGTAGACCACCTGCTCGGTGATCGGCATGTCCACCCCGTGCAGACGCGCGAGCTCGAGGATCGGCCCGCACGAGCGCACCCCTTCCGCGGTGTGCTTCGCGACCGCCGTCGCCTGGGTCAGGTCGAGCCCACGGCCGAGAGCCACGCCGAGGGTCCGGTTGCGGGACAGCGGTGAGTAGCAGGTGGCGACGAGGTCGCCCAGCCCCGCCAGGCCCGCCAGGGTCGCCGGGTGCGCCCCGAGGGCCGTCCCGAGCCTGGTCGTCTCCGCCAGCCCGCGCGTGATGATCGTCGCCTTCGTGTTGTCGCCCATGCCCATCCCCTCCGCGATGCCGACCGCGAGGGCGATGACGTTCTTCACCGCCCCGCCGAGCTCCACGCCGACGACGTCGGTGTTCGTGTAGGGGCGGAAGTACCGGGCCGAGCAGGTGGCCGCGACCAGCTCGGCGGCTACCGGGTCCTCGCAGGCCACCACGGTGGCGGTCGGTTGGCGGACGGCGATCTCGCGAGCGAGGTTGGGCCCGGAGACGACCGCGACGCGCTCCGGCCCGACGCCGGCGACCTGTCGCACGACCTCGCTCATCCGCAGGTGCGTGCCGTGCTCCACGCCCTTCATGAGGCTCACCAGCACGGCACGCGGTGGCAGGGCCGGGGCCCAGCGCGCGAGGTTGTCCCGCAGCGTCTGCGACGGGATGGCGAGGACGACGATGTCGGCGCCGTCCAGGACGGCTGCCGTGTCGGTCGAGGCGTCGACGGTGTCCGGCAACCGCGTGTCCCCCAGGTACCGGGTGTTCGTGTGCTGCTCGCTGATCTCCGTGCAGACCTCGGGGTTGCGGCCCCAGAGCCTGACCTCGGCCCCGGCGTTGGCGAGGACGATGGCGAACGTCGTCCCCCACGACCCGCTGCCCATGACCGCGACCCGGGTCACCGTGCCTCCCTCCGTCCACCGGCAGTACGGCGGAAGTCGCCGGTCAGCGGTTGGTCGTGCAGTCGCGGATCCCAGCGTTCGGCGGGTGCCTGCTCCCCGCGGATCTGCTCCAGCCGCCGAGTGATCGCGTCCAGGATCGCATCCGTCGCCCGGGCCAGGACCGTCGCATCGATCGGCTCGTTCTCCCACGGCGTGAGGTCGACCGGCGGGCCGGCCCAGACGTGCACGAGCGGGTGGCGGAAGACGTGCAGCCGCCTGCCGTAGGGCTCCAGGAGCTCCTGGGCGCCCCACTGTGCGATCGGGATGACCGGCACCCCGGTCGTCAGGGCGATCCGCGCCGCGCCGGTCTTGCCGACCATCGGCCACAGGTCGGGATCCCGGGTGATCGTACCCTCGGGGTAGACGACGACGCACTCGCCGGCACGGACGGCGGCGATCGCGGCGTCCAGGGCACGGCCGGCGTCCACGGATTCCCGCCGGACGGGGATCTGTCCCGCACCGCGGACCACCCGGCCGATCAGCGGGACCTCGAACAGGGCCTCCTTGGCCAGGAACCGAGGCGGCCATCCGTGGTCGACGAGGAAGTGCGACAGAGTCAGCGGATCGATGTGCGAGACGTGATTGCTGCACGCCACGAAGCCGCTGGTCGTGGGCAAGTTTTCCGCGCCACGCCAGTCGCGCCGGGTGATGGCGCGCATGGGTGGGCGCAACACTCGCACCGCGAACCGGTACGTGGCGCTGAACTCGCGGGCGGTCACCATGCGCTCCTCCCGACCGGGCGGGCCGCCCGTCGGGCGGGGGTCGAGGCTCATCCTCGCCGCCGTGCCCGGTCGTGTCGAGGAACGGTGCCGAGCCGGCTGCGCGACGCCGGCCCCCCGCGCCGGGCACGGCCCCGGCGGACCCGTCAGAATCGTCGGGTGACCTCGTGGACCTTGGTACTGCCGATCAAGGGCGGCACGCTGGCCAAGTCCCGTCTCGGCGCGAGGCCGGACGTGGCCGCGGCGATCGCGCTCGACTGCCTGGACGCCGTCCTCGCGTGCCCGTCCGTCGACCGGTGCCTGGTCGTGACCGCGGACCGCCCGACGCGGGCCGCGGCTCGGGCCGTGGGAGCCCGGGTGGTGACGGAGTCCTCCCCCGGCGCCGGGCTGGTCGCCGCGGTCGCCGACGGTCTGAGCGCCGTCCGCGCCTGCGCGCCCTGGTCCGCCGGGCCGACCGGCGTGCTGCTCGCGGACCTGCCTGCGCTCCGCCCGGGCGATCTGGTGACGGCCCTCACCGCAGTGCACGCCGCGCTCGCCGCGGGCCGGGGCGCGATGTGCGCGGTCCCGGACGCCGACGGCGCGGGGACCGTCCTGCTCGCGGCGGCCACGCCGGACGCCCTCGACCCCGCCTTCGGCTCCGATTCGCTGGCGGAGCACGTGCGGCGCGGCGCCGTCCGGCTCGACCTGGACCTGCCTCGGCTGCGCCGGGACGTGGACACTCCCGGCGATCTCGACGCGGCCCTCGCCCTGGGCGTCGGCCCCCGTACGGCCAGCGCCGTCCGCGACCGCACCGCCTGAGCGTCCCGGGCATGGCACCGCTCGGCGAACCAGGTCGCGATCAGGCAGCGCCGGCCCTCCGTCAGGGCGGGGACGGTCGGGTGGGCGCCCGTCCCACCGTGCCCAGCGACATCGCCACCACGCGGACGTCGGCGTCCTCGCCCACGACACGGACGGTGAGCCGCTGACCGGTGCGCACGTGGCGCAGCGAGCTGGTGGCGAACGCGTCGGCGTCGAACGGGAGCAGAAGGCCGGTGTCCGTCACGACGGATCCCGACCGGGTGACGGCATCGAAGCGGTGGACCGTCGCCTGCACGACGTCACGGTAACGGACGTCACGCTCACGGCCGGCAGTTCAGTGGCGCTCGTAGATGGCGCCGAGAGCGTCGAGCTTGGCCTGGAAGTGCTCGTACCCGCGGTCGATCAGGTCGACGCCACGCACGCGAGACGTCCCCTGCGCCGCGAGCGCGGCGATGAGGTGGCTGAACCCGCCGCGCAGATCGGGGACGGTGATGTCGGCGCCGTGCAGCTTGGACGGTCCGGAGATGACGGCGGAGTGCCGGAAGTTGCGCTGGCCGAAGCGGCACGGCTGGCCGCCGAGGCATTCCCGGTACAGCTGGATCTGAGCGCCCATCTCGCGCAGGGCGTGGGTGAAGCCGAACCGGTTCTCGTACACCGTCTCGTGGACGATCGACAGGCCGTTGGCCTGGGTCAACGCGACGACGAGGGGCTGCTGCCAGTCGGTCATGAACCCCGGGTGCACCGCGGTCTCGAGGACCAGGGAGGCCAGGTTGCCACCCGGATGCGAGAACCGGATGCCGTCGTCGGCGATGTCGAGTTCGCCGCCCACCTTCCGGAACACGTTGAGGAAGGTCATCATCTCCAGCTGGCGGGCACCCTTGACCGTGATGTCGCCCTTGGTCGCCAGCGCGGCGCAGGCCCAGGAGGCCGCCTCGATCCGGTCGGGCAGGGCCGTGTGCCGGAAGCCGCCGAGCCGGTCAACGCCCTCGACGCGGATCACCCGGTCCGTGTCGACGCTGATGATCGCGCCCATCTTCTGCAGGACGGCGATGAGGTCCATGATCTCTGGTTCGGTGGCGGCGTTCTGCAGTTCCGTGACGCCCTCGGCCTTCACGGCGGTGAGGAGGACCTGCTCGGTGGCCCCGACGCTCGGGTACGGCAGCTCGAGCTTCGCGCCCTGGAGCCCGATCGGCGCAGAGAGGTGGATGCCCTGCGGTCGCTTGTCCACGATGGCGCCGAAGGCGCGCAGCACGTCGAGGTGGTAGTTGATCGGGCGATCGCCGATCCGGCAGCCGCCGAGGTCGGGGATGAACGCCTCACCCAGTCGGTGCAGGAGCGGCCCGCAGAACAGGATCGGGATCCGGGAGGAGCCGGCGTGGGCGTCGATGTCCGCCACGTGCGCACGCTCGACGTTGCTCGGGTCGAGGTCGAGCCAGCCCTCGAGCGGGCTGGACTCGCTCACCTGCACGCCGTGCAGTTCGAGCAGGCCCATGACGACGGTGACGTCTCGGATCTGCGGGACGTTCAGCAGGCGGCTCGGCTCCTCGCCCAGCAGCGCGGCGACCATCGCCTTGGAGACGAAGTTCTTGGCGCCGCGAACGGTGATGGTGCCCGAGAGGGGGGTGCCGCCGTGGACGGTGAGGACATCGGTCACGGCGACCATCCTGACGTACCGGGGGCGTCCACCCCGTCAAGGGACGCTTCGGACGTCGTGGTGCGGCCGACGTCACACCGGTCAGGAGTCGGGGACGCCGTCGCCGCCGCCGCTGCCGGCCTCGGATTCGCGCGGCCCGGGCGTCGCCTGGCTCGTCACAGGCGTGGTAGCCGTCTCGTTCGCGGTCGGCGTCTCGTTCGCGGTCGGCGTCTCGTTCGCGGGCGGCGCCTCGTTCGCGGGCGGCGCCGCCTCGGCGGCACCGGCGGGCTCCCTCGTGCCGCTCGCCGATGTCGTCCCCGCCGGCGGGCCCTTCTTCGCGGGCGAAGCCTTCTT
>DATKNA010000316.1:0-2835 GCA_035541595.1 Kineosporiaceae bacterium | reverse complement strand
GCCCTGAGCGGAACGACCCAGCAGATCACCCTGTTCGGACAGACGCTGACGCTGAAGGACGAGGGGACCCAGGGCACCCAGCAGTGCAAGTCCGTCAGCGCGAGCTACGCGCAGTCGGTCGTGAAGGTCGCGCTCTCCGGTGAGCTGTCGTTCCTCGGGAACACGTCCACGTTCTGCAATCTCACGGTCGGGTCCGACGGCTCCGTCTCGGTCGCCCAGGCGAACCTAGTCAGCAGCCCCGGGGTGTCGGTCGTGCCGAACGCCGTGACGCTGACGTCGCTCCAGATCGCCGTCACCAACAACAAGCCCAGCCTCCAGGCGGCGGTCGCCGTGTCCCTGCCGCCGCCGCTCGGCGGGACGACGCCCGACCGGGCGACGTTCTCGGTCGCGGCGGACGGGACGATCTCCGGGGGCGCGACCATCTCGGTGCTGAACTCCCCGCAGACGCTCTCCGTGGCGTCGGCGACCGCGGTCCTCCAGAAGGTCGCCCTGGAGCTGGACTTCTCGAACCTCAAGGCGAACAGCCAGGTGCAGGTCTGGGGCGCCGTGTGCCTGAAGGCGAACGCCACGGGCTGCGGCACGTCGTCCGGCGGCCCCGCCGTGACGCTCGGCGTCCTGAGCGACGCGACGAAGCCGGGTCTGACGGTCGGGTTCGACGGCACGGTGAAGGTGCCCAACATCGCCGTCTCGAACGGCCCGATCATGCTGAGCCAGACGTTCATCGTGCTCGGGATCAACACCGTCCAGGGGAGCATCGACCTGTCGGCCGGCTCGCCCAAGGTCTCGCTCACCATCGGCGGGACCTTCGGCGTCAATCTCCCGTCGGTGACCAGCACCATCACGTTCACCGGGTTCAAGATCGCGTCCGACGGGAGCGTGAGCTTCGATCCCACCGGGATCCAGAGCGGCTCGTTCAGCGTGGCGGGGATCATCGGGCTCGACGTGAGCAAGCCGGTGATCAGCAGCCAGACGGCCCAGATGTGGGTGCCGAACGGCTCGGCGCCGTCGGGGTCCAACACGTCCACGAAGCCCGACTCCGTCCAGGTGACGACGGACTTCTACGTCAGCTTCGCGGGTTCGGTGGACATCGGCGGCGGCGCGTTCTCGGCCGGGATCCGCAAGCTGCTCTTCTACCACACCACGACGGGCGAGACGCACTTCCTGGTGGATTCGGCGGGCTTCGCCATCCCCGGCGTGGTCGCGATGCAGGCCGAGCTGAAGTACGACATGATCGACGCCAACAACTGGAACGTCCTGGTCGGCGGGACGGCGACGGCGATCGCGCTCGGCAACGCGGGACTCATCCTGGTCGGCGACGTCGGCGCGACGAACGGGAAGCCGGTGGTGGGAATCTTCGTGGCCGCCAACGGGCTCGAGATCGCGCTGACGCCGACGCCCATCGTCATCACGGGGCTGGGCGGCGGCTTCTTCCTGAACCCGCCGGCGGACGCCCTCGCGCTGGTCAAGCAGCTGTGCGGCGTCTCCGGGCCGGACGCGGACAAGGTGGCCGCGCCGCCGGCCGCGATCGCGGTCCTGCTGTACGCCGCGGTCTCGATCGTGAGCGACGAGGTCATCACCGGCAAGGTGCTGTTCACGGTCACGAACGCGGAGTTCGACATCGACGGCGCGGTGACCGTCTTCCCGGCGCTCAACGCCAGCGGCGTGGAGCTCGACGGGGACGCGCACCTCTCGATCGTGTTCGGGCACTTCTCGGTCACCGGCTCGGTGAACGTGACGGTGAAGGCGCTGGGGATCGTCTCGGGCACGGGCGGGATCGCGTTCGCGCTGTACGACCTCAACACCTGGAGCATCAACGGCGCCTTCAACGCCCAGGTGTATGGCATCTTCAACGCCAGCGGGACGCTGAGCATCTCGCCGGCCGGCTTCCTGCTCGACGGCACGGTGTCCGCCAGCTACACGATCCTCATCGCCTCGATCACCGGCGGCTTCGCGGCGCAGGTGTGGTACCTGCCCGGCGGGAACTGGGGAGGCTACGCGTCGGCCTCGGTGTCGGCGCAGGTGCTGGGCGGAGCCATCAGCGCGACCGGCACGATCACGGGCGCCCTGATCCACACGTCGGCCATGACGATCGGCAGCACGCAGATCCCCGCGGGGACCATGCTCTTCGCCTCCGGGGAGATCAAGGCGAGCGCGATGGGCCAGAGCGTCGACGAGACCGTCTGGGTGCAGGCGATCAACGGCCAGACGTCAGCCGGGTTCGGGGACGACGCGACCATGGACCAGGCCATCCAGGCGGCGAAGGACGAGGCGAACAACCTCAACCAGCAGACGCAGGCGATCCAGCAGTCGCTCGCGACGGCGTCGGTGCAGGCCGACGCGATCTCGATCCCCGCCACGGAGCTCGCGGCGGCGTACAACAAGGTCACGACCTTCAGCGGTCTCCAGGGCGCGATCGCGGTGGGCATCCCTCAGTACGAGGAGATCGTCTCGCTCGCGCCCGGGACGGACACGTCCTACTACGGGGCCTACGGCACCATCCTCAGCCAGTCGGACGCGCCGAGCGACACGGCCATCGTCCGCCAGCTCGGGGACTCGGTGTCCAAAGGCCTGAATTTCGCCGCGGGGATGGTGGCCAACCTCCAGAAGGCGCTCGGAGCGGCGCAGGTGCAGACGACCCAGCTCGCGCAGTCGCCGCCGCCGGCTCTTCCCACCCGGTCGCCGATATCGAGTGCGTCCTTGACCGCGAAGGACGGGAGCCAGGCGGCGACGTTCAGCATCGACGCCTCGACCGCGAGCCAGGCCACCGCCGCGGCGCAACAGGGCCTGCAGCAGGCCGCGGCGTACGAATCCGCCGTGCGGCAGCAGGCGTCGGCG
>DATKNA010000315.1:0-14394 GCA_035541595.1 Kineosporiaceae bacterium | reverse complement strand
TGACGGCCCTGGTACCGGCCGGCGCCGAACCGCCGCCGGCGCAGCACGTGCTCGTCGCCGGGTTGGACCAGCCGCACGGGCTGGCGTTCTCGGGGTCGACGCTGTACGTCGCCGAAAGCGACCAGATCGATGCGTACACGTACGCGGGGGGCGCCGTGAGCGGGCGGCGCGTCGTCGTCGGCGGGCTGCCCGACGCCAAGAGCCCCGACCTGCACGGGCACTATGCGCACGCGCTCAAGAGCGTGGCCGTGGGGCGTGACGGCTGGCTGTACTACTCCGTGGGCAGCACCAGCAACACGTCCGGGTCGGACCGGGGCGCCGACCCGCCACGCGCCACGATCATGCGGGTGCGGCCGTCGGGCGGCGCCCCCGAGCTGTACGCGCGAGGGGTCCGGAACGGCACCGGCCTCGCGGTGGATCCCGCCGGTGCCATCTGGACCGCCGTGAACAACCGGGACAACGTCGCCTATCCCTTCGACCGCGCCTACGGCGGCGGGGGCGGCTCGGACCAGGGCCGCGTGATCCAGGCCTACGTCAACGACCACCCGCTCGAGCCGCTGGCACGGCTCACGCCGGGCCGCGACCTCGGCTGGCCGTACTGCAACCCCGACCCGGACGTCGATCCCGGCGTGCCCGGCACGGCGTTCACCTATGCCGACCGCCCGTTCGTCCGTGACATCCAGACCAACCCGGACGGCTCCAAGCTCGACTGCGCCACGCTGCCACCGGTCGAGCAGGGGCTGGGCGCGCACTCCGCACCATTGGGGCTGAGCTTCGTCGAGCCGCCCGGCCTGCCGGCGCCGTTCGGGCCGGGCGCGTTGATCGGCGCCCACGGCTCGTGGAACCGCCAGCCGCCGCGCGCGCCCGAGGTGGCGTTCTTCCCGTGGCGGAACGGGACGCTGGGGGCGCAACAGACGCTGCTGGGCGGGTTCCAGCTGGCGGACGGCTCCCGTTGGGGGCGCCCGGTGATGGCCGTGCTGGGGCCGGACGGCTCGGTCTACGTCACCGACGACGCCGCCGGCGCGGTCTACCGGATGACCCCGCCGCGCTCCTGAGCGTCGCGCGTGGCTCACGTCGAGGCGACCATGAGCCGGTTGCCGGCGAACCCGGGGCGGCGAACGGGGCCAATCCCCTTGGCGAGCCGGCGGCCGCCGTCGTAGGTTCGCGGTACACGGGAAAGGAGGTGGTCCGGAGTTGGATATCACTCGGACGCGTGAGGTGGCTGTCCGCTAGCCGCTGTCCTTCGGACGGACTGCCCCCGATCCGGTGATCGGGAGCTCCACCGGTCGCCATCGGCCGGCGAGAACCAGGCAGTCACCGCAGCCCGCGGGTGCCGCGCCTCGTCCAGCGCGGCGCTCCTCCTCGGACGCCTTCGGGCCCGGGAGGAATCCCGCGGGCTGTTGCCTGCCGTCAACCGCTCGGGTGTCGAGGCCGAGGCGCCGTCGGTCAGGGCTGGCGGCGCTCGACGCTCCAGCCCTGCGGGTCGTCCGTCGCGGGGAGCGGCCCGCCTGTCCCGCTGGTCGGCGCGTCGCCGGCGGCGTCCGGGGCCGTGAAGGGCCCGGCGGCGGCGAGGAACACGAGGCGGTCGTGCAATCGGGACGGCCGGCCCTGCCAGAACTCGACCTCGATCGGCCGCACCAGGTAACCGCCCCACTCGTCCGGCAGCGGGACGTCGTCGGGGCCGCCGCGATCGGGCCAGCGCTCGGCGAGAGCACGCCAGCGCTCTTCCAGCTCCGCCCGGCCGGCGACGACCTGGGACTGCCGGCTCGCCCAGGCGCCGATCCTGGACGACCAGGGCCGGGTCGCGAAATACGCGGCGGACTCCTCCCTGGACACCTTCTCGACGGTCCCGCGCACCGCGACCTGGCGGTGCATCGCATGCCAGGGGAACAGCAGCGCCACCCGACCCCGCGCCAGCTCGCCCGCCTTCCGGGAGGCGTAGTTGGTGTAGAAGACGAACCCGCGGCCGTCGGCCTCCTTGAGCAGCACGGTCCGGGCGGACGGCGCGCCCGCGGCGTCCGCGGTCGCCACGACCATGGCGTTGGGCTCGGGAAGCCGGGCGGCGACGGCCTCCTCGTACCAGCGCCGGAACTGCGCCAGCGGGTGCTCGGCGAGGTCGGCCTCCTCCAGGGCGCCGGCGTCGCCGTAGGAGACGCGCGCCCGAGCGAGGGCGGGGTCGGGCTCGGGTGGGGTTGCGGCCGGCACCCCTCCAGTCTGTCGGTTCGACCGCGTACCGTCGGGGCCAGGGCCGCAGCGGCGCGGATCGACGAGGAGTGAGATATGGCCGAATTCGTTCCCGGCCTCGAGGGAGTCATCGCCTTCGAGACGGAGATCGCCGAGCCTGACCGGGAGGGTGGTGCCCTGCGGTACCGCGGGGTGGACATCACCGAGCTCGTGGGGCGGGTCTCGTTCGGGAACGTGTGGGGGCTGCTCGTCGACAATCAGTTCAATCCTGGCCTGCCACCGGCGGAGCCGTTCCCGCTCCCCGTGCACACCGGCGACGTCCGGGTCGACGTGCAGAGCGCGCTGGCCCAGCTGGCCCCGATCTGGGGCTTCCGCCCGCTCCTCGACATCACTGCCGAGCAGGCGCGGGACGACCTGGCCCGGGCCTCGGTCATGGCACTGTCGTTCATCGCGCAGTCGGCCCGCGGGCTCGACGTCCCGATGGTGCCTCAGCGCGAGGTCGACAAGGGCCGCACCATCGTCGAACGCTTCATGATCCGGTGGCGGGGGGAGCCTGATCCGAGGCACGTCGAGGCCGTCGACGCGTACTGGGTGTCGGCGGCCGAGCACGGCATGAACGCCTCGACCTTCACCGCCAGGGTCATCGCCGGGACGGGGGCGGACGTCGCCGCCTGCCTGTCCGGTGCGGTGGGTGCGATGAGCGGTCCCCTGCACGGCGGCGCGCCCTCCCGGGTGCTGCACATGCTCGAGGCGGTGGAGCGTTCCGGCGATGCCCTCGGGTACATCAAGGGCGTCCTCGACCGCGGCGAGCGCCTGATGGGCTTCGGCCACCGGGTCTACCGGGCGGAGGACCCCCGGGCGCGTGTGCTCCGATCGACGGCCGAGCGGCTCGATGCGCCGCGGTACGAGGTCGCCCGGGCGTTGGAGGATGCCGCGTTGGGCGAGCTGCAGGCCCGCCGGCCCGACCGGGTGCTGGCCACGAACGTCGAGTACTGGGCGGCCGTGGTGCTCGACTTCGCCGGCGTGCCGGCGCGCATGTTCACGCCGATGTTCACCTGCGCCCGGACGGCGGGCTGGTCCGCCCACGTCCTCGAGCACAAGCGCACCGGCCGGCTGGTGCGGCCGAGCGCGCGGTACATCGGTGAAGGTCCGCGGCCGCCGGAGGCCGTGGCCGGCTGGGACGCTGCGACGGCCCATCCGGGTCTGGCGAGCTGACGACTACTCTCCGCTAGCGCGCATAGTCGCAACGTCTCCGCGCGT
This sequence comes from Kineosporiaceae bacterium, assembly GCA_035541595.1. Taxonomy (GTDB): domain Bacteria; phylum Actinomycetota; class Actinomycetes; order Actinomycetales; family Kineosporiaceae; genus DATKNA01. Next base: position 10,950 of record DATKNA010000315.1, on the reverse strand, counting down.
CCTCGCTTCCGGAGGTGGGGATGAACCCGGACGACGAGGCGGCCTTTCGCGCGTTCGTAGCGGCACGCTCCGGCGCGCTGCTCCACACGGCACGCCTGCTGACGGCGGACACGCACGCCGCCGAAGACCTCGTGCAGGAGACGTTCTCGCGGCTGGTCCCGCGATGGCGGCGGCTGGACGACCCCGAGGCGTACGCCCGCACGACCATGCACCGGCTGCAGATCTCGCGCTGGCGGCGGCTGGCGGTGCTGCGCGAGCACTCCCGCGAGGGCGTCGAGGAGGCCGAGGAGCCCGACGACTCCAGCGACGAGGGTGCCGCGGTCGACGATCGCGTCGTCCTGGGCGCGGCCCTGCGCCGCCTGACGGCGAGGCAACGCACGGTCCTCGTCTGCCGGTACGTCGAGGACCTGGATGAGCGGACGACGGCCCGGCTGCTCGGCATCTCCGTCGGGACGGTGCGCTCCACGGCACACCGGGCGCTCGCCCGGCTCCGCGAGATCGCCCCGGAACTCGACTCCTACGGCGCGCCACCGCGCAGGCTGCGCCCCGGCAAGACGGAGGTGCGCTGGTGAACCGTCTGGAGACACTCCTGCACGAGCTGGGCGCGATGCCCGACGAGCCGACGCGGGCCGCGCAGCGGCGGGCCCTCGCAGACGCCGCGCTGGCGCGTGCCCGATCCAGGACCCGCCGACTGCGCGCCCTCTCGGCAACCTGCACGGCGCTTCTGCTGGCGGCCGTGGCGGTCGGCGTCCACACCCTGCCGACCCTCACCCGGACGCTGGGGGTGCCGGCCGCCCCGCCGGCGCCCTGGGGAGCCCAGTCGCGCGTCACCGTGCTGCTCCTCGGCAGCGACGCAGGTGACGACCGCGCCGGGGTGCGCACCGACTCCGTCGTCGTGGCCAACATCGACACCCGGACGGGGGACACCGTGCTCGTCGGCGTCCCCCGGAGCCTGCAGCATGTGCCGTTTCCGCCCGGCACGCCGATGGCCGCGCTGTATCCGCACGGATACGCCTGTCCCGACCAGTCGTGCCTGCTGAACGCCCTCTGGGAGTTCGGCACGCAGAGCGCACGCCGTCCCGACAGCCCGGCACACGACTACTACCGGCGCTTCCCCGATCCCGGCCTGCGCGCCGTGGTGGACGCCGTCGAGGGCGTGACCGGCCTCCGCATCGACCAGAGCCTGGTGATGGACCTGCGCGCGTTCGCGGCGTTCGTCGACGCGGTCGGCGGGGTCGACGTCGATGTCCGCCGACCCATCCCCGTGGGCGGGCACGAGGTCCCCGGTGTCGGTCAGGTCGGCGTGACGACGTACATCCGGCCCGGCCGCCGGCACCTCGACGGCTACGACGCGCTCTGGTTCGCGCGCTCCCGTTCGGACAGCAGCGACGAGGATCGGATGCGGCGACAGCGTTGCGTACTGGCTGCGATCACCCGCCAGCTCGATCCGATCTCGGTGGCGCGCGCCTTCCCGGCGCTCGCTGCCGCGCTCCGGGGACACGTGAGCACCACGATCCGTGTCCAGGACCTCGGTGCCTGGGCGGCCCTGGCGATGAAGATGCGCGTCGCCTCGCTCCGTAGCCTCGTCCTCGACGGCTCGGTGATCGACCCCGCGCGACCCGACATCCGGGCGATCCACGCGTTGGTGGCCCGCGCGATCGGCGCCGAGCCTGCCAGTGCGGGCACGCCGGCCGCCTCGCGGACCCCACGGCACGACACGGCGCCGGCGGTCACGGTGGAGTCCGTCTGCTGACGGCCCCCGACGCCGGGACGCGCGTGCCTTCCGGAATGTGGCCTGCCCGACGGCGGATGTCGCGGGTCCGGGAGACTGGCACCGTGAGCACTACGACACAGGCCCCCGGGATCGTCATCCCCGCCGACCTCAAGCCCTCCGACGGCCGGTTCGGCTCCGGCCCGAGCAAGGTACGTCCCGAGCAGGTCCGGTACCTGGCCTCCATCGCGACCACGGTGCTGGGCACCTCGCACCGGCAGGAGCCGGTCAAGGCCCTGGTGCGGCGCGTCCGCGAGGGTCTGACGGCGTTCTTCGACCTGCCGGACGGCTACGAGGTCGTCCTCGGCAACGGCGGGGCCACGGCGTTCTGGGACGTGGCCGCCTTCAACCTCGTCCGGGAACGGGCCGAGCACCTCTCGTTCGGCGAGTTCACGGGGAAGTTCGCGGCCGTCACGACGAACGCGCCGTTCCTCGCCGCCCCCGTCGTCGTCCACGGCGAGCCGGGCACGCTGCCGTCACCCCGCGCCGAGGCCGGCGTGGACGCCTACGCCTGGGCGCACAACGAGACCTCGACGGGGGTCATGGCGCCGGTGCGCCGGGTCGACGGCGCGGACGCCGGTGCGCTCGTGTTGATCGACGCCACGTCGGGGGCGGGCGGGCTGCCGGTCGACGTCCGCGAGGCCGACGCCTACTACTTCGCGCCGCAGAAGTCCTTCGCCTCCGACGGCGGGCTGTGGTTGGCCCTGCTCTCGCCCGCCGCACTCAGCCGCGTCGCGGAGATCAAGGGCTCCGGCCGATGGGTGCCCGACATCCTCGACCTGACCACGGCGATCGACAACTCGCGCAAGGACCAGACCTACAACACCCCGGCCGTCGCGACCCTCGCGATGCTCGCCGACCAGGTCGAGTGGCTGAACGGGCAGGGCGGACTGGCATGGGCGACCGGCCGCACGGCGGACTCCTCCCGGCGGCTGTACGGCTGGGCCGAGGCGACGGCCTACACGACGCCGTTCGTCGCGGATCCGGCGGCGCGCAGCCAGGTGGTCGGCACCGTCGACTTCTCGGACGCCGTCGACGCCGGCGCGGTCGCGAAGATCCTGCGGGCCAACGGGATCGTCGACGTCGAGCCGTACCGCAAGCTCGGCCGCAACCAGCTGCGGGTGGCGATGTTCCCGGCGATCGAGCCGGACGACGTCGAGGCGCTCACCCGCTGCGTCGACCACGTGGTCGAGCGAATCGCCTGATCGCCCCGACGGCGATGACCACGCCGGCGGCCAGGACCAGGGCGAAGGTGACGGCTCCCGTGGCGATCAGTGCCGCTCTGGCGACGCGCGCACCCACGGTCGCTGCGGCCGGTGCCGACGCCGCAGCGGGTGGCGAGGCCGGTGAGGAAGCGCCTGGCGGCAGCGCATCCCGCACAGCGGGTGGCAGCGTGAGCCGCAGCACCGGCTGGTCGACGCCCTCGCTGGAGAGCAGCACGGCGCCGCCGTCCGGGGCCAGTGCCAGACCCTCGCCCTGGCGCTGCCCGGGCAGCGCGACCGTGGCCCGCGGCGACAAGGTCCTCGCGCCGTCGCCGGCGGGGGGCGGGTCCAGCGGCAGCGGGTCGAGGACGGCCAGCTCGCCGTACGTCCGCAGGAGCACGGCACCGTCCGGGGCCACGGTCCCGTCGGTCACCAGCGAGAGCGGCACCGTGCCGACCGGCACCAGGGTGGCCGAACGCACCGCGGGACGCTCCGGCGCCGTCCCGTCCCAGGCGCCGGCCGGCACGACGTAGGCGGTGCTGCTGAACAGCCCCTTGCTGACGACGAACATCCGGCGGCGGGCCGGATCGACGAGCAGGGTCTCCGCGTCACCCGGGCCGTCCGGGTAGCGCAGCCGCAGCCTCAGCAGTGGCCTGGCGGTCGTCTCGCCCAGCCGCGCCGGCTCGGGGACGACGTCGACCTCGACCGAGGTCCGCCGCGCGAGGTTGTCGCCGATGTCGGCGGCGGCCAGCACCGACCGGCCGGTGGCATCCCGGAAGGCGGCCATCGCCTCCCAGTCGACGTCCGGCACCCCGTCGATGCGGACGGTCCCCGCGACCCTCCCCGACGGGCCGAGCGCGAACAGCAGCGGGGGGTTCCCGGAGTCGTCGTGCGTCCACAGGACGCCGGGATGCGTCGGGCTCACGGCCAGTCCCGAGGACTCGGTGATCCGAGGGTCGCTGATCGGCCGATCGACCGTGACGGCGGGGCCGGACGCCGACAGCACGAGGGCACCGGCCAGGACGAGGCCGATCACGACGGAGCGGGTTCCCCGTCGAGGCCGCGCACCGCGAGGCGATCCGCCAGCGCCGGCCGGACGTGCCACGCGGCCGCCAGCTCGGCGTGCTCCGCCCGCAGCTCGGCCCGCAGCGCCGGATCCGCGGGCCGGCCTCGATACTCGGCGCGCAGCAGGGCGTTCCGCGGCGTGTGCCGGGAGTCGACGAACTCGACGACGTCCACGGTGTACCCCACCAGCCGCAGCAGCTGCGCCCGCAGGGTGTCGGTGAGCACATCCGCGAACCGCTCGCGGAGGGTCGCGTGCCGGACCAGGGCCCCGTGCGGCGCCGGCGGGGCGACGCCGGCAACCCGTGCCGCGTCGAGCTGCCGCTGCACGTCGTGGTGGCAACAGGGGGCGGCGAGCACGACGGGCGCGCGCCACTCGACGGCGCGGGCCAGGGCGTCGTCCGTCGCGGTGTCGCAGGCGTGCAACGCGAGCACGACGTCGACCCGGGGCTTCGGTTCACCCCACGGGTCGGCGGCCCCGATCGTCCCGACGGCGAACTCCAGCTCGGTCATCCCCAGCTCCCCGGCCAGCCGGGTGTTGCGCTCGACCAGCTCGGGCCGGACGTCGACGCCGAGCGTCCGCACGCCGCCGGGCAGCCGGCCGGCCAGGTACCGGTGTGCGGCGAACGTCAGGTAGGCGTTGCCGCAGCCGAGGTCGACGACCCGCAGCGGTCGATCTGCGCCGGTCACCCGCTCCAGCGTGCGAGCGGCGGCGGCGACCAGCTGGCGCAGGAACGCGTCGACTTGCCGGCGCTTGTCGCCCTCCGCCCCCAGGGCGGCGAACAGGGCGTCGCCGGGATCGAGCAGGTGATGCTTGGGCCGGTCGTGGGCGACCGGAGGGGGGGCCGCGGCGGCGGCGCCGCCCGGTGCGGGCCCGCCCGCCGCCGGGCGCTCGGCGAGCGCCGTGTGCACCTGGGCCTGGCCGCTCTTGGTCACGCGCAGCTGGACGACCTCCGCGGTCGTCTCGACGTGCCAGGTGCCGAACGGCTCGGCCAGCAGCGCGTCCACGACTCGCCCCGCGTCCTCGCCGGGAGTGAGGTTGCGCGTGGTCGGCGTCCGGCCGTCGGTGGTGACCACCTGGAGCCGCAGGCCCGCCTTCAGCCGTACCGGGCGGAGCTCGGCCCGCGCCGTGGCCGGCCGGGCGCCCCGGCGCCGGCCCGACGCGACCGCGCGGACCAGGCGCTCGGGATCGGCGAGCAGCGGGCGCAGCCGCGCGAGCGCAGGCTCCAAGGGTTCGGGCACGTCTCCATGGTCGGCCACGGCGACGCCGGAGAGCCGCGCGGGGCCGCCGTGTCGAGCGCCGCCTCCCCGGATGCCTCCCCGGAGGCCGCCCGCGCTCGCCGCCGGCTCGGCCGGTAACACGGGCGAAACATCCGGATCTATCCGGTGTGTCATCGCCGGGCTACAGTGCGCGCTACACCTCCCCCCGACACGAGGACGGTTCCGTGGCCACTGACACCGGCGCGACGCCGACCATCACCGCCGAAGTCCGGGAAGGCGAGTACGGCGACCGTGTCGTCGCCGTCGAACCCGGCGGTGCCGAGTTCATCTCCCTGGACGAGCGGCACGGGCGTCCGATCTCACTGTTCTGGACCTGGATGTCGCCGAACCTCGAGTTCGCGACCGTCTTCGTCGGCGTCCTCGCCGTCGCGGCCTTCGGGCAGACCTTCTGGCAGGCGACGCTCGCGATCGTGCTCGGCACCGGTCTTGGTTCGATCGCGCACGGCCTGCTCGGGACACGCGGCCCGCTGTTCGGCGTCCCCCAGATGATCCAGTCCCGGATCCCGTTCGGGTTCCGGGGGAACGTCCTCCCGGCGGGGCTCAACGCCGTGACCGCGGGCATCGGCTGGTTCGCGGTGAACAGCGTCAGCGGCACGCTCGCCCTCAACGCGCTGACCACGCTGCCGAAGAGTGTCTGCCTCCTCATCGTCGTCGCCGCCCAGATCGCCATCGCCTACCTCGGGCACAACTTCGTGCACGCCTTCGAGCGGGTCGCGTTCCCGCTGCTCGCGGTCGCCTTCGCACTCGGCCTGATCTATGTCGCCGGCAAGGCGCACCCCTCCGCGGCGACCGGCGGCCAGGGCATCGGCGGCTTCCTGCTGACCCTCGGGGCGACCTTCGGCTACGCGGCGGGCTGGAACCCCTACGCCAGCGACTACACCCGCTACTTCGCGCCGGACGTCGACAAGCGCGCCATCGCTGTCTGGGCGGGGCTGGGCGTGTTCGTCTCCTGCGTGGTGCTCGAGATCGCCGGCGCGCTGGCCTTCACCGCCGTCCCCGGTGGCGCCTGGTTCTCCAACGGCACCAGCGAGTTCACCTCGCTGATGCCGACGGTGGTCGCCGACCTCGTCCTGCTGGCGATCGCGGTCGGCGCGATCTCGGCCAACGCGATCAACATCTACTCCGGCACGATGTCCTTCCTGGCCCTCGGCTTCCGGCTGTCGCTGACGATGCGCCGGGCGATCGTGGCGGTGGTGTTCGGGGCGATCGGGTTCGTGCTCGCCTGGAGCAGCCTGGACGACCAGAGCAGGTACGAGAACTTCCTGCTGATCATCGCCTACTGGATCGGGCCGTGGCTCGGCGTCGTCTTCACCGACTGGTACCTGCGCCGGCGCCACCGGGTCGACGGGTTCCTCTTCGACACCCGGCACAACCCGTGGGCCGGCTGGGTCGCCATGCTCGCCGCCGGCGGGGTCTCGATCCTGCTGTTCTCCAACCAGCAGAAGTTCGTCGGCCTGCTCGCGCGGAACCACCCCGCGATGGGCGACCTCGCCTTCGAGGTCGGCTTCGTGCTGGCCGTCCTGCTGTACACCGCGTTCTTCTCGATCCAGCGGGACCGCACCGACGAGGCCCTCGTGGTCCCCTCCTGACCCGAACCTCGTCAGCGGCGCAGAAAGGCGACCTCGCGAGTCTCGCCGAGGGCGGTCACGGTCGTCACCGCCGGCTGGGTCCGGGCGACGATCACGCCGTCGCGCAGCACGAGGAACCGCGGCGAGACCCTGCGCAGGGCGTCCTGCGGGGTCGGGGCGTCGAAGACGACGAGGCTCGCCGGGCCGCCCACACGGATCCCGGCGGCGTCGACGCCGAGGGCCCTCGCGGGATTCGTCGTGATCATCTCGAGCAGGTAGGGCAGCTCGGTGGCTCCACTCATGTGGCCCAGGTGGGCGAGCACGAACGCCGCCTGCGCGGGGTCGCCGTAGCCGAGCGGGTACCAGGGGTCCATCACCGAGTCGTGGCCGATGGCCACGTTGACGCCGGCCGCGATGAGCTCCTTGACCCGGGTATGCCCGCGCCGGATCGGCCCGACGTCGAACCGGCCCTGCAGCACCGCGTTGTCCAGCGGGTTCGTGACCATGTGCAGCTCCGCCCGGGCGATGTTCGCGATCAGCCGGTTCGCGTAGGCGGCGTTGTAGGAGTGCATCGCCGTGGTGTGGCTCGCGGTGACCCGGCCCTGCATGCGCCGCCTGATCGTCTCCGCCACCATGACCTCGACGAAGCGGGCGTGGTCGTCGTCGGTCTCGTCGCAGTGGATGTCCACCTGCAGGCCGAAGTCCTCGGCGAGCCCGAAGGCGAACTTCACGGACTCGACGCCGTCCTCCCGGGTCAGCTCGAAGTGCGGGATGGCCCCGACGACGTCCGCGCCGTGCTCGACCGCGCGCCGCATGAGCGCCGCTGCGCCGTCGAACCCGTAGACGCCCTGCTGCGGGAACGCCACGAGTTGCAGGTCGATCAGCCCGGCGAACTCCGCGCGCAGTGCCGCCAAGGCGTGGAACGCCCTGAAGGTCGGGTCGCACACGTCCACGTGGCTGCGCACGGCCTGGACGCCGTTCGCGAGCTGCCACAGCAGGACCTCGCGGGCCCGTCGCCGGACGTCCTCCTCCGTCAGCGTCGCCAGCCGATCTGCCCAGACGGCGATGCCCTCGAACAGCGTGCCGCTCACGTTCGGCCGCGGCTGACCGACGGTGAGCACGGCGTCGAGGTGGATGTGCGGCTCCACGAGCGGGGGCGTGACCAGCCGGCCCTCCAGGTCGATCACGTCCGCCGCCCGGTCACCCGCGTCGGGCGGCCCGGGCGGGGCGGCGCCGGCGACCTGGCCCCGGAGCACCGTGATCCGTCCGTCGACGATCCCGATCTCGACCACGTCGTCACGCCCGACCAGGCGGGCGTTCTGCAGGAGCAGGTCCACCGTTCCTCCTACGGCTGCGTGGTCGCCGGCGGGCATGCCGCGAGTCTGACAGCACCGGCGATCCGGGGCGGTCCGGCTCACACTCGGGGGACCTGCTGTGTGACGCAGTGCACGTTGCCGCCGCCGAGCAGGATCTCGCGGCCCGGGACGGGCATGATCCGCCGGCCGGGGAAGAGCGCGGCGTACGTGGCGAGCGCCGGCTCGTCGTGCGGATCGTCGAACACCGGCACGACGACCACCGCGTTGCCGATGTAGGCGTTGACGTAGGACCCCGCCATCCGCTCACCCGCCGGCCGCGGTTGGGTCCCCGGGACGACGTCGATCCCGGCGGCCTCGTGTGGCGCGATGGCCAGCGGGCCGGGTTGGTGCAGCAACACCACCTCCAGCGAGCGGCCGCGGGCGTCGGTGGCGGTGCGCAGCACCTCGAGCGCCTCGGTGGAGCGCTCGTACTGCGGGTCCGAGGTGTCGTGCGTCCAGGTGAGGACCACGACGCCCGGCGCCACGAAGCGGGCCATGTTGTCCACGTGCCCGTCGGTCTCGTCGAGGTACACCCCGCGAGGGATCCAGACGACCCTCTGAAGCCCGAGGTGGTCGACGAGGTACCGCTCGATCTCGGCCTGCGTCAGCTCCGGGTTGCGGTTCGGGTTGAGCAGGCATTCGGACGTCGTCAGTGCCGTGCCCTCGCCGTCGACGTCGAAGGACCCGCCCTCCATCACCAGAGGCGGCTGGTAGCAGTCGGCGCCCTCGAGCTCGGCGATCTTCTGCCCGACGATGTCGTCGCTGTCCCAGGGGAAGAACAGCCCGCCCCGCAAGCCGCCCCAGGCGTTGAACCGCCAGTCGACGGCCCGCAGGCCCCTGTCGGCGTCCGTCACGAACGACGGGCCGCTGTCCCGGACCCAGGCGTCGTCGCTGGTGACCTCGACGACCCGCACATAGGACGGGAGCCGGCCGCGGGCGTTGCGCCACTGCCGTGCCGACGCCAGCACGGTGACCGGTTCGCTCGAGGCGATCGCCTCGGCCAGCCGTACCCACGCAGCCTGGGCGGGCTTGGCGCCGTCCCGCCAGGTGTCGGGGCGTTCGGGCCAGACGAGGTAACAGCCGTCGTGCGGCTCCCACTCGGCCGGCATCCGGTAGCCGTCGGCACGCGGGGTTCCGGTCAGCACGCTCGGCATGGGTCCCTCCGCGGGTCGACAGGGGCGGATCCGTTGACGTCGGCGTCGATGTCGGCGTCGATGTCGGCGTCGATGTCGGCGTCGGCACGCACGGTAGCAATCGCACAATGGTGCGATGACCTCTGAACGTGCTCCGACGTCCGCGTCGGTGCCCGGGTCCGCGTCGGTGCCGGGGTCCGCGCCGGCGGCAGCGGAGGAGGCGTCACCGGTCGGGCCGGGGCACCTCGCGGTCCCCAACGGCAGCCGGGCCCGGATCACCGCGGAGATCTGGATCGTGCTGGGCGTCTCGCTCGGCCAGTCCGCGGTCTATTCGGTGATCAGCCTGGTGGCGAAGCTGACCCAGGGACCGCTCAAGGGACAGACGGCGACCCTCAACCCGTCGGCCAGCCCACGGCCCAACCTGGATCTGACCTACCAGCTCGCTGGGATCGTCTTCACGCTGGTCCCGGTAGCGCTGGCGCTGTGGCTGCTGGCGGGCGACCGCACCGACGTCCCCGTGACCAGGCGGCTGGGACTGGACCGCACCCGCCCCCTCGCGGATCTCGGCGCCGGTCTGCTGCTCGCGGCCCTCATCGGGCTGCCCGGCCTCGGGCTCTACGTCCTCGGGCACGCGCTGGGCATCACCGCGACCGTCGTGCCGGCCGCGCTCAACCAGTACTGGTGGACGCTGCCGGTGCTCGTCCTCCAGGCGGTGAAGAACGCCGTCCTGGAGGAGGTGATCGTCGTCGGCTACCTGGTGACCCGGCTGCGCCAGCTGGGCATCGGGCCCTGGGGGGCGACCGCACTGAGTGCCCTCCTGCGCGGCTCGTACCACCTCTACCAGGGGTTCGGGGCCTTCCTGGGCAACGTGGTCATGGGCGTGGTGTTCGCCGAGTGGTTCCGGCGACGGGGGCGGATCCTCCCGCTGATCGTGGCGCACACCGTGCTCGACACGGTCAGCTTCGTGGGCTACGACCTGCTCAAGCCGGTGCTGCACCTTCCGTGACGCCGGGGCCGGCCATCGGCCGGCCTGGCCGCTGCCGCTCCAAGGGCGCGACGAGCCCGGGCCGGGGCAACGGGCGGGCGTGACGAGACCGGCCGACGCATGACGAGCCCGGCCGGGCGTGCCGCCCCTTTCGCGTCCTCCCGAGGCCTCGCCTCGGCATCTCTCGTGCAGCTCTTGTGCCGGCATGTACCACTATGACATAGCTCACATCTCTTGCTTCCGGCTGACAGCTTCTTCCTGCGGTTTCGTGGTCTGAGTGTGTCGGTGGTGGCCTTTAGCGTTTCTGGCATGGGCGGGGGTCACGACGCGACGTTTCCGGGCCCGGCGCAGCAGCCGGGCCTGGCGCCTCCCGACGAGCTGGCGCGGTCGATCGAGGCGCGCCGGGCCCAGGCTGTGCACGACGGAGAGGTGCTGGCGGGGGTTCCGTTCGTCGCGGAGGCGCTGGCCCGGCTGGCCGCCGCGGTGGACGATCTGCTCAGCGTGCGGTGGTCCGCGCTGTCCGGTGGTGAGATGGCGGCAGCCGTCCGCGGCCTGGCTCGGCAGCAGGCCCGCTTGGACGCCGCAGTGCTGGG
>DATKNA010000314.1:0-9658 GCA_035541595.1 Kineosporiaceae bacterium | reverse complement strand
CGGCCTGGCCCCGTTGAGGGCGATCGTTGAACAGCTCGACGGCCGGCGCCAGAGACGCAACGTCGATCTCTACGTCGGCGCCCGATCCGAGGCCGAGCTCTACGACATGCCCGCACTTCGTCAGCTGCAGGAGCGCAACAGGTGGCTAACCGTAGTCCCAGTTGTGCAGCAGGGGGTCTCGCCGGGTCTAGCGATCGGTGACGCAGCGTCAGTGGCTGTTGCGCACCGTCGCTGGATTGGTGCACACGTCTTCGTCTGCGGATCTCCGACGATGGTTGACACGTCGATAGATGTACTCGCTTCCGCAGGCATTGACCCAGGCACCGTCCGCCGCGAGACGTACACGTACAACGGCCACGTAGCCCCGAGCAGAGAAGAGGCGCAGCCATGACCGCTCCGGAGCTCGAGCGGACAGACGCCGAGATCGGCGCCCGCGGTGCGTTTGCTCATCGGCTCACGCCGGATGGTATCCGCCGGCTGGATTTCCCTCGGACGCCCATAGGCCGGCGAGGATACAACGAGGCTGACGTGGAGCACTTCCGGACCCGCGTTGTCCACGAGATCAGCCAATCCAACGCGGAGAAGGCCGCGCTGCGTCAAGAGTTGCAACGCCAACGAGATGAGGTGCAGCGGCTCCGCGACTACTACCGGCGTAACCGGGTGGATGTCGACGCCCCAGGCGGACAAGGCAGCCAGTCGCCGGCAACCCAGATCAACTTCAATATCGCCTCTGTACAGGCGGTCAACGTCATGAGCCAGGCACAGCAGGCGGCCGACCAGCACATCGCCCAGGCCGAGGACTACGCCCGCCGGCTGGTGGCGAATGCCCGTCTGCAGTACGAGGACATTCTGCACCGTGCACATGAGCAGGCCCAGGCTGCGGCAGCCGAAGCCGGGCGACTGTTCGAGGTGAGACAGCAGCATGGACCTGACGGCAATCGTTCCGAGGAGCATGATGCCGAGATGCAGTACCTGCACTCACGGCTGGCGTACATGCGTACATTCGCCCAGGTGACCCAGGTTCAGCTGCGCTCCATCCTGGACGCCCTACGGCAGGAGCTCGACCAGCTCACCGAACTGCCCAGCGGACCGGGCACGGGGCAGAGCGCAATCCCCGGTGCTTCTGCACGGTCAGGCCTGCCGGGCAAAGGTTGACTTCATCGGCTCATTCTCGTCCGTCTCTAGGGCCGACGCGGCCGCTGGGGAGCTTGTTTCCTCGGGTTCGCATCGCGACCCTGTGATCCGCGGGTCAGATTAGGCGCTTGCCACCCTGATTCCCAGGGCAGCCGGGAAGCGAAGCCCGCATGAGCTGAGCTCGGGAACGGGTCGCCCGTCGGGGGACGTCGGCTCAGGGGTTCGCCTCGCGCCACGCCCGGCGGACGGAAGCGGGCACGCGACCCCGCTCGCGGACCGCCATCCCCTGGCTCCTGGCCCAGGCGCGGATCGTCGCCGCAGAGGGGTCCGCCGGATCGTGTGCAGGGGCCGACGGAGCGAGACGGTAGGCGCCGATCTCCGCGAGCGTGGGGCTGGACGCCAGCCCGAGGTCGACGCGGGACTGGGCGGCGTCCTCGTCGCAGGCCCACGTCCAGGCGGCGGCGAGATACCGGTAGGTCCATTCCTCCGCCAGGCTGCGCGTCTCGCAGAACAACATCGGGATGCCCGGCCACCGGACCTGGAGTTCCGCGAGCCCGTCGGCCACCTCCGACGGCCGGACACGCTCCAGGGCGAACACCTGTGACCAGCGGTCCTCGACGACGACCGCTGCCCGGGGCACGGCAGCGAGTTCGGCGAGACGGAACCGGAGGGTCCCGTTGAGCAGGCTCCCGACGAGGTCGGCCAGCGACTTGCGCTCGACGACCGCGACGACCGCCCGCTCGGGATCGCCGGCGCCGTCGGCGTCCGACATCGCAGGCGCCGCCACGGCATAGTCTCCCACAGGCAAGGCTCGCCGCTCGACCGTGACCTGCTGCTTGGCGAAGCGGTACGGGTAGCGCTCGCGGGTGTCCACCAGGATCCGCAGGTCGGCGAGCCCCGCGGCCCGGGCGGTCGGCGTCCGGACCTGGGGGCGGGCCTGCTTGCGGGTGCGGGGCGACTGCCAGAACACCGCCTCCCGGCCACGGGCGGTGGTGTAGACGATCTGCGAGCGGTTCTCCCGACTCCGTTGCAGCACGAGGTCGATCGCCGCGCCCCGACGCACGCAGGAGCGCACCGGGACGCGCTCGACGATGTCCGGCTCGGCCGGCCACTCCTCGGCCGGAACGGGATAGCAGTACAGCGCCTTCTCCCGCGGCCAGGTGCCGGACGTTCGCAGGACCCGGCCGCCGGCGCCGAGCGGCACCCGGATGAGATAGGGCAATCTGGACGCCGGGTCGGGGTTACGGGCGATCACCAGATCCACACGCTCCAGCATGGCTCACGTTGCTCCCCGGACACGGCGGCCGCCCGCGTCAACCGGGGTCAGGCCTCCCCTTGTGCGACCTCGGTCACGGCCGACAGAGTGCCGGACCTGTGGGCGCGGACAGCTCAGGAGGGCGTGGGCGGAGCCGATGTTCTGGTGAAGGGCAATCGCGAGCGCTGCAGCCCCGCTACCGTCGAGAGGGTCCGGAAGCGACGACGGAGCGGGTCGGCGTGGAGGGTGAATATGGGCAGTCACGCATGGTCACGAGATGTCGTGCCCGTCGCTGCCCATCGCCGCCGGACTCTACTGGGCGGAGTCGCCTGTCTCGTCGTGCTGTTCGGCGGCGTGCTGTACCTCCACCCGTTCCCTCCCGCCGTGATGACGGCCTGGGACGACCTCGGCCAGGTCCTGGCCCCCGCCCTGGGAGCTGCCGGCTGTTTCGCGGCCTATCGGAGGTACCGCTCCGCAGGCCCGCGACGGGCGTGGCCCTGGGCGCTGATGGCGGCCGCGGTGGCCGCCTGGGGCGCCGGCGAGGCCGTCTGGTCCTGGTATGAGCTCGTGGCGCACCGTGGCGTGCCGTTCCCGTCCCTCGCGGACGCCGGCTTCCTGGCCTTCCCCGCCATCGCGGCGGCGGCCCTGCTGATGTGGCCGGCCCGGCTGACCGGCCGTCGCATGCGGATCAGCGCGCTGCTGGACGGAGGAGCGATCGGCACCGCCCTGCTCATGCTGGCCTGGACGACAAGCCTCGGCGCCGCCTGGCGCGCCGGCGGCCAGTCCCCGTTGGCAATGATCATCGGTGTCGCCTACCCCATCGGGGACGTCGTGCTGCTCTCGCTCCTGCTGCTGTTGCTGACCCGGGCGGACTACACCGACCGAGCGGCGCTCCTGCTCTGCGCGGCGGGGATCACTGCCGCGGCGGTCTCGGACAGCTTCTTCGTCTACGCCACCTCGTCGCAGACGTACACCTCGGGCGCGATCACCGACACCGGGTGGTTCGCGGGGTTCCTGCTGATCGGGGTCGCCGGCGCAGGCGTCGGTGGCCGGGCCCGGCGGCTGGCGGCTCCCGACCCTGCCGCCGTCCCCCTGCTCATGAGCTGGCCGAGGACCGTCCTTCCCTACGTGCCGACGACCCTGGCAGCCACGGTGTTCTTCTCACGCCTGCTCTCCGGTCGGATGCCGGACGCCATCGTCACCTGGTGCGCCGTCACGATCTTCATCGCCGGCACGGGCCGCCAGTTCCTCGTGCTCGCCCACAACCGGACGTTGCTTGCACACGCCCAGGAGGGCCACGCCGAGCTGCGCCGCCAGGCCTTGCACGACCCGCTGACCGGCCTGGCCAACCGCCTGCTGTTCACCGATCGCGTCGAGCAGGCCCTCGGCGTCGCGGCGCGCGACGGCCAGCCCAGGGCGGTCGTCTACGTCGACCTCGACGACTTCAAGCAGATCAACGACCGCCTCGGCCACGCCGCCGGTGACCAGATGCTCGTCGAGGTGGCGACGCGGCTTACCTCCTGCGTCCGGGAGGGCGACACCGTGGCGCGGCTGGGCGGCGACGAGTTCGCCGTCCTGCTGTCGGGCGGGAACGCCCACGCGCGGGAGGTCGCCGCGCGCATCGTCGACACCCTGCGCACCGCGTTCGAGCACAGCGGTCACCCGCTGGCGGTCACCGCCAGCGTCGGCGTCAGCGTGTACCCGGCGGGGGCGACGCCCGGCGAGCTGAACGCCTCGGACGTCCTGGCAGCCGCTGACCACGCCATGTATCAGGCGAAGGGTCGGGGCAAGAATCGCTACGTGATGGCCGGGACATGAACCCGTCCGCGGGTCGGGTCACCTAGGGTGATCACGTGTCCGGTCAGGGCGAGGACGGCGACGTCCGGCTCGACCCCCGCGTCGCGGCAGCCGTCGTCGACGTGTTCGTCTACGTCGTCGTCCTGAATCTCTTCGTGGAGTACCTCCCCCGGGTGATCAGCGAGACGTTCACGCTGTCCCTGCTCACGGCCGTCCTGCTGAAGGCCGTGCTCGAGGTCGTCGTGGCCGCCAAGAACCGGGTCAGGGCGCGGTTCCGGCAGGCGTCGACGCCCCTGGGCAAGGTGGTGCCCGCCCTCCTGCTGTGGGCCCTGCTCTTCGGGAGCAAGTTCCTCGTGCTCGAAGCCGTGGACGTCGTCTTCGGCGACCGGGTCAGCCTCGGCGGATTCCTCTCGGTGACGCTGCTGATCGTGACTCTGATGCTGTCGCGGGCGGGCGTTCGGCGGCTGCTCCGGAGCGCCGCCACCTCCGCGTAGCGCGGTGCCGGCTCAGCCGCCGTCCGAGCGACCCTGTCGCCCAGGCCGACACGCGGCCGCTGGACTCCCTCGGCCCGCGGCCGGCAGGGTCGCGACGGGCTCGGCCGGTGCGCGTCAGAGGCCTCGCATCCGCAAGGCAGCCTGGGTCCGATCCCGTACCTGGAGCTTGGCCAGCACGTGGGAGACGTGGTTCTGCACGGTCTTGACGCTGACGCCGAGCTCGTGGGCGATCGTGGCGTTGTCACGACCATCGGCGATCAGCGCCAGCACCTGGGCCTCACGTTCGGTGAGATCGGGATTGTGACGGCGGCGCCCGCCGCTCAGCACGCGCTGGGCGGCGCCGGCGCCGAACACCGCGCCGCCGGCCGCGACCGTGCGGATCGCGGCGACGACCTCCTCCTGCACGGCGCCCTTGAGCACGTAACCGCGAGCGCCGACCTGCAGCGCGGCGGTGACGCTGTCGTCGTCGTCCACCATCGTCAGCACCAGGACCGCGGGCGGCGGCTCGAGCCGGGTGAGCCGCCGGATCGCCTCCAGTCCCGGCAGCCCAGGCATGTTGAGGTCCATGACGACCACGTCGGGAGCCAGCTCGGCGGCCAGGCGGCAGGCCGCCTCGCCGTCCGCGGCGGATCCGACCACCTCGGTGTCGGGAACGGTTCGCAGCAGGCCGGCGAGACCGTCGCGGAACAGCGGATGGTCGTCGACGACGAGGACGCGGGTCATGCCGTCACCTCCGGAGCCGTGGCCACGACGATCGGCAGCACCGCGGTGATCGTGGTCCCTTCCCCGGGGCTCGGGTCGATGACCAGCGATCCCCCGATCTCCTCGGCGCGCTCGCGCATGCTGGTGAGGCCGACGCCGTCCGGTCGGGGGGCGACGAGCCCGTGGCCGTCGTCCCGGATCCGGAGGGTGAGCCCTGCGGAACCACGACCGAGCGCGACGCAGGCCGACCGCGCGTCCGCGTGCCGGACGATGTTGGTGAGGGCCTCCTGGACGATGCGGTAGGCCGCCACCTCCGCGGCGGCCGGCAGCCTCGGCAGCGGCTCGGCCCGGACGTCGACGGTGAGATCGCTGCCCGCCGTCACGCGGTCGGCGAGCTGGGCGATCGCGTCGGCCAGGCCGAGCTCGTCGAGGGCCGGCGGCCGAAGCCCCTCGACGATCCGCCGCACGTCGAGGACCGCCGCCTGGATCCCGGTGCGCAGGTCCAACAAGCCATGGTCCGCCAGGCCGGACGTCCCGGTGTCGTCCGGCCGGAGCCGCACCAGGTTCCGCAGCGTGTCCACCCGGAGCGTGAGCCCGGCCAGCGCGGGGCCAAGGCCGTCGTGCAGGTCGCGCCGCAACCGCCTGCGCTCCTCCTCGCGGGCCAGGACCAACCGCTCCTGGGAAGCCCGGACGGCCTCCAGCAGTCCCGCCGCGTGGACCACGGTGCCCAGCTGGCGGGCGAGATCCTCCAGCAGCGCCCGGTCGGTCTCCCGCAACGGGCGCCGGGCCCACGACAGCGTTCCCACGTCGACGCCGTACGACGTCATGGTGAGCCGGTCGACGTCGCCGGGGCGATCGCCGCGGCGGGCCAGCGACCGCCCCCGAGGATCGGTGATCTCCATGTACGACAGGTCCAGGACCTGCCCGACGTCCTCGACCAGGGAATGCAAGAGCGACGGCACGTCGCCGGCGTCACCCAGGCGGCGTGCGGTGGCGGCGAGCACGTCCGCCGGCTGCGACCACTGCCCGTACGTGACCTTGTTCGCGCCGCGCTGCAGCGCGTCCCGCAACGGCGCGAAGCTGACCGCCACCACGGCCGCCGCCATCCAGGGCAACCATGCGGCGCCGGGCCGGCGGAGCATGACCCCGACCCCCCCGACGACGATCGCGTAGAGCGCCGCGATCGCGAGCCAGAGCGTGCCGTAGGTGATGGAGCGGTTGACCGCCAGCTGGATGTCGTACAGGCGACGCTGCAGCACCGCGACCCCGATCGCGATCGGCAGCGGGATCGTCGCGACGGCGAACAGCCACGGATCGGCGGCGTCCGCGAAGCTGGCGACGAGCGCCGCCAGGGGAGGGACGAACGCGGCGCCGAAGACCAGGGTCTGCTGGCGGGTCAACGGACCGCCGCGGCGGTACTTCTGGACCAGGGTGGCGACGGCGAGGCCGACCGCCACGATCCCCATGAGCAGGGCGATCCCCGCCAGCACGCCCATGGCTGGCGCCAAGCCCGCCGGCACGCCGATGGGGTTGTCGACGTGATCCACCCGCAGGTCCGTGAGCGTGGGCGAGAACAGGCTGACCGCGGAGAAGACCGTGACGGTCGCGATCGTGAAGCGCTCGCCGAACCGGCCGAGCCGGGTGCTCGCCGGCGCACCGTCCGGGAAGCGCAGCGGCAGCCACATCACGGCGGCGAACCAGGGCAGCCCCCGCAGGAACGTCCCGACAGCCGAGCCGAGCGCCGCCGACCGCACGCCCGGGTGCTCGACCAGCACCGCGTAGGAGGTCGCGACGAGCGCCTCGCCGACGCCCCAGACCCCGGCGATCGCCAGGGCGAGCCGGCCGATCGGGTGCCCCGGCCGGTGCCAGACGATGACCAGACCCACCAGGGCGTAGGCGAGGACGACGAGGGCGACCGCCGCCTCGTTCCAGCGGGCGGAGCCCGCCGGCGAGGCCGCGATCGCCACCCCCTCGGCGAGGAACGCGACCAGCGCGGCCAGCACCGACGCCGTACGTCCGGCGCCCCCGGTCACGAGCCTGCTCACGCAGACAGGGTCGCTCACGGGCGCGACCTGCGGGAGCGGTGTCAGGAGATCTGCCGAGCGGTGCGCCGGCCACGCAGCAGCAGGACCGCCAGGCCCACCCACCAGAGAATCCAGACCAGGCTCACGACGTTGTGCGCGAGGGGCACCAGGACGATGCCGACGCCGCCGAGCACGATGCCGAACACCCCGACCCATCGCGTGCAGAGCTGCTCAGCGAGGGCGGCGATGCCCAGGGCGAGCGACATCGCCGCCATCAGCGCCACCTGCAGCACGAAGCCGAAGTTGCGGATGTCGTTGACCATCGCGACCGACCCGATGTCGGCGCCGTGCTGGGACCCGTACAGGGCAGCCGCACCGGGCGGGAAGCCGACCGCCAGCGTTGAGGCCACGAGCGCCACCCCGAGGGCCAGGAACGTCTGGGCCGCGACGTGCCCCGCCTCCGTCCGGCGACCGAACAGCCGGGCGATCAGCACCACGGCGGCGGCCAACACGACGAACGACAGCGCCTCGACGTAGCCGCCGGTGAAGACGCGGGTCAGGTTCGCGCCGCCGTACACCCTCTGCACGGTGGCCGGACTGTCGCCGTGCTCGACGGACACCCCCTGGCTGAACCCGGCGAACAGCAGGACGACGTGCCCGAGGGCGAGGGCGCCCGCCACGCGCGCGAGTGTGGGCGACGGAGTGAGCGGTGCGGGCGCCTCGACGCGGGCGCCGGCGACGCCGGGCCGGGTGAACTGGGTCATGGGAGCCTCCTGGAGAAGGTTCGGTGTCCGACGTCCCGAGCGTCGCGGCACCCGCGTCGCAGCGGATCGGGCCGCTTCCCGGGACACCCGGGAAGATCTCCCGGTCCACGGTCCACCCCGGCACGCGGGGGATGGCAAGCCGTCTCGGCCAGACCCCGAGGGGCGCCCTGCGGGACGCCGGGAAGGGGCGGGGAAGGCGGCCGTGCACCGGTGAGACCCATCGCGACAGCGGCGTCGCCGACGCCGCCGCGATCCGGGCTCGGCGTCTGGGTGCACCCGGACGACGAGGCCTACCTGTCGGACGGCCTAGACCGTATGGAGGTCCCGGCTCGAGGAGCTCGGACCCCATGCACCGTATGGAGGTCCCGGCTCGGGAGCTCGGACCCCTATACGGTCTGGCGGGGTGGGCCGGGCCGGAACCGTTCTGTATCGTGCGCCGTGCCCCACCCTCCGCGGTCGGCAGGCGGCTGGTCGACCGCCGACCATCGATGGAGCAACGGATGACGACGCCCACCGACGACAACCCGGAACTGATCACCGTCATCGCCTACATGAGGGCGAGGCCGGGCGACGAGCAGGCGCTGCGCGATGCCTTGATGGCGCTGATCGAGCCCACCAGCAAGGAGCGCGGCCTCGTGAACTACGACCTCCACGAGGACATCATGGATCCCGCCTTCTTCGCGCTGTACGAGAACTGGGCGACGATCGAGGCGCACAACGAGCACATGGCGACGCCGCACCTGAAGCACTTCGGGACGCTGCTCCACGACCTGCTCGACGACAATGGCCTGAACGTCCACCAGATGCGGCGTATCGCGTGATGAAGATCGGACCCGAGGCTCGGAGGCAGCGATGACGACCGACGACGACCGAGCGACGGATGTCGGCGTCCGGGTGGTCCGACCGGACGAGCGTGACAGCACCACCGCGCAGACCCCCGGCGGCCTGCACCGGTCCGAGGCCATCTCGGCCAAGATCACCGGCTCGCGACGGATGTGGATGGGGTACGCGGTCCTCGACCCGGGCGGGAGGACCGGCGTCCACCATCACGGAGAGTCCGAGACCGCGATCTACGTGCTCAGCGGTGTCACGCGGTGGTGGGTCGGCGACCGCCTCGACACGGTGCTCGAGGCGCGCGCGGGCGACTTTGTCTTCATCCCGCCGCACGTCGTGCACTGGGAGCAGAACGCCAGCGACACCGAGCCCGTCAAGATGATCGTGGCGCGCAGTACCCAGGAGGCGATCGTCGTCCCCGTGGACGATCACCCGCACGCGCCCGAGCACGTTCGCTGACGCCCCGCGGACCCCTCGAAGTTCCCTCTCGCGGGACCGGCCTGCGAAGCGCGCTGCTTGGGGTTGCACGCGCTGCTTGGGGTTGCACGCGCTGCTTGGGGTTGCACGGGTCGTGGCCCTTTCCGGCGTCCAGCGAGCGGCATAACGCGTGCAACCCAACACAACGCGTGCACGCAGTCGCGGTCGCAGAGGCGT
>DATKNA010000313.1:0-12444 GCA_035541595.1 Kineosporiaceae bacterium | reverse complement strand
GGTGCTGCTCGTGATCGAGGTGGGCCTCGGCTCCGCAGTCTCCGACAGCAGATCCGGCGCGGCGGCGGCCGTCCACCTTCCGTTGGCCCTGGTGATCATGTCTCTGACGGTCTGGCTCCCCCTGCGCGCCCGGCCGGCACGCGGCGCGACCGCCTGACACCACCGGGCGGACCCTGCTCGCCGCCTACAGAGCGACCTCTACCCACACCGTCTTGCCGACGTCGGGGAGCCCGTCTCCCGGGTCCACCCCCCAGGCGTCGGCAAGGGCGTCGACCAGCATCATTCCCCGGCCGTTCGTCGCCTCCGGTCCGGCCAGGACCGTCGTCGGCACCTGAGGGGACGGGTCGTGCACCTCCAGTCGCACCCGCCCGTCGCGTAGTCGCAGCCGCACCTGCGAAGGCCCCGCCGCGTGCAGGACGGCGTTGGTGACCAGCTCGCTGCACAGGAGAACCAGGGTGTCGAGGCGTTCGGGATCAGGCCGGACGCCGGCCAACGTGCGCTGCACGAAGCGGCGGGCGGCCGCTCCGCTGGCGGGCCCAGCCGGTAGGGTCATCGCGGCGTCCAGCGGTGAGCCCTCGACCGGGACGCCGCCGATCGGGTCGCGGCGCACCACGAGCACGCAGACGTCGTCCGGCCGCTCGCCGCCCGTCGCCCCCAGACCCAGCACCGCGTCGGCGAACTCCTCGACGTCGAGGCCGTCGGCGAGCTGCCGGCTCGCGGCGGTGAGCGCCCGGAGACCGACGTCCAAGCCGGTGTGACGCTCCTCGACCAGCCCGTCCGTGAAGAGGATCAGCACGGCTCCCGGCTCGACGACCAGCGAGGCCTGTTCCCGGCTGGCGCCCGGCACGCCGAGTGGCGGGGAACCGGCGCCGTCGAGGACGCGCGGCTCCCCGCGCGGAGGCACCAGCAGCGGCGGCAGGTGGCCGAGTCGCGCGACCGACCCCTGCCCCGTGGCCGGATCGAGTAGCAGGTAGACGAGGGTGACGATCTGGTCCTCGGCGAGCTCGCTGGCCATGAGATCGAGCCCGGCCGCGACAGCGGCGGGCTCGGGATCGACCGCGGCGAGCACCCGGACGGCGCCACGCACCTGGGCCATTCGCGTGGCCGCGTCGACCCCCTTGCCCATCACGTCGCCGATGACGAGCGCCAGCCGGTTCCCAGGCACCGGGATGGCGTCGTACCAATCTCCGCCGACTCGCAAACCCTCGGCGCCCGGCGCGTAGCGGGCCGCCATGGCGATGCCGGGAACCGCCGGGAGCCGCTGCGGCAGCAGGCCCCGTTGGAGCAGCTCGGCCATCCGGAGCTGCCGCTCGTAGAGGAGTGCCCGCTGCAGGGCCTGGCCGGCCTGGGCCGCGAGCGCGCCCAACACCTCCCGTTCCGTCGCGTCGAACTCGCGGAGGCCGCTGCCGGACACTGCCAGCACGCCGACGACCTGCCCGGCAGCCGTGAGCGGCAGAACCGCGATGGCCTGCGTCGTCGCGTGCACGGGCAGCTGCGCGATATCCGGGTAGTCGGTCTGCGGTGGCCGGCGTGTCGTCGAGAACACCGGCCTTCCGGTCCGCAGTACGCGGGCGCCGGGGAGACAGGCCTCCGGGACCGAGCGGGCGAGAACGTCCAAGCTCTCCTCGTCGTACCCGACCGCGGCCACGACCTCGATGTGGCGCCAGCCATGCCGCGTGCTGCGGCCGTAGTCGTTGCCTGAGGCGTTGCTTGAGTCGCTGCCGGAGTCGCTGCCGGAGTCGCCGCCGGAGTCGCCGCCGGAGTCGCTGCCGGAGTCGCTGCCGGAGTCGTGCGGCCGGTCGTGCGCCCGGTCGTGGTCCTTGTCGCCGTCGACGACGACGCAGCCCCGTTCCAGACCGGTCAGGGACAGGCTCGCAGCGATGACCACGCTTCCGACGTCAGCGGCGGTGACCGCCCCGCTGAACCGCTGGGCGGTGTCGAGCAGCCGGTCGGTGACCGCCA
Source organism: Kineosporiaceae bacterium (assembly GCA_035541595.1). Lineage (GTDB taxonomy): Bacteria > Actinomycetota > Actinomycetes > Actinomycetales > Kineosporiaceae > DATKNA01. The sequence continues at coordinate 10,482 of DATKNA010000313.1, read as the reverse complement.
GCGAGCCCCGGAGCCGCTCGTCGCTGCGGTCCAGCTCCCGGTCGGTGTACTGCTCGAGCCGGCCGAGCTGGGCGAGCACGGCCGCGAGCGCGCCGCCGGCGAGCACGGCATAGGAGGCGGTGCGCAGGGCCAGGCTGGCCCACCAGATGCTCGAGAACCGCTGGGCGGCGATCGCGCTGAGCAGAAGGTCATAGCCGAACAGCGACAGCGCCACGCCGGCCCAGGCCCGGAGCGCGGTGACCGACGGCCCCAGATCGCGGACCCACAGCACCGCCGCGACCGCGAGGAGCCAGGACACCACCAGCTCGGCGACGACCAGCGCGGTCGTGAACCGGCCGCCGTGGAACACGAGTTGCGGGGCCGGCACCAACCCGCCGGCGCAGGCGAGCGCCACCCCCACGCCGATGCCGACGAACCAGCGCCGGGCCCGCCCGGGGACGCCGGCAGCAGCGGCCAACACGGCGAGGGCGGGGGCGGCGTGCATCAGCAGGAGCAGCAGCGCGCCGCCGGGTTGGGCCGTGTGGAATGGACCGCCGTCGGCGAGGACCCCGGGGAACGACAGCGACTGCAGCGCCGCCGCGAACACCGACACCGCCAGGCCCGCCGCGAACCAGCCGAGCGCCTCGTCGTGCTCGGCGCGGGCTCGGGTGGCGACGATCGGGAAGGCCACCGTCCCCAGCACGGGGATCGCGACGAGGAAGGCGATGGCGAGCTCGTATGGCGGCGACAGCTCCGTCACCAGGGCCAGGACCAGCGCCAACGCAGCCAGGGCCGTAGCGGCGAGGGCACCGACGAGGTTGATCCGCGTCTGGGGACGCTCGGGGCGTTCGGGGAGCCGGACGTCGTCGATTCCGGGACCGGTCACGGATGCGGAGGGGGGTGCCGTCAGGCAGGGGTCCGAACGGGGGCACCTGTGGCCGCGCGGACCTCCTCCACCGAGACCCCCGGCGCGAGCTCCCGCAGCAGGAATCCGTGCGGGGTGACATCGAGGACGGCGAGGTCGGTGATCACCTCGTCGACGACGCCCTGACCCGTCAGCGGCAGGGAGCAGCGTTCCAGGAGCTTGTGGCTGCCGTCCTTCGCGACGTGCTCCATCAGGACGACGACCCGGCGGGCGCCGTGCACGAGGTCCATCGCGCCGCCCATCCCCTTGACCATCTTCCCCGGGATCATCCAGTTCGCGAGGTCACCGGTGGAGCTGACCTGCATGGCGCCGAGGATCGCGACGTCGACGTGCCCGCCGCGGATCATCCCGAACGATGTGGCGGAGTCGAAGAACGAGGCTCCTGGGAGGATCGTCACCGTCTCCTTGCCGGCGTTGACGAGGTCCGGGTCCTCATCGCCCTCGTAGGGATACGGCCCGACGCCGAGGATGCCGTTCTCGGACTGCAGGACCACGTGGACGCCGGGCGGGAGGTAGTTGGGCACCAGCGTGGGCAACCCGATGCCGAGGTTGACGTACTGACCGTCGCGCAGCTCACGGGCGGCGCGGGCAGCGAGATCGTCGCGGGTCATGGGCACGGGTCAGCCCTCCTCGGCGGCGACCCGGGGTCGCACGGTGCGGCGCTCGATCCGCTTGTCGGCGGCCTGCTCGGACGTCAGCGCCAGGACGCGCTGCACGAAGACCCCGGGCAGGTGGACCTGGTCGGGATCGATCTCGCCGGGTTCGACGAGGCGCTCCACCTCGGCGACGGTCACGGCACCGGCCATCGCGACGACCGGGTTGAAGTTCCTGGCGGCCTTGTTGAACACGAGATTGCCGTGGCGGTCGCCGAGAGCGGCCCGCACGAGCGCGAAGTCGGTGGTGATGGACTCCTCGAGCACGCATTCGCGACCATTGAACCTCCGCACCTCCTTGGTCGGGGAGGCCAACAGGACCTCGCCGTCGGGTCCGTAGCGCCAGGGCAGACCACCCTCGGCCACCGGCGTCCCCACCCCGGTCGGCGTGTAGAAGGCGGGAATGCCGGCCCCCCCCGCGCGCAGCTTCTCCGCCAAGGTGCCCTGCGGGGTCAGCCGGACCTCGACCTCACCGGCCAGGTACTGCCGCGCGAACTCCTTGTTCTCCCCGACGTAGCTCGCGATGATCCGCGAGATGCGGTGCTCGCCCAGCAGGATGCCGAGGCCGGCGCCGTCCACCCCACAGTTGTTGGAGACGACGGTCAGGTCGGTGGCGCCGTGCGCCAGCAACGCGTCGATGAGAATCCAGGGGATCCCGCTGAGGCCGAATCCGCCCACGCCGATGCTGGCGCCGTCCGGGACGTCGGCCACCGCCGTCGCGGCGTCGTCGACCACCTTGTCCATGTGCTCACGGTAGAGCACGGGCCCGATCGTCCGACGGGCCGTCACGAGGCCTGCGCCTGTCAGACTCCCCGTCGTGAGTGGTCGCGTGAGTGGTGCGACGAGCGGCCTGTCGGGGAGCCGCCCCGTCGTCCTCGTCGGGTTCATGGGGGCGGGGAAGTCGACGGTCGGGCGGCTCGTGGCCGGACACCTCGGACGCCGCTTCGTGGACAGCGACGAGGCCGTGACCGAGCGGGCCGGACGGACCCCTCGCGAGATCTTCGCCACCGCCGGCGAGGCCGTCTTCCGTGCGCTCGAGCACACGGTGATCGCCGAACTCGTCCGCCGGGACGGCGAGGGCGCGCCCGACCCCCTGGTGGTGGCGCTGGGTGGCGGGTCGGTCGAGGACCCACGCACCCGCGCCGCCTTGGACGGGGCGTACGTGGTGTACCTCGAGGTCTCCCACGCCGAGGCGCTTCGACGGGTCGGCACCGATCCGGGCCGGCCGGTCCTGGCCCGGCCCGATCTGGAGGCGCTGCACGCCCGCCGCGCCGCGGCCTACCGGGAGGTGGCAGACGTGGTCGTCGTGACCGACGGCCGACCGCCGGAGGAGATCGCGAAGCAGGTGCTGACGCTCGTGGCCGCCGAGGACGACGACGTCTCATCGGAGCACCTCGTCGAGTGAGCGCCATTGCGACGGCGCCGCGGTCTGGTCGATCTCTGATGGAGCACCTTCCAGCCGGCCGAGTACGACCCTCATCACGCCGGCCAGCGCTCCGGCGGGCCCCGAGGGCGGCATGCCGGATGCCGGCGCGGGACGGTGCGTGCCGGACGTCGCGATGCTCCGCAGGACCCGCTCAGAGACGTGCCCGAACCCCAGGACGACGACGTCCGGAGCGTCGGGCCAGGACGAATCGGTCAACGCTCGGTGTGCCGGCCGCCACGACCCGCGGGTCGGGTGCCCGTCCGTGTAGACGACCGCGACGGGCCGAGCCGGACGGCGCCCCGCGACCCGCAGGCCGTCGAGGTCACGGGAGATCTGCCGACGCAGGAAGTCGAAGGCCGTCGCGTAGTTCGTGGTGGGGCGGGTCGCGGTCAGCAGTGGCGACGGACCGAGCCCGCAGACCGGGGTCAGGGGGACCTGCAGACGAGCTTCGTCGTCGAAGCCGACGACCGACAGGCGGCAGAGAGCAGTCAGACGAGGATGGTTGCGCACGGCGTCGAACAGCCGTCCGAGCTCGGTGGTCACGGCCGCCAGCGGCGGCCCGGCCATCGAGTCCGACGTGTCGATCAGGAGGTACAGCGCGAGGTCCCGGACCGATGCCGAGAACCCTGGCGGGGTCGACGCGAGGGGCGGCTCGGTCGGCGGGGAAGAGGGCAGCTCGGTCGGCGACGACGTGAGCGTGAGCCGGTGACCGTCGAGCACGCCCGCGTCGGCGAGGGACGCCTCGGGATCGAGCGGGCGACCGTCGGCGTCTCGCAGCCCGGTGGCAAGATGCTCGCCGACAGCGGCGGCCAGGGCGGCGACCAGCTCTCTGACCGGTCGGTCGTCGGCCAGCTCGAGATCGGCTCGTCCGATGCGACCCACGACGGTGACGAGGACGGTCATGACACCAGCCTGATCTGCTCAGGACCCGGCTCGGCCGGCCGATCGTCGTTGGCTGAGGCGGCCGGCGGTAGCACGGCGACCAGGGTGTCCGCCTGTCTCGGTCGCGTCAGCAGAGCCTGCCCGGGAGGCAGCAGTGCCCCCCGAGTCCCCCTGAGCAGCAACTCCACGCGGGACTCGACGCCGAACTGGAGGTGCCAGGCGTTGGCCTCGAGCATGCGCCGGACGAGCGGATCGACCCGTGCCCCGCTACCACTCGCGACCTGGTTGAGCACCACGGTGAATCCGAGCGGGGCCGCGTAGGGAACGACATTCGCGAGCTCGCCGACCAGACCTGGCCGTGCCGTCGCGTGGACCAGATCGTAGTCGTCGGCGAGGAGCCAGATCGGAGCTTGGCGCGGCACCTCCGAGCCCCTCCGGCGGGCGACCGTCAGCGCCGCGTGCCGGCGGTTGAGCTCGTCGGTCAGGGCGGCGAACAACTCCGGCGTTTCGCGCGGGCCGTAGGCCGCCGCGACGCCGGTGGCGACGTTCGCGCATCGGTCGAGCAACGCGCCCAGGTAGTCCAGGACGTACACCAGCGGACGGTCATCAGACCGCAGCTGTGCCGACTCGGTGAGCAGCCGGGCCAGGAGACGGGTGCGCCCCGTCCCGGCGTCCCCGTAGCTCAGCACGGTGACTGCGCGACCTGGGTCGAGATGGACGGGCGCGAGATCCGGTTCGGCGATGCCGATGAGAACGGAGCCCTGTGCGGCGGCGTGACGGCGAGCCTGGCCCCACTCTCCTTCAGCCAGGTCCGAGAGCCCGCGGATCCGGGGCGCGACCACCCCCGGCCACCGCAGGCGGGCAGTGCCGGCGACGTGCGCGACAGCACCGGACAGGTCGACCGTGGTGGCGGTGTCGCCGGTCAGAGCAGCACCGCCCGGCGAATCCTCGGTCGCCGGGGTCACGTGGGGCGCCGCGATCTGGACGACCTGGGCGTCGCGGGTCAGGCCGCGACCCGGGACGCCGGCCGGAACGACCGCGGCGGCGCGACCGTGCTGTGATTCCAGGACGTCGTTGAGTCGCAGCTCCAGCCGGTTGGAGACCTGTTCGAGCCGCTTGGCGGGCAGCTCAGCCCAGCGCGTGCTCGTCATCGCGACGTGGACGCCGGCGCTGGGCCCCTCCACGATCAGCCGGGCGAGCACGGCCTCGAGGTCGGGGAAGCGCTCGCGGAACGAGACCAGCTGGTCCAGCAGGAGCACGGTGTGCGCCGGACCGGAGACGTCGCCGGCGGCCACCAGCTCTCGCAGGCGGGCGATCGAAGGGATGGCGTGGCGGCGGAAGCGGCGTCGGCGCTCCTGGATGTGCTGCTCGCAGGCGAACAGCACGCTGTGCACCGCATCCTCGTCCTGGCCGTCGACGCATGCACCCACGTTGGGCAAGGCGGCCAGGGGCGCGAGCGTGCCGCCGCCGAGGTCGAGCACCTGGAACTGCAGCAGCGAGGCCGGGAAACGGGCTGCGGCGCAGACGGCGTAGGAGGCGAGGACGGTGCTCTTGCCCACCCCCGGTGCGCCGACCACGATCAGGTGACCGTCGAGCTCGGCCGGGTCAAGGACGAACGGCACCTGGCGCCGCGCGGCCGGAAGATCCACCAGACCGACGGGGACGGGGAGACCGCGAGCCGCCGGGAGGGGAGGTGTCTCCAGTCGCGGATCGCCCACGGTGAGTGGAGAAGCCTGATCGGGACGGGGAAGAGGCGGCAGCCAGAGCGTCGAACGCGGCCGATGTCGGCCCGCCCGCCGCGCCTCCCTGACCAGCACGGCGATGTCGGCGTCCTCTCCCGGCTCGTCGGACGGAGCACGCACGGCCTGGTGGGCGCCCGTCGCGGTCACGGGGAACGGCCGCACGGTGGGCGCGGCGGCGGCACGTCCGCGGCCGGCTGACACGGTGGCCGTCAGGAACCGCGTCAGCCCCGTGGCGGTACGCAGGTAGCCGTGCCCCGGCAACGCCGGCAGGTCGGCGGCGACGCGCGACCCCACCGCGGTGACGCTGTCCTCCGCGGTGAAGGTACGCAGGCAGATCCGGTACCCGAGGTAACTGTCGAGGCCGCGTATCCGCCCGGGCTCGAGCCGCTGGGTGGCCAGCAGGAGGTGGATGCCGAGACTGCGGCCGGTCCGTCCGAGCGACAGCAGGACGTCGAGCACGTCCGGCCTGGCCTCGAGAAGCTCACCGAACTCGTCGACGACGACGATCAGGTACGGCATCGAGGGCAGCGCTGGAACCCGGCGCCGTACCGCTCGGTACTGAGTGATCTTCTGGACATCGCCTCCCGCGGCCCGCAGGAGCCGCTGCCGGCGCTCGAGCTCACCGATGAGGGCCGCCTTCATCCGGTCCACGAGGGTGAGGTCATCCGCAAGGTTGGTGATCATCCCGACGCAATGTGGGATCTGATGCAGCAGGCCGAAGGTGAGGCCGCCCTTGAAGTCCGCGAAAGCCATCTCGACGTCGCCCGGGTCGTGCGTCGCGGCCAGCGCGGCGACGAGTGTGCGCAGGAGTTCGCTCTTGCCCGAGCCCACTGCGCCGACGACGAGGCCATGAGGTCCCTGCCCACCCTCGGCGGATTCCTTCAGGTCGAGTTCGAGGGCGAATCCGCCGGCGGTGACCGCGAACGGGACGCGGAGCACCTGTGCCGGCGCGCGCAGCGGCCAGCATGCCCGCTCCCGGGAGGCTCGGTCGGCGTCGGTGCGCGCCGAGGTCAGGAGCCCGGCGTCGAGAAGGTCGGCCAGCCGGCTGGCGCCGAGGCGACCTGCCCGACGGGGGTCGGCGACCAGCCGCTTGGGTGCCAGGCGCCGTGCGACCCGCTCGGCCTCGGCGGCGTCGACGACGAACGGGGCGAAGCGGATCGCTTTCGCGGACGGCTCGGGGAGCCGGCGGAGGAGACCGGACTCGGACCCGGGGCCGACCTCCGGCCCGCTCATCGTGACGAGGGCGACGGTCTGCGTGGGTGCCTGGGCAGCGGAACGGGGCAGGACGAGAACGCTGACGCCGAGGTCCGGGGCGCGCAGCAGCGTCTGCCTCAACGTGGCGGACAGACCCAGTTCGGTCAGTGGATCGAAGCGGTCGAGGACGATGACGACGCGAGGAGACATCCGTCGCTCGTCGGTGGAGTCGTGATCTTCGCTCCTGCGCGGCCGGCAGGTGACGAGTGCGTCGAGGTACCGCTCGAGATCCTGCACCGTCGTGACCAGCATGCGCTCGGAGGGCCCGGCCGACCCCGTCGCCCCGCCCGCGTGAGGCAACCATTTCGCCCACTCCCATGCGGCGTGCTCACCGGGGGGGAACGCCACGACCAGGCGTAGGTCCTCAGGTGTGCAGGTCAGTGCCAGTTCCAGGACGACGGCGCGAAGGAGACCGAGAGCCGTCGCGCGGTCACCCGTCACGGCGACCACGCCGGCGTCGGCAAGGCCCAGCACCAGCGGGCCGTTGTCCAGCATCGTGGCGGAGTGTTCGAACGCGGACGTCGCGATGGACAGCTCCGCATCGGGCTCGGCGTCGAGGGGTGGCACACCCTGCCGGATCACGCGGAAGCCGGTCGGGAGGTCCGCCGTGCCGAGGCGGACGTCGGTGATGTCGAGGTCGCCGGGGCGGCGTTCCCACAGCCGGCCAGCCGCGATCCAATCGTCATACGCGCCCGGAAGCGGGTGGCCCTCTGCTCTGGCGGCCGCCAGCTCCGCCTTGGCGCGCCCGACGGCGCCGACGAGCGTGTCGAGGTGAGCTCGATGACGCTCGCGGCGGGCGGCGAGCCTGGCCCGCTGGAGCTTGCTGCCGGTCCGGTGCAGAACGAGGGGCGACGCCAACGACGCCAACGCCATGATCCCACCGGTGACGAGGAGCACCGGGGTGCCGGACATGACTCCGTACACCAGCATCGACAGGCTGCCGAGCAGTGGCAGGAGCAGCTGGACGGGTTGTAGCGCCCCCGGCGGCTCCACCGCCGGGGGCGCCTGGAGCTCGAATGTCGTGCAGCTCGGCACCGCCCGACGAAGCCGAGGGGCGGGATGCACGGCCTCGACCATGAACTGGCTCCTCTCCGACTGTCCGCCGTCGCCCATGACAGGTGCGCCGAGGGCCCGGAGTGTGACTCGGCTCAGGTGATCGGCTCAGGTGATGGGCTCAGGTGATCGGCTCAGGTGATCGGCTCAGGTGACGAGCACCGTCTCGCCGACGAGGAGTTCCAGGCCGTCGACCTCGTCGAGGGCCTGATAACTGGCCTCGGGCAGCCCGGTGGCGTACACCAGGACGCCGTGAACGGGGTGGTCCGCTTCCACCAGCCTGCCGTCCTCGTCCGCCACGTTGGCCTGGACGACGATGTCCGCGCCGTGGTCGCCGCTCCACCGGAAGTAGGTGCCGCGCACGGAGCTGACGCGGCGCCCCAGCGGTAACTGCACGGCGGCGGTCACCCGCTCGGCCATCGCAACGAGTGGAAGGCACGCCGAGCCGTACAGGTAGAACCGGATGCCGAGCGTGTGCGGCGTTGTCCTCATGACGTCACCCTGCGAGCGCGAAGAAGTCAGTGGGTTCGAATTGTGCGTCACGTGCCGGCGGTATCTAGGAAACCGTCCTGGACGCCAGCCGCTCCGCCCCGGGAATGGCCGCCAGCCGGTCGAACCACTCGTGCGGGAGCCGCGACGCGTACAGCAGCACCACATGGTGGGGGTGCCGGTCGTCGGTGGGAAGGCCGTCGTCGTCCTCGACGAAGTTCTCCTGGAGGATCAGGTCCTCCTCGCCCGGCCCGTGCCAGCGATAGTAGTCGCCCCGATAGAGGCTGTTGCGGGCCTCGAACTCGATCGCCAGAACATCGCCGATGTCGGCCGCCACCTGGTCGATCTGTCGGTCGGTCCAGCCGTACTCGTCGTATCGACGGCAATTCATCGTATTGGCAGTCCTCCGGCACGGCCGAGCGCTCCGGCGAGATCTCGGTAAAGCATGATGTTGACATCGCGATGACTGCGCCGGGACAGGCCACCGATCAGGTCCGACAAGCCGAGCCGGTCGAGCTGGCTCTTGTCCAGAGGCGCCGTCCGACGCCCACGGGACCGCACCTGGACACCGAGCGCCTCGGCGCGTGCGAAGAGTCCGGGATCGACGACGGCGATGTCGAAGTCGCTGCGCCGGCCGACGTCGAAGGGTTCGCCGGTGAGGTACTTGACGCCGGTCACCGCGCTGCCCTGGAAGATCGGCACTGCGTCACGGTACCCGGCGTCCGCGAGCCCCTTCGTCAGCGCGGCGGTGAACTCGGCGAACTCCCCGGCGTCGGCGAACCCCCGCGGCACGGTGCCCTCGGGGGCCACCCCGGGCCTGCCACCGCGACCGGCGTTCCCGAGCGGCAGCGCCGCCATGACCAGTTCGCCAGGATCGACTCCCTGGCGCAGGGCGGCGCGAACCAGGCCGTCCGCTCCGGCCATCGCGGCACCGCCGATGGCCAGGCGGGTCGCCACGCCGGCTGCCCCGGAAGCGACGACGCCTGTCGCGGCCCCCGGGACGCCGGCCGCCAGCGCGGCACCGATCGGCACGGCCACGGCGCCGATCAGGGCGAACTCGGCGTCCTCGCCCCACCGGACGTGGGCGAACGGATCGGCATCCCGGTGCACGACCATTCCGCTGACGGCGTCCGCCGTCACCATGAGGCCGCCGAGGACGGCCCAGCGAGCCGCCACGGCTGCCGCCTGGGCGCCCAACGACGCCAACAGCGCGAGGGCCTGTGTCGCGGCACTGGTGGCGATCTCGGTGACCGCCGCCAGCTCGGCGGTGACCGCCGCGGCCGCCGCCTCGTCGGACAACGACGCCGTGACCGCGGTCAGCAGCCCGCCGAGGACCGCCGTTCCCACCACCATCCCGACGCGCTGGTGGTACTCGTCCTGTGCCCTGGCGATACCGTCGGCGAGCTCGTCGAGCCCGTCCGCGTACCGGCGCAGCAGGTCGCCCCCCTCGGTGACGGCGCTGACGAAGGCGCCGAGCTGCCGGTCGAACGCCGCCCGGGCCGGCCCCTCCCAGGAGGTGCTCAGGACCGCCGACCGGTGGCGCAGATCGCCGGCGACCCGGTCCAGCCGAACCGCTGCGTCCCGCCAGCACCTCGCCCCCATCCGCACCGCCCCGGGAGCGCCCGGCGGCGGCAGGAACCTGTCCAGCAGCCTCATCCGCCACCTCCCCTCCTCCGCCCGCCGGGGTGCCGAGCGACGCACCGTTCACCGGGTCTCGACCGTGGCGTCGCGTTCGGTGATCTCGTACAGCCGCCGCGCCAGAGCCAGGGCACGGCCGAGCTCGTCGATGGACCCGGCGATCTCGTCGAGGTTGTGCGCCCACTGCTCGAAGGCCTCGCCGTACGCGGCCACGACCTCGGGTCGGCCCAGTGCGTCCCCGGTCGCCAGGTGCGCCCCTCCAGCGCGGAAGGCCGCCGCGATGCCGGAGGCGTCCGCACTGGCCGCGGCGAAGACCTGTGCCATCGCGCCGAGGTCACCGGTGTCGACGGCGAAGTCGGTCACGGTGACCCTCAGACACGGAACCGGCTGGTGTTCGCCGCCTCGTTGGCCTCGTACTCGGCCGCGGCCTGGCGCATCTGA
>DATKNA010000312.1:0-12996 GCA_035541595.1 Kineosporiaceae bacterium | reverse complement strand
CGGGGCGCCGCGAGCGCCCTGTGGACGACTCGACGAGTGGTCGATGCCGCGCGACACGCGGACAACACCCGAAGTCGAGCATCTAGACAACACGGAGCGTGCTGATAGTCTCACGCAACGTGTAGCAGCTAGGTGCTGGTGCTGCCCCGGAGACGTCTGGGACGGACGAGACACACCGAGCGCCGGGGGGCGCGACAGCCAGAGTTCCCGAGACGCGCAGGACACGACCGGTGTCCGAGGGTCCATACCTCGGTGCCACCCGCCTCCCGGCCCGTCTCGGGAACCCCCGCCATGGACGTCGGCGCGCTCGGGGACATCCCCCGGGCCAGATGCGAAAAGGAGGGTGACGACGCGTCAGCGGTGGTCATTGCGACCGCCAGATGCACTACAGCACGAGCGGCGCGACAGCTGCCCTCCGAAACGCAGACCGGCCAACGTGACCACCTCCGGACGGGGAGGTCACCGGAGAACCGGGTCATCGAAGAAAGGGATGTTCCACATGAACTTCAAGGACAGGCGCACGCGGCGGATAGCCGTCGCGTCAGCGTCCGCCGCTCTGGTGACGGCGGGAGGTATCACCGCTATCAACGCCCTCGCCGCCGGCGAGACCCTGGCGTTCGGCCCGGTGGGGACCTCCGCCACCATCCTCGGCCTGAACCCGACACCCGCGACCGCGGACGGCACCCTCGCCGCCGGTCTCGGGTACGGACTGAAGGTCACCGGCATCACCACCGTCAGCGCCACCGACGCCCTCAAGCTCTCGGTCGTCTCCGGCCCCGCCGGCGGCTCGGTTCTCATGGAGCGCCGCGCCGGGAACGGGACCCCGGTCAACGGGGTCGCCAACTGGGCCACGGTCAACGTCGGCGGCGCCGACGCCGCGGTTCCCGGCCCATGGGCGGTCGGCGACAACGTCTACCTCCAGTCCGCGGCACCGGGCACGTACACGGTGCGCCTGTACCAGGACCACAACAACGACGGCGCCTACCAGTCCGGTCAGGACGACTCGACGCCGGTGTTCACGTTGAAGGTCCTCGACGTCAACGCCGCCACCGCGACGACCACCGACGACTTCGCCCCCGCGCTCTCCGTGGCGAGCTCGGTCGACATCGGTCGGAAGATCCGCGCGACGATCCCGCCGGCGGGCCTCACGACCCTCGACACCCGGGGCGTGAACGGCAGCAGCGTCGGCGTCCTCGGCGCGAACATCGCCGCGGCGCTCAACATCAACGAGAACGGGGCCGGTCTGGCCAACGTCAACGCCGCGCCGACCTTCGACGGCACGAACTTCGTCTGGACGCCGGGTTCGGCTCCGACCGGCGCCGGAACCGTGATCTCGACGCCGAAGCTGAACCTGGCGGCGCCGATCAGCTACACGACGGCCTCGACCACGGTCAACGACAACGGGACGACCGCCCTCGCCCTGGCGACGGGCACCGGCCAGGACACCAATGTCACCGGCGCGGCCGCGAACGTGAAGGTACGGCCCGGCACGAGCTCGGTCACCTACACGGCCACGGCGACCGGCGCGGGCGCAGCGAAGGTCGCTGGAGCCACGGTGTGGTTCACGCTCGCCGGCACCAGCGGCATCACGCTCGGCGACCTGACGGCCAACGGCGCCGCCGTCCCGGCCACGGGTGAGGTCTCGGCCGTCACCAACGCCAGCGGTGTCGCGACGCTCGTCGTCAGCAGCGCGAAGACGGCGAACACCAACGCCTACACCGTGGACGCGGCCTCCAACGGCCACGCGGGCACGCAGATCACCGCGACGTACCAGTCGGCGGCGCCGGGATCCTTCAAGGTGACCAGCACGGCGGCCGACCTGGCCCCGGTCGCGGGTGGCACGGCCCAGCTCAAGGGTCAGCTGCTCGACCAGTACGGGGTGTCCTACCAGCCGGCCGGCCCCGACCCGCGGCAGGTCTCGCTGTTCCTGGGCAGCGATGCCGCGACCCTGAGCGGAGCCAACACCGCGACGTCGACCGCGACGACGCAGATGCCGCTCGCAGGGGACGGGAGCTTCACCTACGCGTACACCCCCGCGGCCCCGGCGACGGCGGGGACGCAGACGCACTTCACGTACGCCTACGACAACAACGCCAACGGTGCCTTTGGGGCCGGCGAGGCCGGTAAGGACGGCGTCATCAGCTGGGCGAGCCCGACGGCCGTCGCGACGGTCGCCATCTCGGCGCCCACCAGTTCGAACGCGGCGCCCATCGCGCTGGCCACGGCCGGGGCGGCCCCGTCAGCGGCCGTCCAGACGATCACAGGTGCGGTCACGGACGCGTCGACGGCGGGCCTCGCCTACAAGACGATCACGCTCACCGGTAGCCCGGGCGTCTACTTCGCCTCGGACAACCAGGGCACGGGCCTGGTCAACAGCATCCAGGTGACCTCGAACGGCGCGGGCGTCTTCACCGGCTATGCCGTCTTCACCAAGCCCGGCGCTGCGACGATCACCGGGACGAGCGAAGGCAAGACCGTCACCGTCAACGAGGTCATCGCGGCGCAGGTGGCCGGCGAGAAGTACAACGTCACCGTCAACAACGTCGCCGCCCTGCCGAACACGACCGTGATCGTCAGCGGCAAGGTCACGGACGTCTTCGGGAACCCCGTCGCGGGCGTCACACCGACCCTGTCGATCGACGACGTGACCCTCGGTTCGCTGAGCGCCTCCGGCGCGAGCAACGCCACCGGCGACTTCAGCGCCACCTACGTGGCGGGCTCGGTGTCGGGCAAGGCCAAGGTGACGGCGACGATCACGCCCGTCGTGCTCCACGCCAACTGGCTCGCCGTCGGTGGCCTGACGCTCCCGGCCGCGGTCGGCAGCGCGTCGGGCACGATCACGATCGCGCCGGACGCCGTCGCCTTCTCGGCACCTGCCAGTCGGCTGGGTGCGGGTGGCGCGAAGCTGACCGGCACGGCCCGGGCCGGTGCGTCCGTGGACATCTACGTCAAGCGGGCGGGCCAGCCACTGAGTCTGATCGACTCGGTGACGGCGGGGAACGACGGCACGTGGTCGGCCACCGAGACCGTCAGCGCGACGACGACCTTCCTGGCCAAGACCTCCACGGCGACCAGCCCGGCGGTCACGGTCAGGGTCGTCTCGACGGCGAGGATCAGCACCAAGCTCGGTCGGCGCGGCGCCCTGTACGTCGGGGTCAGCGGCGGCCCGTCCAGGCACGGCACCGTCGTCCTGTGGCAGCAGGTCGGTCGGAGGTTGATCCGGCTGGGTTCGGCCGGCACGGTCAGCGGGTCGAAGACCTGGGTGTTCCATCCGGGCAGGGGGAGCAAGACCTTCAAGGCGACGTACACGTCGTCCGGGTGCTCCGCCTCCGCGGTGGTCGGCCGGACGGTCAGGCTCTGACCCGGCTCCACCAGGTTCCACCCCGGTCCGGGATGCCGGACCGAGCACGACCTCTGTGACAACGGCCCCGGTCGGGGCGGCCCTCGGGTCGCCCCGGCCGGGGCCGGCGGCATCTGCCGACTCCATCGTCGCGCGTGGGCGTGTCGCTGCGGATCGCCGGCAACCGCCCTGGCCGATCGTCGGGGCCCGGCTACGGCACCCGGGTGACGCGGAGCGACGGGCCTTGAGCGGCGCCCGCCCCGCCCGTACGTTCGGCGATCACGGCACGCGGACCCGGGGGGAGGCATCGATGGCGTCACGTTCCGTGCGCTGCACGTTTCTGGATGCCAGCGTGCCGGACGTCGAGGTCTCCCTGCCCGCGGCGGTGCTCCGGCCCGGCGGGATCTCGAGCTTCGCCGTCGTCACGTTCGGGCGGGTCGACCTCGAGCTCAACGACTCCCATCGCGACTTCCTCGCGGAGTACTTCGCCACGGTCGGCGCGCGTGAGGAGGACGAGATCCACCTCCGCTCCGGCCGCACCGTCCGGTTGGGCCGGGTCGGCGGCCGCCACGGCAGCGGCCACTGCTTCGCGATCGAGGCCGGAGCGCGCAGGCTCCTGGGGACGAGCCCACCGACGGTGGCCCTGCGGACCCTCGCGAGCTGGCTGTCCGACCTGCACGTCACCAGCACGCGGAACGGCCTCAAGATCAACCCAACGGCGGGCCGGATGTCGGCCGCCCGGCCGCCGCACGTCGTCCTGGTCATGGTCCTCCGCTCGGGCCAGCGCGTGCTCGTCGACGTCCGGCCCGCCCACCGCAAGACCGCGGCGACCGTCGGGCTCGCGGTGGCCGGCGGCCGGCTCAGCCGGATCAGCCCTCCCGATCGCGCCGAGTACCTGACGCTCGACGCGTGGGACCACGTCGTGCACGTCCTGCCGCCCACCGCGGACGACCTCGACGAGGTCGCGGATCTCGGCAGCCGGCTCATCGTGCGGGCGCTGTCGGCGTGACCGGAACGCAGATCCTGGCCGCGACCGCCGTGGTGACCACGTCGTCGCTGCTGCTGGCGTCCGCGGTCGCCAACCTGACCCGGCGAGACGGGCTTCGTGCCGATCTGGCCGCCCACCGGATCCTCCGGTGGCCGGCAACGGCGGCGCGTGCCCTCCCCGTCGCCGAGCTCGTCGCCGGGTCCACGGCCCTCGTCGCGCTGACCGGCGGGCACCAGGTCCTGCTCGTTGCGGCGCTGGCCACGCAGGCGGGGATCTTCGCGGCGTCCGCGGGCTACCTGGGTCTCGTCGCCCGGGCCGGCCGGGCGGGTCTGCCCTGCGGCTGTGGCCTGCCGGCTGTCCCGGTCGGGCCCGGCGCGATCGGCCGCGCCGCTGCTCTCGCCCTGCTCGCCGGCGCCGGCGCGCTGCGGGCGGCGGTTGCCGCGCCGCCGCCCACCGCGGCCCTCGGCGACCTGGCCGTCGTCACGACCGCCGGCGCCACGCTCGCCCTGCTCGTCGCCATCGTGCAGCCCGCACGCCGCCATCCCGCCGCCCGCCCGACCGTGGTCACCGACGTCCCGACCGTGGTCACCGACGTCCCGACGGGAGCCGCGCCATGAGCCCGACCAGCGCCGCGTTGATCCTCTCCTGGGCCTGCATCGTGTTGCTGGCCCTCGCCACGGCCGGATTGCTGCGGCGCATCGACGCCCTGGAGCGCCAGATCCCGGCCGCCGGCGGCCTGACCGGTTCGACGAGCACAGCCGGTCCGCACCCGGGGCTCCGGCTCGCGCTCAGGCGCCACCTGCCGGACTACCTGCCGGACGTGGTCCCCGGCCGGCGAGACCTCCTCCTGCTGATCGTCTCCCCGTCGTGCGGCGCGTGCCGGACCGCCCTGACCGATCTGGCGGCGGCAGCCCCGACCGGCGTCGACGTCCTCGTCGCGACCACGGCTGCGTCGCTGACGCCGCTGGAGCTTCCGCCGGGGTTCGTCGGCGTCCCTGCCGCGGGCGGTCTGATCGAGGTGCTCGACGTCCCCGGAACCCCTTACCTGATGCGCCTGGACGCCGAGGGCACCGTGCTGCGGGCCGACATCATGACCGGCGCCACGGATCTCGCGGCCTGGACCGCCCCCCGGACGGCCCTGCCCGCCCTGACCGACTGAGCCGACGGAACCGGCAGGGCCGAGGGAACCGGCAGGGCCGAGGGAACCGACAGGGCCGAGGGAACCGACAGGGAGGGGACCGACGATGACCGTGGCGTTCACCGACATCCCGGCGGCTCCGGAAGCGTCGTTCGTCCGCCGTACCCGGCCACCGGCCCCCAGCCGCCGCCTCCTGCTGCGAGGTGCCGCGGGGACGGCGACCGCGATCGCGTTCGGCGCCCTGCACACCCTCAACGCCGCGGTGGCGAAGGCGGCCTATTTCCAGGAGTTCACCAACATCCACGCCGGCCCCTGTGCACCCGGCGGGTACGCGGACCGAGGCGCGGACAGAGGACTGCGCTGCGGCCCGTCGCAGATCTGTCCTGCCTGCTGCTGGACGCTGCCGACCACCCGCTTCAACCGTACGGGATGGCACCGCGCCGGAGCCGTCGGCGCGACCCAGTATGCGCAGCGCCCCGACCAGTGCTGGGCCGGAACCTACGAGGCTTGGCGCTGGCGGTTCACCGACGGCCGCACCTACCGGTGCTCGGACGGCTACCGGTTCACGGACGCGGGCGCCACCACGACGACCTGCCCGTGGTCGGTATGACGACACTGCCCCTTCGGGACCGTGTCGACCGCGCGCCGGAGCCTGACGTCGCCGGTCCTGCCGTTGGCGCTGCTGTCGGCGGCCGCAGGCGGCCTGCTGGCCGCCGGGTGCGCACCGGCCGGTCTGTGCGCGGCAGCCGCGGTCGCCGGGGTCGCGCTCTCGGGGTCGACATGAGGCCTGAACAGCGCGTGGGCGCTGCGGGCCTCAGGTGGGGGCCCTCGCACCGGACTCGGACTGTGGGCCGGGTTCGCCGCCGGCCTGGCTCTTGGCGGGCTGCTGACCGGCGCCCTGCTCGGGCTGGTCGCCGTCCTGGTCCCGTGGTCGCCGACGGTGGTGTCGACCGGCCTCGCCGCCGCGGTGGTGGTCGCGCTGGCGGTCTACGACCTCTCGGTGGCCACGGTGCAGCTGCCTCAGCGACGCGCGCTGATCCCACAGGAGGTGTTCCTGCGCAGCCCGGCGCTCGGCTTCGCGCGGTTCGGGGTCGAGTTCGGTTCGGGCGTGCGGACGTACGTGACCTCGGCGGCGCCCTACGGCGTCGTGGTGCTGGTGCTGGGTACCACGGACGGGCCGACGGCGGGTCTGCTGATCGGCGCGTGCTTCGGGCTCGGCCGGGCGCTGGCCCCGCTGCAGGCCGTCGTGGCGGACGAGGTGCGGTGGTCCGCGGACGTCGCCGCGACGTCCCGGTTCACCGAGCGCGCCGGCTCCGTCGTCGTGGCGGCGGTCGCGGTGTGGACGGCGGTGCTGGCGCTGCGATGAGGGGTGGCGGCGGCCCGGGAGACCGACAGGAGGGTTCTCGTTGACGGGGATGCTCGGGCACGGTCGTCGCCGAGTCGCCCGGCTCGCCATTGCCGCCGCGGCCGCCAACACCGTGATCGGTCTGCTCGTCGTCCCGGCGTCCGGCGCGGCGGCCGCGACGCCGCAGGTGACGACGGTCTCGACGGCCTACGTCGACCCGCTGCAGCTGGCCGTCCGGGGCGGCCGGATCCTGGTCACCGACCGCGGCCGGCTCAGCGAGCTCAGCCGTGTCGGCGTGCTCGCCACGGGCCCGCGATTCGGCGACCTCACGGGCGTCGCCTACGACGCGGACGGCTCCGGCTACGCCTACACCAGCAGCACGCCGGACCACGCCGACACCCGGCTGACGATCGTCGCCGCGGACGGCACGCGCGTCACGGCGAGCCTGTCCGGCTTCGAGCGGTCCACCAACCCGGACCGGCGGATCAGCTACGGCGTCGATCGACCCTCGGCGTGCGTCCGGAAGGCCTTCAAGGCCCTCGACGGCGGGCCCGCGAGCTACACCGGCCGGGTCGACTCCCATCCGGTCGCCGTCGCGAACGCGGGGGCGGTCTGGTTCGTCGCCGACGCCGCGGCCAACGCCGTCCTCCGTGTCGACGCCGTCGGCGAGGTCAGGCTGGTCAACGTGCTGCCCCGGCAGGCGTTCCGGTTCTCGCCCCGGCTCGCCCAGGGCCTCGGGCTGCCCTCGTGCGTCGACGGGGTCACCTATCGGGCGGAGGCCGTGCCGACGGACGTCGAGCTGGGGCCCGACGGCAACCTCTACGTGACCACCCGGCCCGGCCTCTACGATCTCGGCCAGGGCGGCAGCCTGTACCGGATGAACCCCCGCAACGGCCGCGAGGTCCGGATCGCCGGCGGGTTCGCCGGCGCGGGCGACCTCGCGGTGACCTCCACCGGCGCCGTGTTCGTCGCCGAGGCGCTGACCGGACACATCGAGGCGGTGCGTTCCTCCGGGCGCCACTCGACGTACCTGACCCTTCCCGGTCTGGCCGGCCTCGAGGCGGACGACGGGCACCTCTACGCGTCGGTGTCGGCGCCGGTCAGTGAGGGGGTCCGTACCGGGCCGGGGCGGGTCGTCCGCATCGGCTGACCCGAGGCGCCGCCGCGCGGTGATCGGTGATCTCGGGCGGCATCGGGTGGCATCGGGTGGCATGGGGCCGGGTGCGCAACTACCATCAAGGGCCTGCTGACGATGTTCGTCGCGCGTCGTCGGCAGCCGCACATGCCAGGTGCGGCACGACGCCGGTAAGGGAGAGACGCCATGAGCTCTCGAAGGGGTCTGCGCGCGCTGCTGCTGCTCGCCGCGGCCGGGGCGACCGTCGGGGCCGTGATGACCATGAAAGAGAACCGCAAGATCGCGGTCATGACGACCGACGAGATCGAAGCCCAGCTGGCCGCCCTCGACCCCGTGACCCGGGCGGAGGTCATCGCTCGGCTGGGCAAGGACGCGGCAGGGACGATCCGGAAGCGCTAGTCCTGGCCCGGGGCTCATCGGGGCCCATCGGGCGGGCGTCATCGCGCAGCGTCACGCAGCAGTGCCCAGCCACGCCAGCACTTGGGGCAGCACGGACTGCCACACCGCGGTGTTGTGTCCGCCCTGGGTGAGTCGCAGTTCGTCGACATGGAGCGGCGGCCGCGCGGCCGCGAGGAAGGCCTGGGTCGGCTGAGCCGTGCTCGGGTCCTGCGTGCTCCACACGGCCAGCACCCGGACCGCGGGTGCCTTGCCGTGCGTGAGGAGCCACATCGGGTCGTTCTGGTGCAGGCGATCGGCGTTGCCGCCGAAGAGGCCGCCGGCCCCCGTGTCGGTCTCGGGGGAGAAGTATCCCGCGAGTGCCGCCGCCGACCCGTAGCTCTGCGGGTCCGTGAAGGCCAGCTTGACGCTGCAGAAGCCGCCCGTCGAATACCCGGTGATCCCCCAGGCCCGGCCCGGCGGCAGTGCCCGCGTCTGCGCGGCGACGATCTGGGGGACGTCCTCGCCGAGCCACGTACCCACCCGGGGGCCGCCGACGACGTCGCTGCACTCGGTGTCCCGCGTGCCGTCGACGTTCATCTGCGGCAGCACGGCGATGAACGGCGCCACGCGGTGAGATCGGATCTCCGCGTCCATGATCGATTGCAGGTTCAGCGCGTGCAGCCAGGTCGACGGCGTGCCTGGGTAGCCGGGCAGGAAGACCACCACCGGGTAGCGTCGGGCGGCCTGGCCGGGATCGGCGTAGCCGGCCGGGGTGATCACGCTGATCGTGGCGTGGACGCCGGATCGGGGGCCCGTCACGACCTCGCGGAACACCCGCTGACGGCCGTCGATCCGCGGCAGCCCGGCCAGGAGCTGCACGGCCGCCCCCGACTGCACATCGTCCTGCACGCCGGCCTTGCGGACGCCTCGGTGGTTGGCGTCGGAGGGGTCCGCCTGGACGGCGCCAGACTGCCCGTCCTGCCCCAGGAGATCCGACCAGCTCTCGTAGAAGACGAACTTGTCGTTGAGCGTCACGCTGGCGAGCAGCAGCGCGGTCGCCTGGCAGATCACGAGCAGGCCGACCCGCTGGGCGATCTGCAGCCCCGGGGCGCCGCGCGCCCGGCTCCACAGCAGCAGGGCGAGGACCGGTGCGGCGACCGCCAGCAGGATGCTGAGCAGCAGGAACGGAATGCCGAGCAGTTCCACCGTCAGCCTTCGTGGGTCTCGTCCGATGCTCAGCCGCGCCCCGGCGGCCTATCCACTCTAGGACGCCTCCCAGAGCCGCCCGGTTGCGTGGGCCGCCTCAGAGGCCGAGCCAGGCGCGGACGGTGTCGTCGTGCTGCCCGAGCGTCGGCGGGGCCGCGTGCTCGCGGCGGGTCACCTCGACGAGCCCGTCGTCGCGGGAATCACCGGCGACGTCGTCCGGAGCTCGGCCCCGGGCCGCGAAGAACCGCAGCGGCGGGCCGGGCAGCGTCACCGTGCCGAGCGTCGGGTGCCGGACGTCGACCAGCAGACCCTGCGAGCGGGTCTGGTCCCATTCGTAGACCTCGTCCAGGCTCCGCACCCGTCCCGCCGGAACGCCCAGGTCGGCCAGGCGCGGCAGTAGCCGCGCCGCCGGGACGTCGGCGAACGCACCTTCCAGCAGCGCGATCACCCGGTCGCGGTGAGCCACCCGCTCGGCGTTGGTGGCCAGACCGTCGGCGTCCGGGTCGAGCCCGAACCCGGCGCACAGCCGCCGCCACAGGCCCTCGCTGCCGACGCTGAGCTGCACCGCGCCATCCGCGCAGTGGAAGAGCCCGTACGGGCAGATCGACGGGTGGTGGTTGCCCTGCGCGCGGGGGACCTCGCCGGCCACGGTGTACCGGGTGCCCTGGTACGCGTGCACACCGACGATCGCCGCGAGCAGGCTCGTCCGCACCACCTGTCCGAGGCCGGTCCGCTCGCGCTCGATCAGCGCGGCCAGGACGCCGTAGGCGCCGTACATCCCGGCGAGCAGGTCCCCGACCGGGGCGCCGACCCGCTGCGGGTCGTCCGGCCCCGAGCCGGTCAGCGACATGAGCCCGCCCTCGCCCTGTGCGATCTGGTCGTACCCGGCGCGCCCGCCCTCGGGGCCGTCGTGGCCGAACCCCGAGATGGACAGCATCACGAGCCTGGGGTTGAGCTCACCGAGGCGGACGGCGCCGAACCCGAGCCGGTCCAGGACACCCGGGCGGAAGTTCTCCAGCAGCACGTCGGCCCGCTCGACGAGGCGGGTGAGCAGCAGCCGGCCCGGGTCGGAGCGCAGGTCGGCGGTCACGGATTCCTTGTTCCGGTTGCAGGACAGGAAGTAGGTCGACTCCCTCGCCGCCCCGGGCGGGTCGAGGAACGGTGGCCCCCAGCCGCGGCTGTCGTCGCCGTGGTGGGGAGTCTCGACCTTGATGACCCGGGCGCCGAGATCGCCGAGCATCATCGCCGCGTGCGGTCCGGCCAGAGCCCGGGTCAGGTCGACGACGACCAGGCCGGCGAGCGGGCCTTCGGAGGGGCTGGAGCGCGTCCGGGTCACGGCGCGGATCGTACGTGTCCCGGGCGTCAGGCGGGTGTCGCCGTGACGATCACGTGGCTCCGGTAGGTGACGAGTCCCGCCCCGAACGGCACCGGATCCGTCGCGGTGAGGATCGTCAACCGGAGCGGACCCGACTGGGCGAACAGGTCCGCCGGCAGCACGTCCGTGCGTGGCCGGGTGGTCACGGACGTGACCCGGAAGGTCCCGGCGAGCCCGTCGACGTCGGTGAGCCTGATCGTGTCACCCACCTGCAGGTGGGGCAGGCCGTAGAGCGCACCGTGCGCGCCGTGCACGTCCCCGGCGCGGCCCGCCACGATCACGGTTCCCCACTGGTCGCCGATGTGCGCACCCTCGTCGAGCTGACCGGCCAGGGAGTAGTCGGAGGGGACGGCGATGCCGGGGGCGTTCAGCGGCACGCTGACCAGCGGCGCGGCGACGGATGCGGAACCGGCGGAGAGCATCGGCCCGCCGCCGGGCGGTGGCGGGCCCGGGACGGTGGCACCGACCGACCCCGTGCTGGTCACGTCGAGCGCCCCGATGTCGGCCCGGGTGACGGCGAACACGCTCTGCGGGTCGGCGCACGGGATCGAGGCGGACGCCTGGGTCCTGCCGGGCGAGGGCAGGTCGACGGTCCAGGTGTAGTAGCCGGTCGCCGCCGCGGTGACGGTCGCCGCCGTCGTGGTGCCGTCGCCCTGGAGCATCGTCGTGGCGCTGTCGGCCACGGCGTCCGCCGTGCAGGAGATCGGCGTGGGCGGGCTCGCGAAGGGCCCGTAGAGGGTGAGCGTCGCCGGCGCCGCAAGGCCCGGGAAGGAGCCCCTCGTCGTCAGCCGGGCATCCAGGTCCTCGCCCGGGGCCGGTTGGCCGGTGACGTTGAGCGACAATGAGGGGACGCCGGGCACGGCGAACGTCCCCTTGGGATCGCCGCAGGTGGTGACCACCTCGTCCTGCAGGGAGGTGCCCGGCACGTCGACCACCCAGGTGTAGTAGCCGGGGGCGACCACGGTCACGGCCGGGGTGGTGACGGTGCCGTCGCCGGACGCGTCGACGGTGACGCGGGCCGCGAGCTTCGTGGTCAAAGGGGTGCAGTCATCGGGGGCCGGGGACGCGGGGAACGGGCCCCACAAGGATGCCGCGACCCGCCCGGCGTATCCCGGCGCGGTACCCGTCAGGGTGACGTCGTCGGTGAGGAGTGACGTGAGCGCCGGGGTGGCGGGGTTCGCATGCGTCATGACCATCGGCACGGCCGCCGCGACCGTCGCCGCCGCCGTGCTCCGCACGGTCGCGCGCTGCGAGGCGCCGACCAGGCGTTGCACGAGCGCGTCCGGGGAGCGGCGGTCGCGGAAGAGGCTGGGGGTGTAGAGGGTCGGGGCCGTGGCGGGGACGTCGGCCGCCGTCAGGGCCACGGCCAGGGCACCCGTGGCCCGGACCGGGATGGTCACGGTGGCCCTGCCCTTCGCATCGGTCGTCGCCGCGACGGCTCCCGCCCGGGCGCCCGACCCGTAGCGGCCGGTGATCCTGATGCCGGCCATCGGCCTTCCGGCGGCGGACACGAGCTGGATCGCAAGGCCGCCGGCCCGGAAGGCGCTCGGCGCGGTCGTCCAGGCGCTGGTCAGCGAGTACGGGCCAGCATGGTCCCGGACGTCGGCGGCCACGGCGTCGTAGGCCGCCGTCAGACCCCGTCGTGCCGTGACCGCGGCGGCCCAGCGCGCCTTCTCGCGGGCGGCCTGGGCCTTGTCCACCGCCGTCACGGTCAGGACGGCGTGCTCGGCGGCGGCCGTCGTGGTCGCGGACCTCGCCGCGGCGTACCGGTCGGCGAGGTAGGCGAGCTGGGCCAGGGCCCGGCCGCTCAGGGCCGGCCCCTTGACCCCGGCCGCGCCGCCGCGGCGATGGTCCCTCGTCCAGCCGACCTGCGTGTGCAGGGACGTCGCCCGAGCGCTCGCGAAGCCCGTGGCCGTCCCGGGATCTCGGCCGTCGAGATCGATGACGAACCCGGGCTTACCCCTGACGGTCCAGCTGCCGGCCCAGCCGTCCCGCGGAGTCCGGAAGCCCACGCCGGGTGCGGCGGCCGGCGCCTGCTTCACCGGCGGTCGACGGGGCACGGGCCGCTTCGAGGCCCGCTCCGGCGTTCGG
>DATKNA010000311.1:0-7309 GCA_035541595.1 Kineosporiaceae bacterium | reverse complement strand
AGCGGCAGCGTGAAGGACATCTGGACCATCCCGTCGCCCGTGGCGTCCCCGTAGGGCCGGACGACCCGCCGCAGGTCGGTGGTGCCGGTCATCGGGCCGCTCCGCTCTCCAGCAGGTCGCCGGCCGGGTTGGCGTAGCCCTGGGCCTTCCGGACGACGCCGTCGAGCCCCTTGCCGGCGTCGGCGGGCCGGCGCATGAGCCCGAACGTGCCGTCGCCGATGGCGTTCAGGAGCCCGTCGTCGACGATCCGCTCGAGCAGGTCCACGGCCTCGCCCAGGACCTGCCGGGCGCGGGTCGCGATGAAGCCGTCGGCCGGGGGGCGGAAGTCCTCGACGAGGCCCGAGCACGCGTCCATGACGTACCGGACGTTCTGCAGGGCCAGGTCGCGATCGGACAGCCAGGGCGTGACCACGGCCTCGGTCATCATCCCGACGAGCAGGATGCTCTGGCCGGTGAGGACGCCCGCGAGGTTGAAGAAGCCGTCCAGCAGGTAGCCGCGGAAGATGTCGCCGGTCATGTGCTTGGTCGGCGGCATCCACTTCAGCGGGGCGTCCGGGAACAGCGTCCGGGCCAGCAGGGCGTGGGCGAGCTCCAGCCGGAACGAGTCGGGGATCTCGGGGTTGATCTCGAAGGCATGCCCCAGTCCGAGCAGGTGGTCGGGCAGCCCGGCCTCGTGCGCGAACGCCTCGTTGAGCAGCTGGCTGACGGTGACGGTGTGCGCGGCGTCGACGGCGTCCGCGGTGGTGAGGTAGTTGTCCTCCCCGGTGTTGATGACGATCCCGGCGCGCGCGTGCACCTGCCGGCTGAACCGCTGGTCGATGAACGTGCGGAGGGGATTGATGTCGCGGAAGAGGATTCCGTACATCGAGTCGTTGAGCATCATGTCGAGCCGTTCCAGCCCGGCCAGCGTGGCGATCTCGGGCATGCACAGGCCGCTGGCGTAGTTCGTGAGCCGGACGTAGCGCCCGAGCTCGGCGCTGACGTCGTCCAGGGCCGCCCGCATGAGCCGGAAGTTCTCCTGCGTGGCGTACGTGCCGGCGTAACCCTCCCGGGTGGCGCCTTCGGGGACGTAGTCGAGCAGGCTCTGCCCGGTCGAGCGGATGACGGCGATGACGTCGGCCCCCGCCCGCGCGGCGGCCTGGGCCTGCGGGATGTCCTCGTGGATGTCGCCGGTGGCCACGATGAGGTAGATCCACGGGCGCCGGCCCGGATCACCCCACTTCCTGACCAGCCGTTCCCGCGTGCGCCGGGCGGCGTCGATCCGGCGCAGCCCCGCCGCGACAGCCGAGCGCGCCGCGCTCGTCGCCGTCCGGGCCGTCCTGCCCTCGGGGATGCGGAAGGTGACCGAGCCGACGGCCGCCTTCTGCGCCAGGGTGAGCAGGTCGGAGGCCTCTTCCCGGGCCAGGGCGTCCCAGACCGGAAGGCACGCGCCGTGGTCGAGGCCGACCTGATCGCGGACGGCGTCGACGACGTGGTTGACCCACGGCACGCGCTCGGCGTCCGCGCCGGCCAGCCCGGCCAGCCGGAGCGTGGCCCGCTCGACGGACACCGTGGTGTGGGTGCGGGCGAGCGTCACGACGGGCTGTACCGCCTCGGCGGCCAGCCCGCGGGCCTGCGCGACCGTGGCCTCGTCGAGCTCGAGGATGCTCCGATCGTTCCGTGTACTCATGCCCAGTAACTCCGTAATTCCTTCTGTAGAGATGCCGCACAGCAGAAGCTTCTTCGGTCATCTGTGGGGTAGAGGCCAGGATCTCATGAGCTGGTCTGTCGCGTCGAGCCTGGCGGCGGGTGGGTGGCCGGCGTCGGCCGGGCGCCACGTCGAGGACGCCCCGCGCCGTCCGATGGGATCGTGCCCACGATGGGAGGTCGTGCGCACCGGCGGGTCCGGCGGGGTCCGGCTAGTCTGCGGTGCGCAGAGGGGAGGGCGGATGGGCTACACGCTCGCCCGATGGATCGTCGGGTTCGTCTTCCGCGTGGTCTGGCGCCCCCGCGTCGTCGGGGTCGAGAACGTGCCCGGGACCGGTCCGGTCATCATCGCCAGCAATCACCTCAGCTTCATCGACAGCGTCGTCATCCCGTTGGCCGTGCCGCGGCGGGTGCGATTCCTGGCGAAGGCGGAGTACTTCGAAGGCCGAGGCCTGCGCGGTCGGGGACGGGCGTTGTTCTTCCGCGTCATCGACGCCGTGCCGGTGGAGCGCTCGGGCGGCGGTCGCGAGTCGCTGCAAGCGCTGGAGTCGGCCCTCGGGGTGCTGCGCGCGGGCGAGGCGTTCGGCATCTACCCGGAGGGGACGCGGTCCCGCGACGGGCGGCTGTACCGGGGGCGGACCGGGGTCGGCTGGCTTGCGCTGACGTCGGGGGCGCCGATCGTGCCGGTGGCGCTGACGGGTACGGACGAGGTGCAGCCGGTGGGATCCAACGGCCTGCGGGTGCGGCCGGTGACGATCCGGTTCGGCCCGCCCGTCGACCCCCGGGCCTACGCGGGGCTCCCGGCGGGCCGCGCCCGGCGGGAGATCACCGATGAGGTCATGGACCGGATCGCGGCGTTGTCGCCGCGGATGCGCGTCGACGCCTACAACGAGCCGCCCGGCGGCGACGAGGTCGACACCAACGCTGTTTGACCTGCTCGTGATCATGCAAACCATGTCGATCACGTCACCACACCGTTACTCGATCGACATGAATTGCATGATCGCGGAGGGAGGGCGCGCTCGCCTCCGTCGCTGACGACGGCTGATCGTCAGGCCTCGTGGGACGGATCGTCGTGGACGACGCGACCCCGGACGACGGTACGCAGGCAGCGCGGCGCGGCGGTGCCGGGTTCGAGATCCGGCAGTCCGGGGGTGCCGGACCTCGGATCCGTGCTCCAGGCCTGGATGCGGTCGTCCGGCGCCTGCACCACGAGCCCGCCGCCCGCCGACCACACCGCGAGCGTTGCGGGCGCACCCACGGCCAGGATCCCCTCCCCCGGCCGTCGGGCCGCCCGCCACGCTCCACGGGTGTGGGCGGCGAATGCCGCCCTGGCACTGATCCGCTGCTGCGGATCGGTGTGGAAGACGGCCGCCCGCACGCCCTCCCATGGGGCGAACGGCGTGACGGGGCTGTCCGAGCCGAAGGCCAGTGGGACCCCGGCCGCCGCCATCGCCGCGAACGGGTTCATCCCGGCCGCCCGCTGGGCGCCGAGCCTGGCTGCGTACATCCCGCCTGGCCCGCCCCAGGCGGCGTCGAAGGCCGGCTGGACGCTCGCCGTGAGCCCCAGGTCGACGATCCGGGCGACGGCATCGGCGTCCGGAGTCTCCACGTGCTCCAGCCTGTGCCCGCCCGCCCGGACGACGGCCATCCCGACGCGTTCGGCGGCCCGCCGGAAGCCCTCCAGGACGACGTCGAGGCCGGCGTCGCCGATCACGTGGAAGCCGGCCTGCAGACCGGCGGTGGTGCAGGCGACGACGTGGTCGGCGACCTGCTCGACGCTCAGGTAGAGGTGCCCCCGATGGCCGGGGGCGTCGGCGTAGGGCTCCCGGAAGGCCGCCGTCCGCGAACCGACGGCACCGTCGGCGTTGAGGTCGCCCGCCAGGCCGGCCACCGCCGCACAGCCCAGGTCGCGGAGCCGGACGAGGACGGCCCTGGCCTCGGCGCCGGCCGCGACGAGCTGCCCGCGATAGCAGACGACGTCCGGCAGGGGTTCGGCACCGTCCGGCCCGGCGAGGCACGCCAGAGCCGCGAGGTCCGACTCCGATGCGATGTGCGGCGCCGACATCTCGTGCACGCAGCCGATCCCGGCGCGTGCGGCCATGCGCAGCGCCACCCGCTGCAGATGATCGCGGGCGGCGGGCGAGAGTCCCTCGCGGGTGGCGCGGCGGACGGCGTGATGCGCCTCGCGCTCGACCCGGCCGTCGTCCGTCCAGCCCTCGTGATCACGGGCCTCGGCGGCCTCCGCGAGTGTGCTGGAGACGACGGACGAGTGGCCGTCGACCCTGCTCAGCTGGACGACCCCCCCGGCCGAGGCTCGGTCCAGCTCGGCCCGCGTCGGCGGCCGCCTCTCGGCGAGGGAGCGCTCGTCCCAGCCGTGGCCGAGCACCGGTCGGCCACCACCCGCACGGACGGCCGTCTCGACGGCGGCGAGGATCTCGCCGACGGACCGGGCCGTGCGCAGGTCGAGACCGTCCAGCGCCAGGCCCGTCTCCGTCACGTGGACGTGCGCGTCGACGAACGCCGGCGTGACGAGGGCGCCGTCCAGGTCGACGATCTGGTGGGCGTCCGGGGCGTAGGTCGCCGCCGCCTCGTCCGACCCGATCCAGGCCACCGTGTCGCCGTCGGTGAGCAGGGCTGTCGCGAAGGGCTCCGAGGGGCTGTAGATCGCGCCCCTCCGGTACAGCGTCCTCATGCGGACATTCTGGTTTGCCCGAGCGGTCGATCGACCCCGACTCTCTCGTGATCATGCAATCCGTGTCGATCAAGTGATCGCGCCGTCACTTGATCGACACGGATTGCATGATCAGCGGGGATTGCATGATCACGGGGCACGCCGAGCAGCCGCGCGTGACCGCGTCGTCGGACCGGGGCTGTCGGCCCGTGCCGGCTATCGCGGCTCTCCGCGACCGAGCCGTCGCTCGAAGAGGGTCCGGGCGCCGGACGAGTTCCGCAGGACGTCGAGGGCGAAGTCGGCGTGGCCGGCCGCGTAGCCGTTGCCGATCATCAGCGTGATGTCGGCGGCGAGCCCCTCGGCGCCGAGCGCCGCCGTGGCGAACGACGTCGCCATCGAGAAGAAGACGACGGTGCCGAGCTCGGCAGTGGCCAGGATCGCGCCGTGCTCGCAGCCCGGGACGTCGACGCACACGATCGTGACGTCGGCGGGCCCCCCGGCCTCGGCGACGGCGTCGGCCAGGGCTACCGGGTCGCGCGCGTCGGCGAGCGCGACGACGTCCGCGATGCGGGCCTGGGCCAGCGCCGTCCGCTCCTCCTCCACCGGCACGACGCCGATCGTCCGTGCCGCCCCGGCCCGCCCCGCGGCGGCCAGGGCCAGGGATCCGCTCTTGCCCGCCCCACCGACGACGGCGACCACGGGCGGCCTCCCCTGCGCGACGTACTTGGCGACGACCCGGTGGGTCAGTGCTGGGGCGCCGCACACGTCCATCACCGCGAGGGCCAGCTCGGCCGGCAGGTCGTCGGGCAGGTGCGCGGCGATGGATCTGCCGAACAGGATGGCGTGGCCGTCGCAGGGCACCTGCTCGCTGCGCCCGTCCCAGTCGCGCAGCTCGTCGTGCACCGCCAGCGGGGTGAGGGTGAGCGAGACGAGGGTGGCGATGTGGTCGCCCACCGACAGCCCCAGCCGGCTCCTCGGCCCGACCTCCTCGACCGTCCCGACGAGCATGCCCCCCGATCCCGTCACCGGGTTGTGCATCTTGCCCCGGCTGCGGATGATCTCGACGACCTCAGCCCGGACGGCCTGGCCGTCTCCCCCGTGCTTGTCGGCGAGCTGGCGGAAGCTCGCGGCGTCGAGGTTCAGCCTCTCGACCCGCACCCGGACCTCGTCCGGGGCGAGCCCGGGCTGCGGGTCCAGCCGCCAGGCGGCCTGCGGCAGCACGCCGCGCGGCTCGAGGACGCGGTGCAGCCCGACGGGTGACGACGCGTCGACGGTGCTCAAGGAGTTCATGGTGACGAGCTTACGACCACAGATCCTCCTGCTGGAGAGTCGGCAAACGAAAGAATCTCCCGTATCTTGGCTCTCGTGACCGACATGTTGATACGGCCGTTGGATGCCGACACCACTCATGGCACCACTCATGACACCGCTCATGACGCTGCTCATGACGCCGACCGCCAGCCCTACCGCTACCGCCGGGCGGAGCTCGTCGAGCCGGACTGGCGCCGGCTCCCCGGCTGGCATGACGTCACGCCCGACCAGTGGCGCAGCGCCCAGTGGCAGCGGGCCCACTGCGTGAAGACCATCGCCCAGCTCCGCGCCGTGATGGGCGACCTGCTCGAGGAGTCGTTCTACGCCGACCTCGAGCGCGACCAGCTCGAGCGGGCGACGATGTCGATGCTCGTGCCGCCGCAGATGCTCAGCACCATGGTGCCGGCGACCACCGAGGCGATGCCGGCCCCCGGCCCGGCGTTCACCGCCGCCTTCCGTGCGGACGCCGTCCGGCGCTACATGCTCCCGGTCTTCTCCGACCGGCGGACGGACTGGCCCAGCCACCCGTTCGCGACCCGCGACTCGCTGCACGAGCACGACATGTGGGTGGCCGAGGGGCTGACCCACCGCTATCCCACCAAGGTCCTGGCCGAGTTGCTGTCCACCTGCCCGCAGTACTGCGGGCACTGCACCCGGATGGACCTGGTCGGCAACTCGACTCCGGTCGTCCCGAAGCTCAAGTTCGACCTCAAGCCCGTCGACCGGCTCGACCGGATGATCGCTTACCTGCGGAACTCCCCTGAGGTCCGGGACGTCGTCGTCTCCGGCGGGGACGTCGCGAACATGCCGTGGAAGAACCTCGAAGCGTTCCTGGATCGGCTCCTGGAGATCGAGAACATCCGGGACGTCCGGCTGGCGACGAAGGCGCTGATGGGCCTGCCACAGCATTGGCTGCAGCGGGACGTCGTCGACGGTGTCGCCCGGGTCGCCCGGACGGCGCGCCGCCGGGGGGTCAATCTCGCCATCCACACCCACGTGAACGCCGCCCAGTCGGTGACGCCGCTGGTCGCGGAGGCGACCCTGGCCATGCTGGACGCCGGCGTCCGGGACGTCCGGAACCAGGGCGTGCTCATGCGCGGGGTCAACGCGGAGGTCGAGGACCTGCTCGACCTGTGCTTCCGCCTGCAGGACGGTGCCATGATCACGCCGTACTACTTCTACATGTGCGACATGATCCCGTTCAGCGAGCACTGGCGCGTCTCACTGGCCCGGGCCCAGGAGCTGCAGCATGGGATCATGGGCTACCTGCCGGGGTTCGCCACCCCCCGCATCGTCTGCGACGTGCCGTTCGTCGGCAAGCGCTGGGTGCACCAGCAGCACGCCTACGACCGGGTCCGCGGGATCAGCGAGTGGACGAAGAACTACCGCACCTCGATCGAGGTCGGCGACGATGAGGCGCTGCGGCGGACCCACCCCTACTACGACCCGATCGACACCCTCCCCGCGCAGGGGCAGGCCTGGTGGCAGGAGAACGTCGAGCTCGAGCGGGTCGAGGCGCTCGCGTCGCGCCAGGCGGCGGCGAGCCGGGCTGCTGCCGCCGCGCAGGCATAGGTCGCAACGCGCCAGGTCTGATCCCACCCACTTCTTGCGCTGATCATGCAACCTTCTTGCGCTGAT
>DATKNA010000310.1:0-10232 GCA_035541595.1 Kineosporiaceae bacterium | reverse complement strand
TGGACGACGCCGGCCACCGCATCTACTACGAGGCGCCGTTGCCGGACGGGAGTCACGAGCTGCGTACGGCCCTCGTCCCGCCGGGTGAGGAGCGGGGAGGCCGTGGCGGGCCGTGACCGCCGCCGTGCCGCTCGCAGCGGGATGTGAGTGGGATGTCGGAGGGGTGGCGTAGCGTCCGTTCCATGACCGACTCCCAGCTCACCGTCGCCGTCCGGGCCCGGGTGGGCGAGTTGCTCGCCGCCCACGACCCCGCCACGACACCCAGGGCGGAGTTCCTGCGGGCGCGGTTCGACGCCGGCCTCGCGTGGGTGCACTATCCGGTCGGTCTGGGTGGCCTCGCCGCCCCGCGGGCGCTCCAGTCGGTCGTGGACGCCGATCTCGCCGCCGCCGGCGCGCCGGGCAACGATCCCGCCAGCATCGGCATCGGCCTCGGGATGGCTGCTCCGACGATCCTCGCCTTCGGCACCCCCGATCAGCAGCGGCGCTGGCTGCGACCGCTGTGGACGGGCGAGGAGGTGTGGTGCCAGCTGTTCAGTGAGCCGGGCGCCGGGTCCGACCTGGCCGGCCTCGCCACCCGGGCCGTGCTGCAACCGGACGGCGCGACGTGGATCGTCGACGGCCAGAAGGTGTGGACGTCCAACGCGCACTCGGCGCGGTGGGCGATCCTCCTGGCCCGGCACGACCCGAACCTCACCAAGCACGCGGGCCTGACCTACTTCGTCTGCGACATGACCGACCCGGGCGTCGACGTCCGGCCCTTGCGCCAGCTGACGGGCGAGGCCGAGTTCAACGAGGTCTGGTTGACAGGGGTGCGCATCCCCGACGGCCAGCGGCTCGGAGCCGTCGGTGCGGGGTGGAAGGTCGCGCAGGCCACGCTCATGAACGAGCGGGTGGCGATCGGGGGTGCGGCCGCGCCACGCGAGAGCGGGATGATCGGTGTCTCGGCCCGGCTCTGGCGGGACCGCCCCGACCTGCGCGCGCCGGACCTGCACGATCGCCTCCTGTCGCTCTGGGTCGACGCCGAGGTCAACCGGATCGACGGTGAGCGGCTGCGTCAGCAGCTGGCCGCGGGCCAGCCCGGCCCCGAGGGCTCGGCGAACAAGCTCGCCTTCGCCCGACTCGCCCAGGCCGTCAGCGGCTTCGAGGTCGAGTTGCGGGGTGAGGAGGGCCTGGCGTACGACGACTGGAGCCTCCGCCGCCCCACCAGCGTGGACTTCACCGGCCGGGGGGCGGGGTATCGGTACCTGCGGGCCAAGGGAAACTCGATCGAGGGCGGCACCTCCGAGATCCTCCGTAACGTCATCGCCGAGCGTGTGCTCGGCCTGCCGGCCGAGCGGCGCACCGACACCACCGTCCCCTGGAAGGACCTGCCCCGATGACGACCAGCGCCGACCTCGCCGCCTTCGACGGGGCCGGCGACGCGCGCGCCGACACCGACCCCGTGGGCGGCGCGGACCTGCTCTACGGGGAGGTCGAGAACGATCTGCGGTCAGCGGTCCGCGACCTGCTCCGGGATCGGATCCACCCCGGCGCGCAGATCCGGGCCCTCGATTCGGTGTCCCCGTACGACGAGGCCCTGTGGAGCGAGCTCGCGAGCGGGCTGGGCCTGGCCGGCCTGCTCGTCCCCGAGCGTTGGGGCGGGGCGGGGGGGTCGGCCCGGGAGGCGGCGGTCGTGCTCGAGGAGCTCGGCCGCTCGGTCGCCGCCGTCCCGTTCCTGACCAGTGCCGTCGTGTCGACGGCCGCGCTGCTCGCCGTCGAGCGGGGAGGTACCGACAGCCCGGTCGAGGAGACGCTGCGGAAGCTTGCCGCCGGTGACCTCGTCGTCGTCCTTGCGGTGCCCTTGACCGCGGCACCGGGTGCGAGCTGGCCGACGTCCGTGGCCCTCGAGGGGGACACGCTGCGCGGAATGGTCACCGGCGTCGCCGACGGAGAGCTGGCGGACGTCGCCATCGTCCCGGCCGTGCGGTCCGGGACCCCTGTGCTCGCCCTGGCCCGGCGACCTGGTGTCGAGGCGTTGCCGCGGGCTTCGCTGGACCAGACTCGGCGGCTGTCCGATCTGAGCCTCGACGGGGCCCGCGTGACCGTCATCGCCGAAGCCGGATCGGCGACCGCCGCCGTGGACGAGGCGCTGCTGACGGGGGCGGGTCTGCTCGCGTCGGAACAGCTCGGCGTCGCTGAGTGGTGCCTCGACGAGACGGTGGCCTACGTGCAGGTCCGCCGTCAGTTCGGTCGGCCGATCGGATCGTTCCAGGCGCTCAAGCATCGGCTCGCCGATGTCTGGCTCGAGGTCACCTCGTTGCGCGCCGTCGCTCGCTACGCCGCGGACCGGCTGGCCGGGCCCGGCCTCGAGCCCGACGCCGAGACCACGCTGGCCGTGACCGTCGCCCAGGCGTACGCGTCCGGTGTCGCGGTGCACGCCGCCGAGGAGGCCGTCCAGCTGCACGGCGGGATCGGGATGACCTGGGAGCACCCCGTGCACCTTCGGCTGAAGCGGGCCAAGGCCGATCAGCTGGCGTTCGGCACTGCTGGGAGGCACCGGTCCCGACTCGCGGGCCTGGTCGACCTGCCGCCCCCGACGTAGCCGTTCGCCGGCTCACCGCTGGCGGTGGTAGAGGCGGTCCGTCCAGCGGGCCGCTCCGAGCGACGTCCCGGCGAGCACGCACGCCCCTCCCGCACCGACGAGGCCCGCCGGCCATTCCATGAACCGCGCCAGCATGGCTGCGACGGCCAGGAGGAGCACGGTGTTCGACACCAGCACCGTGCGCAGCGCGAGGTACATGCGGACGCTGACGGGGCCCGGGGCCACGAGACGACGCTGACCGCTCCCGGGCCGGCCGTCAAGGTCGTCGCACGAGCAGCCGCGCAGTGCACGGCCCGCGCGGACCGGGTCACCGGATGCGGCCCTGTGCCGTGCACCACATCCGAGATCAGGAGGTGCCCGGCGCGAAGGTCTCGAGCACCTCGTGGGCGTGGTCGAGCGCGCCGGCGGGGTCGGCGTCCGGGGACCCGACCCGGGGGATGAAGTTGAGGTCGAGGAACACCTCGGTCGCGCCGAGGTCGCGAAGCCGGGCGAGGTCCTCGCGGACGGCGTCCGCGGAACCCGTGAGGGGTCGGCGGTTCCCGTCGTCGTCCTGGGCGTCCTCGTCGAGACGCACCACACCGCGGATGACGAACCGCAGCGCATCCGGATCACGGCCGGCCTGCAGGGCCGCCTCGCGCACCGTGGCGACCGCAGTGGACACCGCGCGCAGGTCGAACCGGCTGCTGCTGATCCACCCCTCGGCGATCCGGCCGGCCCGCCGCAACGCCGCCTCCGCGGTGGCCCCGATGAGCACGGGCGGGTACGGTCGCTGGACCGGCTTGGGGTCGAACCTCGCCGGCGCGACCTGCACGAAGGCCCCGGAGAACTGGACCGGGTCCGGCGACCACAGCGCCCGCAGCGCCGCCACCGTCTCCTCCAGCCGGGCTGCCCGGCGCTCGTACGGTACGCCGAGCGCCGTGAACTCCTCCCGTGCCCAGCCGAGGCCGAGGCCGACGTCGAGCCGCCCGCCGGTCAGGACGTCCAGCGAGGCGAGCTGCTTCGCCAGCATGGCCGGCGGGAGGAATGGAGCGTTGATCACTGCGGTCCCGAGCCGGGTGGTCCTCGTGAGCGCCGCCGCGAACGCCAGCGCGACCACCGGATCCAGTACCGATCGGTATTGCGGGCCCCAGTCGCCATCTGCGGGGGCCAGCAGCCGCTGATAGGCCCACAGCGACCCGTAGCCCAGCTCCTCGGCCCGAGCAGCGAGCCGCCCGACGTTCTGCGGGGTCGCCCATGCCCCGGACACCGGCAGCCCGAACCCCAGGACGAGATCGCTCATGCGTCCATTCTGGCGACGTCGGCACTTTCTTGCGACGAATCGGGTGCGGTCCTGGCGCGAGACCCCCCGCGCGCGACAGACTGCCCACCTACCACCGCCCGGGGAACCCCGGACGGCGTCGAGTGGTGCCCACGACGGGTGTGGAGGCGGTCATCCGTGAGCGTTCAGGAGCAGCAGGTCGCCGCTGCGCGGAAGGCGGCGAAGGATCTCGTCGCCGCGGTGGAGGGCCTGGGCCGGGTCTACCCGCCGTCCGTGGATCTGCGCCGGCTGGCGGAGGACACGGCGCGGATCTCGGTCGACCTCGACCTGCTGGCCGGAGTGCCCGGGCAGCAGCCGGTCGTCGCGCTGGAGATCGTCCAGGACGTCGAGTATCCGCCGCACCTCTTCGAGGACGCCGACGACGAGGGCCTCGGCCCTCGACGCCGGTGACCGTCTCGCCGCCCTCGGCACCGAGGGACTCCGTCGCCGCCGGCGCCGGCACCTTGACCACCCGCACGACACGGGCACGGATCGACGCGCGGACCCTGCGCCGGGACCGGTGGTGGGTCGCCCCGCTGCTCACCGCCGTGGTCCTGCTCGCGTTCATCGTCTACGCGACCTGGCGGGCGTTCGAGAACGCCTACTACTACGCGACGCCGTACATGTCGCCGTTCTACTCCCCGTGCGTGGCGTCGACCTGCGTGCCGGGCTC
The DNA here is from genome assembly GCA_035541595.1 of Kineosporiaceae bacterium. Classification (GTDB taxonomy): domain Bacteria; phylum Actinomycetota; class Actinomycetes; order Actinomycetales; family Kineosporiaceae; genus DATKNA01. Next base: position 5,681 of record DATKNA010000310.1, on the reverse strand, counting down.
GGACTCCTTCGGCCGGGTCGTCGGCAGCTGGTGGACGGTGTCGCCGGCCCTGCTGATCCTGGTCTTCCCCCTGGGCTTCCGGCTGACCTGCTACTACTACCGGCGGGCCTACTACCGGGCGTTCTGGCTCTCGCCGCCGGCCTGTGCGGTTGCCGAGCCGCACGCCCGGTACTCGGGGGAGACCCGGTTCCCGCTGATCCTGCAGAACGCCCACCGGTGGTTCTTCTACATCGGGCTGGTCTTCAACCTGGTCCTCAGCTACGACGCGATCATGTCCTTCCGCGATCCGCAGGGGAACTTCTTCCACATCGGTCTCGGCACGGTCGTGCTCGTGGTCAACGCGCTCCTGCTGTGGGGCTACTCGCTGTCGTGCCACTCCTGCCGACACGCGGTCGGCGGCCGGCTCAAGCACTTCTCGAAGCACCCGCTGCGCTACCGCATGTGGACCCACGCCTCGCGGCTGAACGCCTACCATCCGCGGTTCGCGTGGGTGTCCCTGTTCAGCGTGGCTCTGGCGGACCTCTACGTCCGCTCGGTCGCCTCGGGCGCGATCAGCGACATCCGGTTCTTCTGATCGACGGGTGAAAGGTTCCGGCAAGCGATGAGCGAGATCGAGCGGCACAGCTACGACGTCGTCGTCGTCGGCGCGGGGGGGGCCGGGCTGCGCGCGGCGATCGAGGCGCGTGCCCAGGGCAGGCGGACGGCGGTGATCTGCAAGTCGCTCTTCGGCAAGGCCCACACCGTGATGGCCGAGGGCGGCATCGCGGCGTCGATGGGTAACGTGAACGCGGCCGACACCTGGCAGGTGCACTTTCGCGACACGATGCGCGGGGGGAAGTTCCTCAACCACTGGCGGATGGCGGAGTTGCACGCCAAGGAGGCACCGGAGCGGGTCTGGGAACTCGAGACCTGGGGCGCCCTGTTCGACCGGACCACGGACGGCCGGATCAGTCAGCGCAACTTCGGCGGACACGAGTACCCGCGCCTGGCCCATGTCGGGGACCGCACCGGGCTGGAGCTCATCCGCACCCTCCAACAGAAGATCGTGTCGCTGCAGCAGGAGGACCAGCGCGAGCTCGGGGACCCCGAGGCCCGGCTGAAGGTCTTCGCCGAGTGCACGATCACGCGGTTGCTCCTGGACGGCGGCCGCATCGCCGGCGCGTTCGGCTACTGGCGGGAGAGCGGGCGGTTCGTCGTCTTCGAGGCGCCCGCCGTCGTCCTGGCCACCGGCGGCATCGGCAAGTCGTTCAAGGTGACCAGCAACTCCTGGGAGTACACCGGCGACGGGCACGCGCTCGCGCTGCAGGCCGGCGCCACCCTGATCAACATGGAGTTCGTCCAGTTCCACCCCACCGGGATGGTCTGGCCGCCGAGCGTCAAGGGGATCCTGGTCACCGAGTCGGTCCGCGGCGACGGCGGCGTCCTGACCAACTCCGAGGGCAGGCGGTTCATGTTCGGCTACGTGCCGGACGTGTTCCGGAGCAAGTACGCCGAGTCCGAGGCGGAGGCCGACGGCTGGTACGAGGACCAGGCCGGCAACCGGCGTCCGCCCGACCTGCTACCCCGCGACGAGGTGGCCCGGGCCATCAACACCGAGGTCAAGGCCGGCCGCGGCTCTCCGCACGGCGGGGTGTTCCTCGACGTCAGCCGGCGCCTCCCGGCCGACGTCATCCGGCGCAAGCTGCCCTCGATGTACCACCAGTTCAAGGAGCTGGCGGACGTCGACATCACCAAGGAGCCGATGGAGGTCGGGCCGACCTGCCACTACGTCATGGGCGGGGTCGAGGTCGATCCGGACACCGCGGCCTCGACGGTGCCGGGCCTGTTCGCCGCCGGCGAGGTGGCCGGCGGGATGCACGGGTCGAACCGGCTCGGCGGCAACTCGCTGTCGGACCTGCTCGTCTTCGGGCGGCGCGCGGGTCTGGGCGCCAGCGCGTACGTCGGCGCGCTCGGTGCCGCCGGTGCCGCCGGTGCCGACGCCGGCGGCGTCATCGCCGGGGCGCCGGTCCGACCCAGCGTGCACGACGAGGACGTCGCCGCGGCCGCCGCCTCGGCGCTGGCGCCCTTCGAGGGCGGGGAGGAGAACGGGCACGAGAACCCTTACGCCCTGCACCAGGAGCTGCAACAGACGATGAACGACCTCGTCGGGATCATCCGGCACGAGGACGAGATGGTCCAGGCCCTCGCCCGGCTGGCGACGCTGAAGGAGCGGGCGGCGGGGATCGTCGTGGAGGGCCACCGTCAGTTCAACCCCGGCTGGCACCTTGCCCTGGACCTGCGGAACATGCTGCTGGTCTCGGAGTGCGTGGCGAGGGCCGCTCTCGAGCGGCAGGAGAGCCGTGGCGGCCACACCCGGGACGACTACCCGGAGGCCAGCCCACAGTGGCGGCAGGTCAACGTGGTGTGCGAGCTCGCCGCCCCGACCGGTGTGACGGGCGTCGGCGACATCGCCGTGCGGCGGCAGCCCCTGCCCGAGATGCCGTCGGAGTTGCTCGGCCTCTTCGACCGCGACGAGCTGACGAAGTACATGACCGACGGCGAACTCGAGCGGCTGCCGGCGGCGGCCGTGACCGGAGGGGCGAACTGATGACGGCTCGGCCGACCAACGAGGCGACGACCGGCGGCGCGTCCGATGCAGCGACCGGCGCGGCCTCGGCCCGGGGCGCCGGCACGATCACTCACCTGCGGGTGTGGCGGGGGGACGACGACGGCGGTCGGCTGCAGGACTTCGACGTCGAGGTCAACGAGGGCGAGGTCGTCCTCGACATCGTCCACCGGCTGCAGGCGACGCAGGCTCCGGATCTCGCCGTCCGATGGAACTGCAAGGCCGGCAGGTGCGGGTCCTGCAGCGCCGAGGTCAACGGCCGGCCCCGGCTGATGTGCATGACCCGGATGAGCATCTTCGAGCCCGGTGAGACGATCACCATCACGCCGCTGCGGGCGTTCCCGGTGATCAAGGATCTCGTCACCGACGTCTCGTACAACTATGCGAAGGCGCGGGCCGTCCCCTCGTTCGTGCCGCCGAACCTCGCCCCGGGCGAGTACCGGATGCAGCAGGTCGACGTCGACCGCAGCCAGGAGTTCCGCAAGTGCATCGAGTGCTTCCTGTGCCAGAACACCTGTCACGTCGTGCGCGACCACGACGAGAACAAGCCGGCGTTCGCGGGCCCGCGGTTCTTCGCGCGGATCGCCGAGCTCGACATGCACCCGCTGGACGCCTACCCCGAGGACGGCCGCAAGCGCGAGGCGCAGGACGCGTTCGGGCTCGGCATGTGCAACATCACGAAGTGTTGCACCGACGTGTGCCCGGAGAGCATCAAGATCACGGACAACGCCATCATCCCGATGAAGGAGCGGGTCGCGGACGTGAAGTACGACCCGGTCCGCTGGATCGCGTCGACCATCCGGCGGCGCCGTCCGTCCGACGGCTGACCTGCCCGCTCCGACTCCACCGGCTCCGTGGGTCAGGCCACGGACCGGACGGCGATCTGCTCGACGACCGGGAGGGCCGGCACGATCGTCCCCGGCACGAGCGGCGCCGCCGTCCCCGTCGAGGGGTCCACGACAAGGATGCGCGCCGAGGCGTCGACCGCGAACAGCCACCGACCGTCCGGTGTCCACGCCAGGGACTGCGAGACGGCGCCCCCGATCATGGCGACGTCCGTGCCCAGCCGGTCGCCCGTCGCCAGGTCGAGGACGGCCAGGCGCAACGCGCCGAGGGGGTCGCCGAGGTAGAAGGCCGCCCGCCCGCCGTCCGGCGACACGGCGCCGGTGAGGAGCGCGGTCTGGCCGAGGGGGAGCTGCGGGTCGACGAGGCCGAGCACCCGGCGTCGCGTGCCGGTCCGCGCGACGAACGTTCCGGAGCAGCGGTCCCGGTCGTCGCATTCGAGGACCAGCCAGCCGGTCGGGCCGCTCGCGACGACGGCCCCGGCCGTCACCCGCTGCAGGCCCTGGGGTCTCGCCCAGTAGACCCCGCCCACGCCGAAGAGCAGCGGGTAGCCCGCGCCGTCCGGCAGCGGCTCCTCCGACATGTAGGCCGGCAACCCGATCGCCGTCGGGGTCGGGCGGCCGTCGAGCGACTTCAGCACGAGGATCGCCCGCTGTCCGGACCCCTGGAGCACCCAGACGTGGTCGAGGTCCGGCCCTGGCAGCAGCGGACCGGGGCCGTCGAGTCCGCTGGAGAGCCGCACCGGAGGCCGTCCGTCCGGGACGAGGTAGCTGGGGCCGGAGTCGTTGCGGTGGACGATCACCCCGCCGCGGACGACGGCGAACGTGAGCGGCGCGTCCGACACCGGCGGGAGAGCCGTGCGGGTGACCCGGCCGGTCGCGAGCTCGATCCGCGCGATCGCGCTGTTGCTGAAGCCGAAGACGTCGACCTGCGTCCCGCCGAGCAGCGGATGGCCGAGCTCGGTGACGACGACCTCGCCGGACCCCGATGTCTGCGGGCCCGGGCCGGCGGTCACCGTCGGTATCGGGGCCGCCCGCGTGCGCGGACCGGATGAGGCGGGGGACGATCCGGCCCGCACCGCCGCGATCCCTCCACCGAGCACGGCCACGCCGCCGAGGACGACCAGACCGCGCCGCGAGATCCGGCGCCGGGAGGGCGCCGGAGAGCTCGGGTCCTGGCCAGGCGTGTCGACCAAGCCCAGGTCCAGCACCTCGGGACCGTCGCCGTCCGCCACGAGGCCATCATCGGACGTCCCGGGCCGGGCGGACAGCCGAGGGATCGTGACCGGGCGAGCGGCGTCTCGAGGTGTCAGTCTCCTGCGGCTCCAGGTACGGGCTCGGGCTCGCCCGCGAACTGGCTCATGTAGAGCTCGTAGTAGACGCCGCGTCGCTCGAGCAGCTCCTCGTGGTCGCCCTGCTCGACGACGTCGCCGTGGTCCATCACGAGGATCGTGTCCGCGTTCCGGATGGTCGAGAGCCGGTGCGCGATGACGAACCCGGTCCGGCCCGCCCGCAACCTCGCCATCGCCTCCTGGATGAGCACCTCGGTGCGGGTGTCCACCGAGCTGGTCGCCTCGTCGAGGATCAGGATGGGCGGATCGGCGAGGAACGCGCGGGCGATGGTGATCAACTGCTTCTGACCGGCGGACACGTTCGACGCGTCGTCCTCGAGCACGGTGTCGTAGCCCTCGGGGAGGGTGCGCACGAAGTGGTCCACATGGGCGGCCTCGGCCGCGGCGACGACCTGCCCCTCGGTGGCGCCGATCGCGCCGTAGGCGATGTTGGCGCGGATGGTCCCGCCGAACAACCAGGCGTCCTGCAGCACCATGCCGAACGACCGGCGCAGGTTGTCGCGGGTGAGGTCGCGGATGTCGACGCCGTCGAGCGTGATCCGGCCGGCGTCCAGCTCGTAGAACCGCATGAGCAGGTTGACCAGCGTCGTCTTGCCGGCGCCCGTGGGGCCCACGATCGCGATGCTCTGCCCCGGCCTCACCTGCAAGGACAGGTCCTCGATGAGCGGCTTGTCCGGCTCGTAGCGGAAGGACACGCGCTCGAAGGCGACCGCGCCGCGGACGCGCTGCAGCCGTACCGGCTCCGCCGGGTCGGGCTCCTCCTCCACTTCGTCGAGCACGGCGAAGACGCGCTCGGCCGAGGCGATCGCCGACTGGATGATGTTGGCGATGTTGGCCAACTGGGTGATCGGGAAAGTAAATTGGGATGAATATTGGATAAAG
>DATKNA010000309.1:0-9961 GCA_035541595.1 Kineosporiaceae bacterium | reverse complement strand
GGCTGGTGTGCTACACGTCCTCGACGATGTTCTGTCTCAGGTATCCGCAGGTAACGACGAGTGCTAATTTGATGCGATTGATGTCGGCGCGGATGACGAACCGTCAGATCGCCACCCGCTTGTCCATTTCCGAAGGCACTGTCCGTACGCACTGCGAGAACATCTTCCGCCAACTCGACGTCAACAATCGTGTGGCCGCCGTCGCCAAGGCCCTGTCCGGTGACCGATGAGTGCACTATCGCAACATCCGCTGTTGCCGCGCTGCGGGCTGCTGCGCTCGCCTGGATCGGCCACGAACCGCGCGGAGGACCGTCAGCGGTGGGGACGCCCGAACCGGACGATTTTCGCGGCGCGGGATCCGCGCCGTCATTCCGAACAGGCTGCGCCCACCGCCGCGGCCACGGACTCCCGCGGCGGTGGGGCACCCGCGGTCGACGCCTCACCTACCGGGCCGCCACGCCGTCGCGTGCGGCATCAACCTGCTCGATCAGCACGAGAGACCCGGGTTGGGGCCACCAGCACGACGCAGACGCGCAGACCCGGCGTGGGAGCCGGTGCTCACGACCAACGGTGCTCACCACCAACGGTGCTCACCACCAACGGTGCTCACGACCAACGGTGCTCACGACCAACGGGTGCTCACGACCAACCGGTGCTCACCACCAACCGTGCTGCCTGGCCCATCGCAGGAGCCAGAGGGACATGGCCCCCATCGCCAGGAGCAGAATCGCCAGGGCGAGCCAGTGGGTCGAGGTGTTGACGATGACGTTCATCCCGAGGACGGAGGATACGGCGGTGATCGGAAGGGTGACCGCGGCGATCACGGCCAGGCGCTCGGCCGCGATCGTCATCTTCGTGTCGGTCCGGGCGCGGTAGTACTCCGTGACCCCGTGGAGGAACGCCAGCTGGCCGTCCGCGATTCCACGCAGTCGGTCGTACTGGTCGACCAGGTCGTCGAACAGCGGCACGTCGGCTTTCGGGAGGAATCGCGCCACGCGAACGAGCCTGCCGTAGACCTCACGTGTCTGGACGGCCATGGTGCGCACCGTCAGGAGTTTGTGCCTGGCCATGAACAGCTGATCGAGGAAGCTCTCCGGATCTTCCTCGGCCCCGGCCATGACCTGTTGCTCGAGCAGACCGACATCCCGAGCGAGACCGGCGGTCAGCTCCTCCTCGTGCCGCACGATGGACGACACGATCGCGTAGGAGAGTGCGTACGGCGAGGCCGGCCGCAGCCGGCCCGACTCGAGCCGACGGTTCACCTCGTCGGTCTGGCGCTGCGCCGTCTCGAGCGACACGGCGGGATTGAGCGGACCGTGCAGCGTGATGAGGTAGCGCGTGCTGACGAACTGGTCGAGCTCGACGTAGTGCACGTGCCCGCCGCCCGCGCTGACCTCCGGCGAGTGGACCACGAGGAACAGGTGGTCCGCGTAGGCGTGGATCTTCGGCACGTGGTTGCGCTGGGCACAGTCCTGCACGGCCCGGGGATGGAAGCCGAAGACCGCTGCCAACAGCTGCTCCGTCGGGGTGTCGAATGACGGGATGTCCACCCACACCCATCCGTCGGTGCGATGCACCAGGTCATCGATGTCGTCAGCGCTCCGTCGCTCGGGACCGCCTTCGCCGATCCACCACACGTCCACTCCGACCCCTCCTTCCCTCGTCACCTCGCTCCCGGACGTCGTTCGGACGTTCGCCGGCCTACTCAGAAGCGTCGCACGGCGGATGCGGACGTCCCGAGCCGACCGAGGGGCACGTCACACATGGTGACGCGCGGATTCGCCACCGTCGCGATGCGGGGCTCACGCTGCTCGAGCGCGCCGCGCGAGGGACGGGACTCCCGACCGGCGACCGTGGAGATGGGGAGGAGCACCATCCGGATGGAAACGGCCCGGGTCGACCGGCCCACGAGGTGGAGACCGCCAAGGCCCAGTGGCGGGCTCGGGGGAGCTCGCCGCCGCACACTGCGCGACGGCTGTCATGACGTGGCGGCATACGCCGCGTGGGCCGAGGTTGCCGCGATGTGCGGGGCAACCTCGCGCGAGAAGGGCGTCAGCGGTGTTCGACGGGCGTTCGCTGGGTTCCCAGGTCGAGGGCACCGTCGTCGGTCGCGATCGACGCGCTGACCACGTCGCCGTCCTGCAGGTAGCGGGTGTTCCTGGCCTGTCCCGAGAAGAAGATCTTCCACTTCAGGGCGGGTGGCAGCAGGGCGCCGACGTGTTCCACGATCTTGGGTGGGGCCTTGAGAGCCGTGCCGCCGGGCGTGCCGGTGAGCAGGACGTCACCCGGCTGGAGAGATTGGAAGCGGGCCAACAGGCTCAGCGCGCGCGCCGGCCGGACGATCATGTCGGCCAGGGTCTGGTCCTGGCGGAGCTCGTCGTTGACCCACAGGCGCAACCTGAGCCGGTCGAGCCGGGCGAGGTCGTCGCGGTCGACCAGGACCAGCCGCGGTCCGATCGGGGTGAACGTCGGGTAGGACTTGCTCTCGTAGAACTGGCCCTTGGGGAGCTGGATGTCCCGGGCGCTGACGTCGTCGGCGACGACGAGCCCGGCGACGTACCGGTTCAGGTCGGTCTCGGTGACCTGGGTGCCGACGGGCATCGGCGCACCGATGACGAGGCCGAGCTCGACTTCGTAGTCCAGTAGGCTGACGTGCGCCGGCCGCACGACGGTCTCGTTGGGGCCGGCGACGGAACCGGAGGCCTTGCGGAAGAACGTCGTGGGGACGGTGTCGGGGTCGAAGCCGGAGTCGACGGCGTGCGAGCGGTAGTTGACCATCTGGGCGACGACCCGGCACGGGGTGGTCACCGGTGAGAGCACGGCCAGACCGTCGGACGGTCTGCCGGCCTCCCCCGACGTGGCCAGCTCGAGTGCGGCCTTGTCGACGGCGCCGCGGTCGGCGAGCAGCTCGGCGGTGGTGCGGGCGTCGGTGTCGATCCGCGCGACGCGGTGGCCGAGGGGGTCCTCCACCCACCACGCGTCGGCGGTGCGGAGCACGGAGACGGGCATGAGCGTGCCTTTCCGGGTGATGGGGGCGGTCAGGGCGTGGTCGCCGGCTGCCAGACGTCGAGGCGCCGGTCGAGGGCGTAGCGGTCCAGCAGCGCGGAGACGTCGTCCCGCACCGCGCTGTCGGGGAGCGTGAGGGTGACGGTGAGGCGCCCCTCGACCTGCGTGCACCAGTCGTCGTCGGGGAGGTCGACCCCCAGCGCCCGCAGCTGCGGGCCGAGCTCGCGGCGGGCGGCGTCGCACTGCAGCGGTACCTTGTGCGGCTTGCCGACGGCGGTGACCGGCAGGGCGGGCAGGATGGTGACGTCCTTCGGGGCCGCCGCGGCCTCCGGGACGTGCTGGGCCGCCCAGGCGATGAGCTCAGCGGGGTCGACGTCCGCGGTGACCGTGACGTAGGCGACCGGGACCTCGCCGGCGTACTGGTCGATGCGGCCCACGGCGCTGGCGTCCCGGACGAGTGGGTGGGAGAGCAGCGCCGCTTCGATCGCGTGGGGGTCGATGTTGTGTCCCCCGCGGATGATCACGTCCTTGGCGCGCCCGGCGAGGGTGACGAAGCCGTCGGCGGCGACACTGCCCAGGTCGCCGGTGTCGAGCCAGCCACCGTTGAGCTTCCCCAGCCCGTCCAGGATCGGGCGGTCGGCGTCGAACCCGACGAGGTAGCCGGGGAAGACGGTGGGACCGGCGATGACGAGCGTTCCCGTGGCTCCGTCGGGCAGGTCCCGCCAGGCGCCGGTGGCCGGGTCGATGTCGACCGCCTTGATCGTCTGATACGGCAGGCGCTGGCCGACCGTCCGGGGAACCGGATGGTCGGGGAAGCTGCGGGTGCTGGCGCACGTGGCCTCGGTCAGCCCGTAACCCGGAACGAGGTCACGCCCCGTGTGGGCGTGCCAGGCGTCTGCGACGGCCTTGGGCAGCGGCGCGGCGCCGACGATGCACAGGCGCAGGCTGGAGATGTCGGCGTCGACCGGGACCCCGGCGAGGGTCGCGTAGACGGAGGGGACGCCCGACATCGCCGCGACGGCGTAATGCTCCACGACCCGCCAGAACGCGCGGATCAGCTGGGCGTCGCGGTAGCCCAGCGGGCCGGCCCAGACGACGGGTCGGCCCCGCAGCAGGGGTCCGAGCAGCGTGACGACGAGGGCGTTGACGTGGAACAGCGGCAGTGCGGCAAGGACCGGGGCGTCCTCGTCGAGCTCCGACATCGCTGCGACGGCCCAGGCGTCGGCGATCTCGTTGGCGTGGGTGTGCGCAGCCAGCTTGGGCAGGCCCGTCGTCCCCCCGGTGTGGAAGAACGCGGCCAGATCGTCGCCCTCCGGGGGGGTGATGTCGACGAGCCGGTCGTCCGGGACGTGCCCGGCGAGGTCGGACAGGTGGCCGACGACCACGCCGGGCAGCGGTTCGAGGTCCGGCGGTGGTCCGTCCGGGCTGGTGGGGCGCAGGGCCAGCAAGGCCGTGACGCCGAGGTCGGCGGCGACCTGCCGGGCCAGCTGCCACACCTGGGGGTGCAGCTCGGGACCGGCGGCGACGATCACCCGGGCCCGTGCGCGGCGCAGGAGCTCCTCGACCTCGGCGGGCCGCAGGCTCGGGTTCACCGGCGCCACGACGCCGGCCGCCTGCGCGCCGAGCAGCGCGGCCACGAGCTCGGCGGTGTTGGTCGACAGCAGCCCCACCGTGTCGCCCCGGCGGACGCCGACGGACCGCAGCAGGTTGGCCACCCGCGTGACCTGCGCCCCCAGCTCCCGGTACGTGATGTCCATGGCCTGGTCCCATCGGTCCCCGTCGGGCATCACGCTCAGGGCGCGCCGGCTCGGCCACAGGCGTGCCGCCCGCTGAACGGCGTCATAGGTACTCGTCGGCAGGCCGCGCTGGGCCAGGGGGACCGCCTCGATGGCCTGGAGATCGTGGGGTGATGCGTACGTGGGCCACAACGTGGTGCTCACAGGGATGCTCCGTTCAGGATCGATCGGGCCGGCGATGCGGACTCGCCGAGGGTCTGCCCGGCGGGCCCTGTCACCCCGGAGGCCGTCACCCCGGAGGCCGTCACCCCGGACGCCGTCACCCCGGAGGCCGTCACCCCGGACGCCGTCGGGACGGGTGCCTGGGTGGTGGCGGCGAGCCGAGAGGCGGGTGGGATGGCCCACGTCCACCCCTCGATGTCCGCGGCGAGGCCGACGCCGCCGTCGCGGCGGGTCGTCTGGGCGAGGACGACGCGGTCGGGTCGCACGACGACCGCGACGGCGCGTCGGGTGCGCAACCAGGACGTGAGGACCCCGTCGTCGTCCACGGCTGTCACGACGTGCTCCGGCGTGATGGCCGGGCCGGGCGCGCCGACGACCCGGACGATCCGGGCGCCGAGTCGCCGGGCGGCCCGCTGCAGGGAGGGCCCGGGGACGTCGAGGGTGACGATGGAGAACCCGGCGCCGAGGACGTCGTCGAGACGCCGGCGCCGTCCGTCCACGGTGACCCATGGCTGCGGGACGAGACGGCCGGTGAGGCTCCATCGGCCGGCCGCCACCAGAAGCCCCGGTGTGAGGCGGGGGAACTCGGCGTCGAGGACCCTCGTCGTGAAGCCGGGCACGCGGCACAGACCTCCGAGCACGACCCGGCGGATCAGCGCGGCGCCGTCCTGACCGCCGGTCATGACCCGGCCGAGCATGACGGCCTTCTTGACGACGGCGCGTGCGTGGGGCGCACGTTCGGACTCGTACGTCCCCAGGACCACCTCGTCCAGCGCCCCCTGCAGGACGCCGGCGAGCTTCCACGTGAGGTTGGCCGCGTCGCGCAGGCCGGCGCACAGGCCCTGGCCGATGAACGGCGGGGTCAGGTGGGCGGCGTCTCCGAGCAGGAACACTCGCCGGTCACACCAGGTGTCCGCGATCCGGGCCCGGAACGTGTACTCGGCGCTGCGCAGGACCTCGAACTCCTCGTCCGGGATGTCCTTCGTCCACGGCCGGAGCAGCCCGAACAGTCGTCCGGGCTGGAGCAGGTCCGCGGGGACCTCTCCCTCGTGCAGGCGGAACTCCCATCGGTAGCGGCCCGGGGCGACCCGCATGAAGGTGGCGGCCCGGCGGGGGTCGCAGACCTGGTGGACGCCGTCCCACGCGTCGAGGTCACGCTCGGTCCGGACGTCGACGACGAGCCATCGCTCCTCGAAGTGGAGATCGAGCATGCGGGCGCCGATCTCGTCGCGAACGGTGCTGTTCGCCCCGTCGCACCCGAGGACGGCCTGGGCGTAGATGTGCTGTCGCGTGCCGTCGGCGATCCGGCGCAGGGTGGCCCGGACGGGAGCCGGTGCCCCCTCCTGCTCCTGGTCCAGCGCGACGAGCTCGACGCCGCCTGCGAGCGTGACCTGCCCCACCCCGGCCAGCCGGTCGCGCAGGAGACGCTCCAGGTCGGGCTGGTCGAACATGTTGGCCTGCGGATGCCCGTGAACGCCGATCGGGCGGTCGCGGCGGAACTCGGCCATCGTGCGATGCCGGGCGTCCAGGAGCCGCAGGCCGCGCGCGGGGATGGTCAGCGCGGTGACGGTGTCGGCTCCGACGATGCCCTGCAGGATGCGGGCGACCTCGTCATCGACGTGGACCGCTCGGGGCAGGGGGTAGAGGTCGGGGTATCGGTCGACGACCAGGGTCCGTACCCCGCGGCGGGCGAGCATCGAGGCGGCGGCGACACCGACCGGTCCGGCCCCCACGACGAGCACGGGGACGACGTCGCCGTCGCGATAGCCCGGAATCACCGGTTCATCGCCTTGATCAGGCCCGTCAGCCGGGCGAGGTCGATCTCGTTGTCCTCGCGGAGCGCCTCCAGGGCCTGCCGCACGAGGGCCGGGCTGGGCGTGGTGCCGAGGAAGTCGCGGGTCGGCTTGGGCCCCCACTGGCGCAGGCCGCTGGCGGACAGCGGCGTCCAGCCCGGCTCCAGAGAGGCGTCGAAGACGTCCCCGTCCGCGTAGTGCTCCACCATCACGCGGTCCGGGTCACGCCAGTAGTCGAAGACCTGGCTGCCCTGGATGTGGCGGCCGATCCCCCACGAGTGACGGTAGCCACGGTCCCTGAGGTACTCCCCGCCGGCGGCCAGGGCGTCCAGGTCCGCCACTTCGTAGGCGGAGTGCACGTACCCGGTCTCGGGAGCCAGCAGCATGGCGAGGGTGTGGTGGTCGCTCGGCTCGGAACCCCGGTCGCAGCGGATGAACGCCATCACCGGGCCGCGCTCGCGCTGGCCTTCGAGGTACAGGAAGTCACTGACGATCAGTCCGAGATGTTCGAGGTACCAGTCCAGCGCCCGGCCGAAGACTCGGGTACCCAGGACGATGTGACCGAGGCGCTCGACCCGCGCCGGCTCCCTGGGCGGCCGCTGCGTCGCGTTGACCCGCCGGGAGCGGCCACCGACGTTCCAGGTCAGGGGGGTCTGGGTGGGGAGAGCGGGCAGCTCCTCGACTCCGTGGACGACCGTGACCGGGAACCCGCTCGGATCGCTCACGCGCACGACCCGGCCGGATCCGAGCTCGTGACGCGCCTCGACGGTGCCGCCGGTCGCCCGGGCCAGCCTGTCCAGATCCTGCCCTTCGGTGGCGTGGAACACGGGCCCGATGAAGCGTGAGCTGCTCCCTTGCCGGATCACCACGCAGGGCGCGCCGTCGCGGGCCGCGCGCAGATAGAGGGCGTCGTCCGTGCGGGCGTGGACGGTGAGGCCGAAGTCGATCGCGAACCGCTCCGAGCGGTTGAGATCAACCTTCTCGAACTCCAGCCAGGCCAGTCCCGACACCTTGATCGTCGGGTTGGCCGAACGCCCTGGGTGCTCGCCCGGCAGCGCGCCCTGGTCGCTGTGCAGGTCCTTGTGCTCGGCGAAGTTCTTCCCGGTCTGAGCAGTAACCGCGTCCTGTTCGCTCTCGACGGCCGCCATAGTCCCTCCTAGATCTCTTCATCGCTTCTGAGATGAGTATCAGAACTGGTGGATCTGTCTGTCAAGGGGTCGACCCAAGGCCTGGTGTGAGCGAGCCCGGCAGGGGGGAGGCCGCGCAGGCGACATCGTGACCCGGCCTGTCCGGATTCCGCACCGCACCGACGACGCCTACCGTGGCGGGTGTGGTACCCGACGTCGGATACGGCGTCGGATGTGAGGGCAGTGCCTTTCCGCGGCGGGGCGTGCGGATCCGCCGGAGCTCGGCGGGAGATGTCCGTGGCATGCGCGACGCGGGGCGGGAGGGCTCGGTCTGGACGGCGACGGGTCGCCTGAGCGGAGGATCACGGTGGACGAGAGTGCGGGGCTCACGAGCGCGAAGGAGTGGATCGCGGAGGTACGGGCTCAGTCCAGCGCCGTGGACCACGCGATCGTCGCTGCCGTGGAGGGGACGAAGACGCCGGCCCTCGACCGGTTCCTGGTACGTCTGTCCGATGCGGCGAACGGCTCACGCCTCTGGTTCGCCATCGCGGGCGTCGTCGCCGCTGCCGGTGGGCACCGGGGGAGGCGGGCCGCCGGCCAAGCTGTCCTGGCGATCGGGTTGGCGTCCTCGACGAGCAATCTGGCGCTCAAGTCCCTGTCCCGGCGACGCCGGCCCGGCGCGTCGGGTGAGGGACAGATCGTGGCCTCCCGCCGGGTACGCCGGCCCTCGTCACCGTCCTTTCCTTCAGGTCACGCCGCGTCGGCGTTCGCCTTCGCGTCGAGCATGGGGGAGAGCGTGCCGGCGCTCTGGGTGCCCCTCCATCTGGCTGCGGGGCTCGTGGCCTACGCCCGCGTGCACACGGGCGTCCACTACCCGTCCGACGTGGCCGCGGGCGCCCTGGTGGGCGCCCTGTCGGGCTGGACCGCTCGGCGTCTGGCGCGTCGACTGGCGCCCGCCCCGACGGGTGGACGTCCTGCCTGCCCGTCCTGACGTACCTGCATGGCCCCGGCGGCGGTGAGGATGACCCCCGCTCCGACGGCGGCGAGGTCGCACGATTCCAGTCCCGTGCGTTTGATCCGACCGGCCGCAGCTCCGGGCGGGCGGGGTTGAACTCCACGACAGCCCTGGTGGCGGGCCGGCAGCTACCGCACGGGAGGTCCCGGCCTCATTCGGGTCGTCGCGTCGAGGGTGGGTGGCAGAGGCCGGTGGGCGATGTCGTGGGCCGACCGGGGGTCCAGGCCGAGCATCCGCAGGACCTCCTCGGCGAGCTCGTCGGCGGCGTCGGGGCGGATGAGATGGGGGGCGTGCAGGCGGACGTGGAGGTAGGCCATCAGGCAGCCGGTCGTGCTGACCACGGCTAGGAACGGTGTCGTCACGGCGAACCGCCCGTGCTGGACGGCGCGTTCGACGTCGCGCATCGCCCGCGGGGCCAGGCCGTCCTCGGCGATCACGTAGTCCAGCCCGGCGTTCACCAGGACCTGGGCGATCACGGGCTGCTCCTCGGCGAGGCGGGCGGTGGCGCGGACGCCGACGGCGAAGACCTCGGCCGGGTCGTCGATGCCTGCCGTGACCTGGTCGAGGAGGTTGCCGTGCTCCTCCAGGACATCGGCGACCGCCACCTCGAACAGTTCCGACTTGGAGGTGAAGTGGTTGTAGAAGGAGCCGAAGCCGACGTCCGCCCGGTCCGTGATCTCCTGGATGCTCACGTCGCTCGTGCTGCGCTCGGCCATGAGGGCCCGAGCCGCGTCCAGCAGGGCACGGCGGGTGCGCGCCTTCCGCCGGTCCAGCCGGGTCGGCTCCTCGGCGGCTCGGTCCTGGGCCCCGGCCGCGCCCCGGGCCGCGAGGCGGTCGGTGCTCGGGTCGGTGCTCGGGTCGGTGCTCGGGTCGGCGGACGCGAGCTCGGGCAGCCGGTCGACGTCACTCACGAGCCCAGACTACACTGACGAACTCATCAGCACTGATGCAACAAGCACGGCGCTCTGGGGTGATCAGGGGCGTGCTCTGGTGGGGCGTCAGCGGCTGACGACCCGCGGTCGCGCGGAGCGGGGCGCGGCGGCCGCGGCGAGACGCCGGGCG
>DATKNA010000308.1:0-7638 GCA_035541595.1 Kineosporiaceae bacterium | reverse complement strand
CGGGCAAGGACACGGTGGCCGACCAAATGGTCACGGTCGGTGAACAGGACCTCAGGCTTTGGCGTCGACCGGGGGAGCCGGGGCAGCCGCCGCTGTTGCTGTGCAACGGCATCGGGTCCAGCCTCGACCTCCTCATGACGTTCGTCGAGGCCCTGGACCCCGTGATCGGGGTGATCGCCTTCGACGTCCCCGGCGTCGGCGGCTCCCCGCCTCCCAGGCGCCCCTACCGGTTCAGCGGCCTCGCCCGGCTCGTCGGCAGCCTGGTGCAGCAGTTGGGGCACTCCCGGTTCGACGTCCTGGGCATCTCCTGGGGTGGCGGGCTGGCTCAGCAGATCGCCCTGCAGAATCCTCGCCGCTGCCGCCGCGTCGTCCTGGTCAGCACCGGGACGGGCGCTCTGATGATCCCCGCCTCGCCGCGTGTCCTGCTCACCATGGCCACCCCCCGCCGCCACCGTGACCGTGCCCACCTGCGCGCCGTCGCCGGCGATATCTACGGCGGACGCATCCGCACCCAGCCGGAGCTGGTCGACGAGGTGCTGGCACGCCCGCCGGGCCCGGTCTCCGGACGTGGGTACCGGTACCAACTCCTCGCCGGAGTGGGCTGGACCAGCCTCCCCCTGCTGCCCCTGCTGCGGCAGCCCACCCTCGTCCTGGCCGGCGACGACGACCCGATCATCCCGCTCGCCAACGCCTACCTCATGCATCGGCTGCTGCCGGACTCCCGCCTGCACGTCTACCACGACGGCCACCTCGGCCTGTCCACCAGCGCCGGCGAGCTCGCCCCGCTCATCGCTCGGTTCCTTCGCGAGGACCCCGCACGTTGACCGAGCGTGCCTGGGTGACGTTCGCCGGGCCCGGCAGGAACGCGACGGGCTCCGACCGTCGGCGCGGTGCGGGTTTCGGCCGGCGGCGTCCGCCGAGGTTCACAGGCACTCATCACGTCGGGAGAAGGAGTTTGGCCATGGCGAGGGTGACCGTCGACTTCACCGGAGCGTGTGTCTTCGTCGCCGGGGGCACCAGCGGGATCAATCTCGGTATCGCGGAGGGGTTCGCCTCGGCAGGTGCCAGGGTCTGGGTGATGAGCCGATCCCGGGACAAGGTCGACGCTGCAGTCGGAAGGCTGCGCGCCCTCGGGGCCGAGGCCCAGGGCAGCGCGGCGGACGTCCGGGACCCGGAGGGGACCGAGGCCGGCCTGCGGCAGGCGCACCAGGCGTTCGGGGACATCGACGTCCTGATATCCGGCGCGGCCGGTAACTTTCCCGCTTCGGCGCTGGCGATGTCGCCCAACGCCTTCCGGTCGGTGGTGGACATCGACCTGCTCGGCACCTACCAGGTTCTGCGCGCCGCGCACCCGCTGCTGCGGAAGCCGGGGGCGGTGGTGATCAATGTCTCGGCTCCGCAGGCGTTCCTGCCGATGGCGCTTCAGTCCCATGTCTGCGCGGCCAAGGCCGGGGTGGACATGCTGACCCGGGTGCTCGCCATGGAGTGGGGAGCGGACGGGATCAGGGTCAACTCTGTGGTTCCCGGCCCGATCGCAGGGACCGAGGGGATGGCCCGGCTGGCGCCCACGGCGGAGGCGGAGGCCATGATCGAGCGGACGGTGCCCATGGCACGGGTCGGCACGCCGGGCGACGTGGCCGCCGCATGCCTGCTCCTGGCATCGCCGCTCGCCGGCTACATCACGGGCGCGATCCTGCCGGTGGACGGCGGCTGGTCGCTCGGCGGCGTCAGCCAGGCATGGGGTGAGCTGATCCAGTCTGGATCCGGTGGAGTCTGACCCGCCGGCGTCCGGGTCGAGGCATTCCCGGCGATCGGTACTGGTACTGGCACGGGACGGCCGGACGGGGCAAGGTCGGGTGTGACGGACGGATGGGCTGGCTGCGGCCGCCCACGGGCTGCAGGAGGTGGGCGGATGCCGACGGTGCAGGCGAACGGCATCGAGATCTACTACGAGACCCAGGGGGAGGGTGAACCCCTCGTCCTCATCCCGTACCTGGCGGCCGACCAGGCGTGCTACGCCTTCCAGGTCGCCGACTACGCCAAGCAGTTCACCTGTCTGACGGTCGACCTGCGCGGCGCTGGCCTGTCCGGCAAGCCGGAGGGTACCTACACGACGGAGTTGCTCGCCGACGACATCGCCGCGTTCATGCAGGTCACCGGCGTGGACCAGGCCCACGTCGCCGGCCTCTCCCTGGGCGCGGCAACCGGCATGTGGCTGGCCGCCAAGTATCCGGAGCGGGTGAAGTCCCTATCCCTGCACAGCGCGTGGACGAGCACCGACCCGTTCCTGCGGGCGGTGGTGGAGGGATGGCGGATCATGGCACCCGCCCTTGGCAGCGTCGCCGAGTTGGTGATCAGGGGGATCTTCCCCTGGTGCTTCACACCGGAGCTGTACGCAGCCCGTCCCGAGTACATCGACGCGCTCGCCGACTTCGTGCGGGGCCGGCCCATGCCGCCGGTCGACGCGTTTCTGCGCCAGTCGGAGGCCGTCCTGACGCACGACGCGGCGTCGGTGCTGGGGTCCGTCCAGGCACCCACCCTGATCACGTTCGGTCGGCACGACCAGGTGACGTCGACGCGATTCGCCGAGCCGCTGAAGACCGCGATCTCCGGTTCCGAGGTCGTCGTGTTCGAGGACTGCTCCCATGCCCCGATCTACGAGAACGTCGATGAGTTCAACCGGCGGACCCTGGCGTTCCTGAACGATCACTCCGGCTGATCGGCGGCTGTGCTGGTTGGGGGGTCGACTGCTGGCACGTGATGGCAGCGGCGTTGGCGGCCGGGCAGAGCCCTTCGGCGAGTCCGCAGTCGCCGAGGTCGCACAGGCGGCAGATCCAGGGCCCGCCGTCCTTGGCATCGACCACGGCGGCCATGAGTTTGCCGAGCAGGGCGTGCAGCGTGCGCCGTTCCGGCCGGGACAGGCTGCCGATCAGCTGGCGGAGGTAGTCGGCCCGGGCCGCGGTGACCCCGGCGGCGGTGCGGCGCCCGGCGCCGGTGAGGGCCACCGATCGGGTGCGCCCGTCGGGTCCCGGCCCCCGGGTGACCAGGCCCGCCTCGGCGAGCCGATCGACCAGCCGCACGGCGCCGGAAGGGGTCAGCGCGAGGACCCGGGCCAGGCGGTCCAGGGATGGTCGACCGAGGAACTGGTCGAGGGCGGACAGCGCAGCGGGCGCGGATCCCGGCTGACCGCATGCGGCCGTGACCCGATCACGGGTCTCGTCGGCCACCACCAGGCACAGGGCGCCCAGCAGGTTGGCGGTCGCGTCGTCGACGTTCACGCCAGGTAATAGCTGAGGGTCAGCGGCATGAAGGGGTAGTCGGCGTGGGTGGAGACGCTGGTGCACGTCCCGCTGATGCGAGCGAGCTCGCCGGTGCCGGATCCGGGGACGACGTGGCTGGTGCCCGTGGCTGTCGTGCCGTCGTACGAGCCTTCGCCGGTGAGCACGAACGATCCGGAGCGTCCCTGGAGGGTCGCGTCCAGACGCATCACGGTCACGTAGGTGCTGGTGCCGTCCGGCCGGTAGTACATGACCGCATCGAACGTCCCGCCCGTCAGCCCGTCGGCTCCGTCGTTCAGCGTGACCGCGGCCCGGGTGAGCCTGCTCCCGTCGTCGTACTCGCGGGTCGGTGCCTCGTCCCAGGCGGCGATGGCGAGCCGGGTGGTCAGTGACGTCGTCATGGGGCCGGACCCTAATATGTGACTCACTCAACCGTCCAGGCGGGTGGACACCCTCCGGATGTACGGCGACAGCCCCGGACCGCGGCGCGGCCCTCGGGGCGGAGCCATGTCAGCCGTTGGCGATCAAGCCGGTCGACTCCTCGGTCTCGGCCACGGCCCTGCCCGACAGCTTGGCCGCGATCTCGGAGAGGGCAGCGGCGACGGCCAGGTCGTCCGCCGGCAGGGGGCTGCGCGTGCCGGTCGGGGCCGGCCAGGTCCCCTGGCCGTGCACGTGAGCGTCCTCGCTCGTGTCGAGCCGGGCTGCGGCATGGGTGACGCCCGCCGTCTCCTCGTCGATCAAGATCTCGACCGTCCAGCGCTTGGTCGTGGTCATCCTCGTGTCCTCCGTGTCCTGCGTGACGCTGCCGCGGACCGCGTCGCGGCGCCGTCCGGCAGGTGGGCCGCGCCCGCGCGGCCCGCGCGGCGGTGCTGACACGAGTGCACCAGAGGAGGGCGACGCCCGCCAGGGACGATTGGAGGCAGCCTGCGGGACCTATGTCCGCGCCGGCGCCCCGCTCGCCCGTCCGGGGGTTGACCCCGAGCCCGACGAGCGAGGTAACGTCGAGGGGCGGTCTGGTGAAGCAGCTCATCTGTCTCGGCGGGCACCCGGAGATCACCGATCGAGGGTCGAGGTATGCGGCGTCAACTCGTGGCGGGGTTCATCTGCACGGGCCTGCTCGGCTTCGCCGCTCTGAGCAGCGGCGCCGCGATGGACAGGCCGCGAGTACCGCGGGCGGCGGAGGCTTCGGTGAACGGCACGCCGGCGGAGACCTCACCGGAGACCTCACCGCGGCCCTGGCCGTCGCAGGTCCAGCTGCCGCTGGCCCCGGCGACGCCGTCCACCTCGCCGGAGGCGAGGACGGCGGCCGCGGCCCCGGTGGCGCCGGATCCTGCCCCGTCGTCCCCGGGCTCCGCTCGGGCCACCGCTCCCTCCGATCCGGCCGGTCCCGCAGCCGCGTCACCCGGCACGGTCACCGTGAGCCACTCACCGTCCCCAGCAGGATCAGGGACGTCGACGGCCGTGCCGGGGACGACCGCGGCGACCCCCAGCGTCACGACGGGGACGCCGTCCACGACGGACCGCATCGATCTCGCCAGGACGGTGCCGCCAGGCTCGGCACTCCCGTCGTCCGCGGCGTGTGCGGCGGCGGTGACGCGCTCGTCGTGGGAGCCGCGGCCGCAGAACGCCGCCGCCAACCGTGCCGAGCCACCCGCGGGGTGGGTGCAGCGGCCGTTCCAGGGGTTCGCCCGCGAGGCGCAGCGGCAGATCGTCCCCCGGGTGGACGGCCACTTCTCCGGGACGACGGACGAGATCCTGCAGTGGGGGGCCTGCAAGTGGGGTTTCGCCGTGGACACCGTCCGAGCGCAGGCGGCGATCGAGAGCAAGTGGCTGATGAGCTGGAACGGGGACGGTGGGGCGAGCTTCGGGATCCTGCAGATCAAGGTGTCCGAGCACCTCGGCACCTGGCCATGGGCGCGGGACAGCACGGCGTACAACGTGGACTACGTGCTGGCCCGGCGGCGGGCCTGCTACGAGGGCTGGACCTATGACGGGCCCGTCAGCCGCGGGGATCTCTGGGGCTGCATCGGCATGTGGTACAGCGGCACCTACGGCTCCGGGTACGCCGACTACGTCGCCTCGGTCCGCCATGCCTTCGCGACCAGGCCCTGGACTTCGTGGTGATCATCGTCGCGCCGGCGAGGGTCCGGCGCGCCGCCCCGGGGTCGATCCCGACGGCGCCCGACGACGAAATAGGCCAGCGGGAGCAGCCCGCCCGTGTTGAGCAGGGCACCCGCCGCCCACAGCCACGTCGACCCGCGGACCTCGTCGGCCGTTCGTCGGCGCAGATCGGCCAGCATGAGGACCTTGAGGACGATCTCGACGACGGCAGCTATGACGATCATGGAGCGTCGGCCGCCGCTCAGGTCGCTCCATCGGCGCTGCGCCGCCCCCCCGCGGCCGCGACTCGTCACGAGACGTCAGCCTAGCCTCGTCCACCACGAGGCGGAGCGCGTCCTGCCGGCCGGCCGCCTCGTCCCAGGCGGGATGGCGTCGTCGGCCGATGCCGATACCGTCTGGTCGTGGTCGAGATCCTGGCGCGGGTCGAGCCCCCCGGCTGAGCCGTGCGCGACGTCGAGATCCGCCACGAGGTCACCCCGCGGCTGCCCCGCGCGTGGCGCCGGGTGCTGGCGATCGGCTGCGGCGACTGCCTCGCCGTCGTGCCCGGGGTCGACGGCCTCACCGATCGCGGGAGCGTCTGGGCCTACTTGGTGAGCATGCCCGGCGCGAGCCGCGCGCTGACCGCGCCCAGCCGCAGCGGGATCCGGGCGGACGACCGCCTGCGTCTGGCGCTGGACGACGCCGCCGACGTCGGCGAGGCCAGGTCGGTCGGGAACCCGCCGGAGGACCCGGTCCGGTGGTTCGACGGGCTCGTGGACATCCACCACACGAACTGCGCCGCGCACGGCCTCAGCCACGGGCACGTCCCGCTCGAGGATCAACTCCGGGTCATCCAGTACAGCCAGGCCGTGGCCCGGCCGGTTCTCGAGCGCACCATCGGCGGCAGGCTGCCCATCCTGCAGCGGATCATCGAGGTGCGCACGGGCCGCTGGCTGTTCGGGCGGGAGGACTGACCGGATCGTCCGAAGAGGTCTACCGCCTCGTCACGGCAGGTGCGGGCCGAGCAGGCTGAGATCCGCGGGGCCGAGCCGGCCGGCACCGGTGTTCGCCTGGTGCCAGTACGGGTAGAGCAGCGGCACGCGGCTGACGTCGTCCAGCCGCTTCAGCTCGTCGTCGATCAGCTCCAGCTCGGCCGCGGCGAGGTTGTCACGCAGCTGATCCTCGGTCCGGGCCCCGATGATGACCGACGTCACGGCCGGCTTCGCCAGCGTGTACGCAAGGGCGACCCGGGCGGCGGACACACCGTGGTCACGCCCGATCGCCACCAGAGCGTCGACGGTGTCGTGCAGCCGTTCCTCGGCGTTCACCGGCGGCTCGGTCCAGCCCTCGAACCGCCGGGTGCCTTCGGGAGCGCTCTCGCCGCGGCGGTACTTGCCGGACAGGAGGCCGCCGGCGAGCGGGCTCCAGACGAGGATGCCGAGGCCCTGGTCGATCGCGATCGGCACCAGCTCGTTCTCGGCGTCCCGCGCCTGCAGCGAGTAGTAGATCTGCTCGCTCACGAACGACTCCAGCCCGTGGTGGTCGCAGATCCACAGCGACTTCATCAGCTGCCAGCCGGTGTAGTTGGAGGAGCCGATGTAGCGGACCTTGCCCGACCGGACGAGCGCGTCGAGGGCCGACAGGGTCTCCTCGAGCGGCGTGATCCCGTCCCACTCGTGGACCTGGTAGAGGTCGATGTGGTCGGTGCCGAGCCGGCGCAGGCTCGCCTCGCACGCCCGCACGATGTGGTACCGGGACAGGCCCCCGTCGTTCGGGCCGGGACCCATGTCGCCGCGCACCTTGGTGGCGATCAGCACCTCGTCGCGGTCCTTGCCCAGCGCCTCGCCGAGGATCTGCTCCGAGAGACCGTTCGAGTACACGTCCGCGGTGTCGACGAGGTTGACGCCGGCCTCGAGGCAGATGTCGATCTGCCGCCGCGCCCCCTCGACGTCGATGTGCCCGATGGGGCCCGCCCACCCGGTGCCGCCGAATCCCATCGTCCCCAGGGTGACCGACGACACCCGCAGACCGGACCTGCCCAGCTGCCTGTACTCCATGTGGTGAGCCTAGGACCGAGTGGAGGAACGTGTCCCCTGTCCCGGACGCCGGTGGGATGGGGTGGCCCTCGCGGTCAACGGGGGGAGGTGGGGCCCGGTCTGAAGGCCGGGCCGTGGCCTGGAACGATCGAGACCGGGCCGAGCGCCAGAACCCGCCCCCGCCCGGTGTGCAGCGCCGGCGGGTCGGTCGCGCGCGGATCCTC
>DATKNA010000307.1:0-5643 GCA_035541595.1 Kineosporiaceae bacterium | reverse complement strand
CCCCGAGTACATCCGCAACGACCCCGACGCCCAGCGGATCATCCGGCACTTCATGCGGGCCGACGCGCCCGTGGCGGCGCTGTGCCACGGACCTCTGCTGCTCGCGGCCGCCGGCACCCTGCAGGGACGGCGGTCGGCCGCGTATCCGGCGCTGCGCCCGGACGTCGAGGCCGCCGGCGGGGAGTTCGTCGACAGCGACGCGGTGATCGACGGTCAGCTGGTCACCGGCCGGGCCTGGCCGGACCACCCCGGCTGGATGCGCGCTTTCGTCGAGCACCTGCGCAAGGTGGCCCCCACCGGGTGATCGCCCGGCGCGCCGGGCATGCTCTGCAGGACAGACGTGGAGGGAGACACCGTGAAGGCCAAGGTCGGTGACCGGCTCGTCACAGAGGGGGCCCACGTGGACGCCCCCCGGCGGATCGGCGAGATCCTTGAGGTATCGCATCCCGACGGCTCCCCGCCGTACCTCGTGAGGTGGTCCGACGGCCAGGAGTCGCTGTGCTTCCCGGGCTCGGACACGCACCTGCTCGGCGAGGACGCGGCGGACCCTGCGGGCTGACCCGCCGAACGGTCGCGCGGCGGCGCTCACCGGACGTCGGGATCCGACGGCCGGTGAGCCCCGCCCCGACGGCATCTCGCGCCGTGGGACGCGGTGGTGGGGTGGGAGCGGGCCGGCGCAGGACCATCCGGACCGGGCCGGCGTAGGAGGTCGTGATGCTCGTGGTCCACGTGCATGTGCACGTCAAGCCGGAGGACGTGGAGGCGTTCCTCGCGGAGACCCGCCGCAATGCCGCGGCGTCGCTGGAGGAGACCGGCGTGCGCCGTTTCGACGTCCTGCAGGAGGAGGGTGACCCCGCGCACCTCGTGCTCACCGAGGTGTACCTCGACCAGTCCGCCGCAGATGCCCACAAGCGGACCGCACACTATGCCCGCTGGCGGGACGCCGTCGCCGACATGATGGCGCAGCCGCGAGCTTCGACCCGGTTCGGGGCCGCGTTCCCCGCCGAGGACGGCTGGTGACCGCCTTCGACCTCGCGCTGCCCCGGCGGGTGATCTTCGGTCCTGGCCGTGCGGACGAACTCGGCGGTCTGCTGCCCGCACTCGGCCGGGGCGTGCTGCTGTGCACGGGTCGCGAGCCGTCCCGCCACCGCCGCCTGCTGGACGGCATCGATCCCGTCGCCGTCGTGACGGTCGCGCACGAGCCGACCGTGGACGACGTCCGTGAGGCGATGCGGGAGGGGAGGGCCGCCGGCCCGGACGTGGTCGTCGCGATCGGCGGGGGCAGTGTGCTGGACCTGGGCAAGGCCATGGCGGTCCTGCTCGGCAACGGGACGGATCCGATGGACCATCTCGAGGTCGTGGGTCGGGGGATGCCCATCGAGCGGCCGCCCCTCCCGTTCGTCGCCGTGCCCACGACCGCGGGGACGGGCGCCGAGGCGACGGCGAACGCCACCCTGCGATCCGCCGAGCACGGGATCAAGGCGAGCATCCGCAGCCCGTCCATGCTGGCCGCGGTGGCGCTGGTCGACCCGCTGCTCACGATGACCTGCCCGCCCGCGGTGACGGCGAGCAGCGGTCTGGACGCCCTGACGCAATGCCTGGAACCGTACGTGTCACGGCGGGCCAACCCGGCGACCGACGCCGTCGCCACCGAGGGCCTACGCCGCGGTGCCCGGGCGCTGCGCCGCGCCTACGCCCGCGGCGACGACCGGGAGGCCCGCGAGGACATGTCGCTGTGCAGCCTCTTCGGGGGGGTGGCCCTCGCCAACGCCAAGCTCGGTGCCGTGCACGGTCTCGCGGGCGTCATCGGCGGGCTGGTCGACGCGCCGCACGGGGCCGTGTGCGCCGCGCTGCTCGCACCCGTCGTCCGGGCCAACGTGCAGGCGCTGCGCGAGCACGAGCCGGGCTCGCCGGCGCTGGCCCGCTACGCCCACGTCGCCCGTCTGCTGACCGGACGCGACGACGCGACCCTCGACGAAGGGGTCGACTGGGTGCGCGACACGGTGGCCGCGCTGCATGTGTCACCGCTGGGCGCGATGGGCCTCGCCCCGGCACAGTTCGTCGAGGTCGCGGAGAAGGCTGCCGGGTCGAGCAGCATGCAGGGCAATCCGGTCCGGCTCCGCCGGGAGGACCTGGTCGCGGTGTTGGAAGCCGCGTCCTGACGGTCGAATCCGACCCCGAGATCGGACCGCGACCTCATCCGTGCGTGACGTGGCCGGTCCGGGACGAGGGGCGGGTGTGGACGGGGGAGAATGCCCGGATGCTGCTCACCCCCACGGAGCGTGACCGGCTCCTGCTCTTCACCGCGGCCGAACTCGCCCGGACGCGGCGGGCGCGCGGACTGCTGCTCAACGTCCCGGAGACGATCGCGCTCGTCGCCGACACCGTCTGCGAGGCGGCTCGCGACGGTGCCCGGCACGCCGAGGCCCTCGCGGCCGGCCGGGGGGTGCTCGGCCCGGACGACGTCCTGCCGGGCGTCGCGGACATCGTCACCGAGGTGATGGTCGAGGCCGTCTTCGACGACGGCAGCCGGCTGGTCGTCGTCGACGACCCGATCGGTGGCGGCTGGCTCGGCGACGCCGCCCCGGGCGCGGTCATCCCCGGTCCCGACGAGCCCGGACCTCCCACGACGCCGGACGGCGACCTCGTGGCCGTGACGGTGGTCAACACGGCCCGGGTTCCGGTGTCGGTGTCGAGCCATTTCCACTTCTTCGAGGCCAACCCCCGGTTGCGCTTCGACCGGGCGGCCGCGTACGGACGACACCTCGCGATCCCCGCGGGCCGCACCGTCCGCTTCGACCCCGGCGTCGCGGTCGACGTCCGGCTCGTGCCCGTCGGGGGACGGCGCGTCGTGATCGGCTTCTCCGGCCTCGTCGACGGGCCCCTCGACGCGCCGGGTGCCCGAGAGGCCGCGCTCGAGCGCGCCCGCGCGTTCGGCTACCTGACCGACGGGGGGTCCGACGGGGGGTCCGGCGGCGGGTCCGGCGGGGAGCAGGGGTGAGCGGCCGGCCGCACCACCATGGCGTCGTCCTCCGGTCCGGCGACCGGGTCCGGTTGGGCGACACCGGTCTCGTCGTCCGGGTCGAGCCGGCGCCCGAGGGCGCGCCCGAACCGGACGACGGCTTCGCGCTGCTCGCCGGGTTCGGCAAGACCGCCCGGGACGGCATCGGCCTGCGCGCGGTCCCCACCCGGGAGTCGTGCGACCTCGTCATCACCAACGTCCTGCTCCTCGACCCCGCGCTTGGCGTGCGTGCGGTCAGCATCGGCGTCCGGGAGGGCCGGGTGAGCGGCATCGGCCGCGCGGGTAACCCGGACACCACCGACGGCGTCGACGTGGTCGTCGGGACGTCGACGATCGTCATCCCGGGGGAGGGGCTGATCGCGACGCCGGGCGTCGTCGACACGCACGTGCACCTGTTGTCGCCACGGGTCTGCGAGGCGGCGTTGGCGAGCGGCGTCACGACCCTGCTCGGGCAGGAGTTCGGGCCCTTCTGGGGGCCCGGCGTCAACACCGGATGGGGACTGCGGGCGGCGTACCGCGCCTTCGACGCCTGGCCGGTCAACGTCGGATTCCTCGGCCGCGGCTCGTCGTCCCGGCCCGAGCCGTTGCTCGAGGCGCTCGAGTCGGGCGTGTGCGCGTTCAAGGTGCACGAGGACTTCGGTGCCCATCGCCGCAGCCTGGACACCGCGCTGGGGGTCGCCGACGAGCACGACGTCCAGGTGTGCCTGCACACCGACGGGCTCAACGAGAACCTCGCGCTCGAGGACACCCTGGCCGTGGTCGGCGGTCGCAGCGTGCACGCCTATCACGTCGAGGGCTGCGGGGGAGGACACGTGCCGAACGTCCTCGAGCTCGCCGGCGTGCCGAACGTCATCGGCTCGTCCACCAACCCGACCCTCCCGTTCGCCCGTGACGCCGTCGCGGAGCACGAGGCCATGATCGTGGCCGTGCACGGGCTCGATGCCGTGGTCCCCTCCCAGCTCCGCCTGGCCCGGGACCGCGTCAGAGCTGCCACCATGGCCGCGGAGACCGTCCTGCACGACGTCGGGGTCATCCCGGTGACCTCCTCCGACGCGCAGGGCATGGGACGGGCCGGCGAGACGGTCCGCCGGACGTTCGCCATGGCGGGACTGGCCAAGGCGGCCCGGGGCCCCTTGCCCGGCGACCACGGCGGGCCGGACGGTGACGACAACGCCCGTGTGCTGCGCTACCTGGCCAAACTGACGATCAACCCCGCGATCACGCACGGGATCGATCACGAGGTCGGATCGCTGGAGGTGGGCAAGCTCGCCGACCTCGTCCTCTGGCAGCCGGCCTGGTTCGGGGCGAAGCCGGCCTACGTCCTCAAGGCCGGGCTGCCCGCCTGGGCTACCGTCGGCGACCCCAACGCGGCCGTGGACACCGCCCAGCCGTTGGTGCTCGGGCCGCAGTTCGCCGGCTCCGGGGCGGCGCCGACGGAGGTCTCGGTGGTGTTCGTCAACGCTGCGGCGGCGCGTGCCGGGGGCGACGCGGTGCCCACCCGGCGGCGACGCGTGGCGGTGCGCGGCACGCGCACGGTGGGCCTCTCCTCGATGCTGCGGGGGAACGACCGTCGGGGTGCCGTCAGGGTGGACGCCGGGGGTCGCCGGGTGACGCTGGACGGGGAAGAGCTGCGGGCGCAACCGGCCGACCGGGTGCCCCTGACCCGGATGTACCATCTGTAGTCCACTGCTCCACCCCTTGTGAACAGGCACGATGTGGTCCGTCGCGGGGTGGTGGCGGGCCGGTCGCGATCGGGTCACGATCCGGTGTGGCAGCCGACTGGTGCGCGAGGGGTGCGTGGACGTGGGTACTGTGGGGTTCGCCACGATGCGTGGCATCGGTTCCCCAGGGGAGATGGACGGCATGGCGCGGCCACTGGCCTTCGGGTACGTCTCGGTTCCACCGGACGCCCCCGACGATCAGGCGCAGCGGTGGCAGGACGAGATCGCCACCTTCGTCGACAGCGAGGGACACGACCTCGCCGGTGTGTTCACCGACGTCCGCGGCAACGGCGCGCAAGCGTTCGAAGCGATGTCGCGGGCCCTCGGGGTGGGCACGGTGAGTGAGGTCGTCGTCCCGCGGATGGATCACCTCGAGCACGTGCCGGGGTTCGGTCCCTGCGACGTCCGGCT
The DNA here is from genome assembly GCA_035541595.1 of Kineosporiaceae bacterium. Lineage (GTDB taxonomy): Bacteria > Actinomycetota > Actinomycetes > Actinomycetales > Kineosporiaceae > DATKNA01. Next base: position 489 of record DATKNA010000307.1, on the reverse strand, counting down.
GCTGTGCCGCTACCTGCACGCCGAGGTCGTGGCGGTCGAGGAGCCGGCGACGGGCAGGCCCCGCTGAGGCGTGGCCCGCACCGGCGACGTCGTCCTCGGGGTCGACATCGGGACGACGGCCACCAAGGTCATCGCGTACGACGCGTCCGGGCGGATTCACGCCCAGGCGAGCAAGGGCTACCCGCTGCTGCAGCCCGAGCCCGGGGCCGCGGTCCAGGACCCGGACACAGTCCGCGCGGCGGTCGACGACGCGGTCCGATCCGTGGTCCGCGATCTGGGGACCCGCTCCGTGGCCGGGCTCTCGCTCAGCGCCGCGATGCACAGCCTGATCGGGATCGACGGCGATCATCGTCCGATCACGCCCTCCATCACCTGGGCCGACACGCGCGCTGCGGACCAGGCTCGCCGGTTGCGGGAGCAGGGGGTCGCGCTGCCCCTGCAGCACCGGACGGGTACCCCGGTCCACCCGATGTCGCCGCTGGTCAAGCT
>DATKNA010000306.1:0-3774 GCA_035541595.1 Kineosporiaceae bacterium | reverse complement strand
GCCAAGGTGCTGGTCGAGGAGTTCGGGATCGTCAAGGGCCTGATGACGACCATCCACGCGTACACCAACGACCAGGTGATCCTCGACTTCCCGCACAAGGACCTGCGCCGTGCCAGGGCCGCGGCGGTGAACATCATCCCGACCACGACCGGCGCCGCGAAGGCCATCGCGCTGGTCATCCCGGAGCTGAAGGGCAAGCTCGACGGCTTCGCCATGCGCGTCCCCGTGCCCACGGGGTCCGCCACGGACCTGACCGTGCAGCTCGGGCGCGAGGCCACAAGGGACGAGGTCAACGCCGCCTTCAAGCGTGCCGCCGAGGGTCCGCTCAAGGGCTACCTGGAGTACACCGAGGACCCGATCGTCTCCACGGACATCGTCACCTCGCCCGCCTCGTGCACGTTCGACGCCGGCCTGACGGTCGTGCAGGGCGACCAGGCGAAGGTCGTCGGCTGGTACGACAACGAGTGGGGTTACTCCTGCCGTCTGTTGGACCTGACGACGCTCGTCGGTTCCTCGCTCTGACCCCGCGACCATGAGTAGGTTGCCCACGATCGACGACCTCGGCGACGTCCGCGGTAAGCGGGTGCTCGTCCGCAGCGACCTCAACGTTCCCCTGGACGGCACGACGATCACCGACGACGGCCGGATCCGGGCCTCGGTCCCGACGATCCGCCGGCTCGCGAACGCCGGCGCGAAGGTCGTCGTCGTCGCCCACCTCGGCCGTCCCAAGGGCGCCCCCGAGGCGAGGTACTCCCTGCGGCCCGTCGCGATCCGGCTGGCCGAGCTGCTCGGTCGCGACGTCCGTTCCGCCACCGACACCGTCGGGCCCAGCGCCCACGAGGTGGTCGCCGGCCTCGCCGACGGTGACGTCGCCCTGCTGGAGAACCTCCGGTTCAACGCGGGCGAGACGAGCAAGGACGACGCCCAGCGCGAGGCGTTCGCCCGGCAGCTGGCGACGCTGGCCGACGTGTTCGTCTCCGACGGCTTCGGCGTCGTCCACCGCAAGCAGGCCAGCGTCTACGACGTGGCCCGGTTGCTCCCGCACGCCGCCGGCGGGCTCGTCCTCGCCGAGGTCGAGGTGTTGCGCCGGCTGACCACGGATCCGGAACGTCCGTACGTCGTGGTCCTCGGCGGCTCGAAGGTGTCCGACAAGCTCGGCGTCATCGACAATCTGCTCCGCACCGCCGACCGTCTGCTCATCGGCGGCGGCATGGTGTTCACCTTCCTCGCCGCCCAGGGCCACGAGGTCGGGACCAGCCTCCTCGAGAAGGACCAGCTGGACACCGTGCGCGGCTACCTGGCCACCGCGAAGGAGCGCGGCGTCGAGGTCGTGCTGCCCGTCGACATCGTGGTGGCCGACGCCTTCGCCGCGGACGCCGCCCACGACGTCGTGCCCGCGGACGCCATGCCCGCCGGCCGGATAGGCCTCGACATCGGCCCGCAGTCCGCCCGGCTGTTCGCGGCCAAGCTCGCCGACGCGCGCACGGTCTTCTGGAACGGCCCGATGGGCGTCTTCGAGTTCAAGGCGTTCAGCGCCGGCACCCGGGCGATCGCCCAGGCGCTGACCGAGGTCAAGGGTCTGACCGTCGTGGGCGGGGGCGACTCGGCCGCCGCCGTCCGGCTGCTCGGCTTCGACGACAGCGACTTCGGGCACATCTCGACGGGTGGTGGCGCCTCCCTGGAGTTCCTCGAGGGGAAGACGCTGCCGGGCATCGCCGTGCTGGAGGACTGAGCGATGGTGCGCACCCCGCTGATGGCGGGCAACTGGAAGATGAACCTCGACCACCAGCAAGCGACGCACTTCGTGCAGAAGCTCGCGTGGACGCTCGAGGACGCCAAGCACGACTACGAGGCCGTCGAGGTCGCCGTCCTGCCGCCCTTCACCGACCTCCGCTCGGTGCAGACGCTGGTCGACGGCGACAAGCTCCCGCTCCGGTACGGCGGGCAGGATCTCTCCCAGCACGACAGCGGCCCGTACACGGGAGAGATCTCGGGGGCGTTCCTCGCCAAGCTCGGCTGCACCTACGTCGTCGTCGGCCACAGCGAGCGGCGACAGTACCACGCAGAGGACGACGCCCTGGTCAACGAGAAGGTGAGGGCTGCCCACCGGCACGGTCTCACGCCGATCCTCTGCGTCGGGGAGACGCTTGAGGTGCGCCAGGCCGACCGGCACGTCGCGCACACCCTCGAGCAGCTGACGGCCGCCCTGGCAGGGGTCGACGACGCGGCGGCCCAGCACCTGGTCGTCGCCTACGAGCCGGTCTGGGCGATCGGCACCGGCAAGGTCGCCACGTCGCAGGACGCCCAGGAGATGTGCGGTGCGATCCGGTCGACCCTCGCCGACCTCTACGGGGTGGCCCGGGCGGATGCAACGCGTGTGCTCTACGGCGGCTCCGTGAAGGCCGCCAACGTCGCCGGGATCATGGCGGAGCCCGACATCGACGGCGCCCTCGTCGGGGGTGCGAGCATCGACCCGGTCGAGTTCGCCGCGATCGTCCGGTTCCGGCAGCACGTGGTCGCCTGACCGGCGCGCCGGGCCGGGGGGGCCGGTCGAGCGGGCCGACGGCACGCCGTCCATCGCTTAGGCTGTCGGCAGGGCGTGGTTCGTCGCGCCCTGCCGACAGAACCGCCGGTCCTCGGGGCCGGCCCGCCCGACCCGAGGAAACCGTGACCGCGATCCGCATCGTCCTGCAGGTCCTTCTGGTGCTGACCAGCCTCTTCCTGACGATCCTCATCCTGCTGCACAAGGGTCGCGGCGGCGGTCTCTCGGACATGTTCGGCGGGGGCGCGACGTCCAGCATGGGGAGCTCCGGCGTGGCGGAGCGGAACCTCAACCGATTCACCGTGGCCGTCGCCCTCGTGTGGACCGCGGCGATCGTACTGCTCGGCATCCTCGAGCGGTTCCCCAGCGCCTCCTGAGGGCACGATCGACACGGGCCCTGCGGTCCGCGCCGAGCCGACAGCAGAATGACCAGCCACACTGCACAGCGCATCCTTGACGCAGTTCGACCGACGAGCACGGGAGGACCGACCGGTGGCGAGTGGCAATGCGATCCGCGGCAGTCGCGTGGGGGCCGGACCCATGGGCGAGGCCGAGCGCGGCGACAGCGCTCCGCGACTGCAGATCTCGTACTGGTGCTCCAACGGCCACGAGACCCGTCCCAGCTTCTCCGAGGAGGCCGGCGCCCAGCCGCCGGAGCTCTGGGACTGCCCCCGGTGCGGCTTCCCGGCCGGTCAGGACCAGTTGAACCCGCCGTCCGCGCCGCGGAACGAGCCGTACAAGACGCACCTGGCCTACGTGAAGGAGCGGCGCAGCGACGCCGACGGCGAGGCGATTCTCCAGGAGGCCCTGGATTCGCTCCGGGCTCGCAAGATCATCCGCTGACACCCGGCGCGCCTTCCCGGAGATCGGGTCCGTCGACCCCGTGGTCGGGCGCGCCGGGTCGAGGACGTGGACGCCGCCATGCGTACGATCTCGCCCCTTGCGCAGCTCACCGACAGATGTCGGGCCCTCGACTGTGGACTGGGCGCGCAACTGTCGACAACCACTCGGCCCGAGCCACATCCGCGCCGCCTTCGCGACGTGGACACCTCAGCGCCTCTTCCCGCGCCCTGAGCTGTCCATTTGGCGAAGGACGGAGGTCGGACTGCGCGGCACCGACACAGGGCCGCGGTCGATCTGACCAGGCTCACCCCGATCGCCCCCGACCGGCTCAGCCTCCGCCGGCACCAGCTCACCACGCGCGCGATCAGCGGCAATTGCATGATCACGAC
>DATKNA010000305.1:0-7777 GCA_035541595.1 Kineosporiaceae bacterium | reverse complement strand
GGTCTCGGCCGGCTACGCCGGCACCCGGGCGGAGATCCGCTACTGGGACGAGTCGGTGGACGTCGAGGGTGCCGTCGCGCAGGCCCTGCGGCTCTGGCGCGAGCACGAACGGTCGGCCTCCCTGCCGCCCTGGCGGGTCGTCGGGCTCGAGGTCGTCGACCGGGAGACGGCTCGTCGCCGCTGGGAGGGGCCGGGGCAGGGCAAGCAGCCCGTGACGACGCTCGGCGAGATCCGCGCCCTCGACGGCGCCGACCACTGATCTCGTGACCATCCTCTGATCGCCGGCCGATCGGGCCGGTCGGTCCGTCCCGATACCCTGGCCCGCATGAGCATCACGGACGCCGTCCGCATCGGCACACCCGCGCAGCAGTCCGGCCCACCGGAGGTGCGTGCCGCCGTGCACGCCGTCTGCCACCGGGCTCGCGAGGCCGCCCGCCGGCTGGCGACGGCGTCGGGCGCCGCGAAGACGGCGGCGCTGCTCGCCGTCGCCGACGCGTTGGTGGCGGCGACCGAGCGGGTGGTCCGGGCGAACGCGGAGGACCTCGAGCGCGGCCGGCGCGACGGCCTGCCGGAGGGCCTGCTCGACCGGCTCCGGCTCGACGCCCGGCGCGTCGAGGGCATCGCGGCGGCCGTCCGGCATGTGGCGGCCCTGCCCGACCCCGTCGGGGAGGTGGTGCGGGGCTCGACCCTGCCCAACGGCCTTCGGCTGCGCCAGATCCGGGTACCGATGGGCGTCATCGGGATGATCTACGAGGCGCGACCGAACGTCACGGTCGACGCCGCCGTCCTCGCCGTCCGCAGCGGCAACGCGGCGATCCTGCGCGGGGGCTCGGCCGCGCGCAGCTCCAACGAGGTCCTCGTCGAGGTGATCCGCGAGGCGCTGGCGGGCGCCGGGCTGCCGGCCGACGCCGTCACCACGATCGACGCCTTGGGCCGCGAGGGCGCGGCGGAGCTCATGCGGGCGCGCGGTCTCGTCGACCTGCTCGTGCCCCGCGGCGGGGCCGGGCTCATCCGCACCGTCGTCGAGACGTCCACCGTGCCGGTCATCGAGACGGGCACCGGGAACTGCCACGTCTTCGTCGACGCCAGTGCCGACGTCGAGCAGGCCATGGCCATCACGATCAACGCCAAGATGCGTCGGGTGAGCGTGTGCAACGCGGCCGAGACGTTGCTCGTGCACGCCGACGCCGCGCCCGCGTTCCTGCCCAGGGCGCTGCCGGCGCTGCGGGCCGCCGGCGTCACGCTGCACGTGGACGAGGCGACGGCCGCGTACGCCGCGCGGGCCGGCGTCCCGGTGGTGGCGGCCACCGACGATGACTGGGGGCAGGAGTACCTGTCCGCCGACCTCGCCGTGGCCGTCGTCCCCACGCTGGACGCCGCCGTCGAGCACATCCGGCGCTGGTCCAGCGGCCACACGGAGGCCATCTGCACCTCGGACCTGGCCGCCGCCGACGAGTTCGTCGCCCGTGTGGACTCGGCTGTCGTGGCCGTCAACGCGTCCACCGCGTTCACCGACGGCGGCGAGTTCGGCCTCGGCGCCGAGATCGGCATCTCGACGCAGAAGCTGCACGCGCGCGGGCCGATGGGCCTGACCGAGTTGACGTCGACCAAGTGGGTCGTGGCCGGTGACGGCCACGTCCGCCCGTAGCGGGCGCAGGGGGAACGGGCATGGAGGGCACGGAGGTCCGCAAGCTCACCGAGCTCGAGGACCGGCACTGGTGGTACCGGGAGCGACGGGCCCTCGTGGCGCGGGCGCTGCGGGGGCTGCGGCCCGGCGTCGCGCTGGACGTCGGGGCGGCCGGCGGCGGCAACACCCGGGTCCTGCAGGCCGCCGGCTGGCGGGCCGCCGCCCTGGAGTACGGGGCCGACGGCGCGCAGGTCTGCGCCGAGCGCGGCATCCCGGTCGTCCGCGGCGACGCGACCCGGCTGCCCTGCGCACCCGGCAGCCTCGACCTCGTCGTCGCGTTCGACGTCCTGGAGCACATCGACGACGACGCGACGGCCGCGAAGGAGATCTTCGAGCTGCTGCGGCCCGGGGGCGTCTTCCTGGTCGCGGTGCCGTGCGACCCGACCCTCTGGTCGGCCCACGACGAGGCCGTCGGCCACGTCCGGCGCTACACCCGCGCGGAGCTGATCTCCCTGCTCTCCGGTGCGGGATTCTCGGTCGACGAGGTGCGCTCCTGGATGGTGCTGCTGCGTCCGGCCGTGGCGGTCAAGCGACGTTCCAGCACGGGCAGCGACCTCGACGACCCGCCGGGCTGGCTCAACGCCGTCCTCGGTGCCCTGGTGGCCACCGAGCGGTGGCTGCCCGTGGGCGGGCTGCCCGGCGTCTCGCTGCTGGTCACCGCCCGGCGGCCCTGAGCTCCTCGGCCTCGAGCCCGTGGACGTCGGCCGTCGACCCGGGCGGGAGGATCGGCCGCGGGCGGCCGTCATCCTCGAGGGAGTCGCGCGCCACGTAGTACGAGGGCCGTCCCTGCATCTGGGTGTAGAGCCGGCCGACGTACTCGCCGAGCATGCCCAGGCAGAGCAGCTGCACCGCCCCGACGGCGGCGACCACGGCAACGGTCGACGTCCACCCTGGGACCGTTCGGCCGGAGAGGTCCGCGACCAGCACGTACGCCAGCAGCGCTGCAGTCGCCAGCGCCCCGCCGAGCCCGAACCACGTCGCAAGGCGCAGCGGCGCCACCGAGAACCCGGTGAGGCTGTCCACGGTCAGCCGCAGCATCCGGGACAGCGGGTACTTCGTCCGCCCGGCCGCCCGGGCCGCCCGCCGGTACGGCACGGTCGCGCTGGGGAACCCGAGCGCCGGCACCACGAGCCGCAGCACGCGGTGGTGGTCCGGCAGGCTGTTGACGGCGTCGACCGTGGCCCTGCTCATGAGCCGGAAGTCGCCCGCGTCAGGGGTGACGTGCCCGCCGACGAGCCGCTGCATGAGGCGGTAGTAGACCCGTGCGGTCAGCCGCTTGAAGGCGCTGTCGCTGCTGCGGTCCGTCCGGACGCCGTAGACGACGTCGACGTCGGCCGAACGGGAGGTGGCCAGCATCTCGGGCAGCAGCTCCGGGGGGTCCTGGAGGTCGGCGTCCAGCGTGGCGACCCATGCTCCCCGGGCGCGGGCGAGCCCGGCCGACAGCGCGGCCTGGTGGCCGGCGTTCGCGCGGAGCCGGACGACGCGCAGCTGTGGCCACGTCCGCTGCTCCCGGAGCAGGAGGACCGGGGTGGAGTCCCTGCTGCCGTCATCGACGACGAGCACCTCGTAGCTCTCGCCGAGCCCGTCGAGCACCGGACGCAGCCGGTCGGCGAACAGCGGGAGGACGGCCTCCTCGTCGAACATCGGCACGACGACGGTCAGCGTCGGCGCTGCTGTGGTCACGATGCTCCCGCCTCCGAACGCTCCTCGCCCGACACCGCCCGCCCGGCCGCCCCGCGGCGGTGTCGTCCACACGGGGGAGCCCGTGCCGTCGCCCGCGCCGCCGGGGTCGTGCCACACTGGTCGGCGATTGTTTGTCCGCGGGGCCACAGCGTACCCGTAGCGGCACCAGGGCAGCCGGAGCGGGCTCGCCGAGCGTCCTGCGGGGGAACGCGGCGGGAGCGGCCGAATGTCCGTGGCCCGGAGTTCCGAGGAGAGCTGGAGAGCATGGCTGCATCGCTCGTCGCCGCCGAGGGCGCCACGAAGGCGTCGACCCTGCCGATCCCGCCGATCGCGTTCGCGATCCTGGCGATGGCCGCGTTCGGCCTCCTGCTGTTCATCACGTTCGCGTTCCGCAGCGTCGCCCGCCGGCACTGACGGCGCCCGTTCATCCCCCGTGCGAGCTGCCCGCCCACGCCTGGGCGTCATGGGTGGCACCTTCGACCCGATCCACCACGGTCACCTGGTGGCGGCGAGCGAGGTGGCCAGCGTCTACGACCTCGACGAGGTCGTCTTCGTCCCGACCGGTCAGCCGTGGCAGAAGTCGGACCGTGAGGTGTCCCCGGCGGAGCACCGGTACCTGATGACGGTCATCGCCACGGCCTCTAACCCGCGTTTCACCGTGAGCCGGGTCGACATCGACCGCCCGGGGCTCACGTACACCATCGACACGTTGCGCGACCTCGCCCGGGAGCGGCCCGGCGCCGAGATCTTCTTCATCACCGGCGCCGACGCGCTCGCCCAGATCCTCAGCTGGAAGGACACTGACGAGATCTTCGAGCTCGCGCACTTCGTCGGCGTCACGCGCCCCGGCCACCATCTCGACGGCGACGGGCTGCCGGCGGACACGGTGAGCCTCATGGAGGTTCCCGCCATGGCGATCTCATCCACGGACTGCCGAGAGCGGGTGATCGCCGGACAGCCCGTCTGGTACCTCGTGCCCGACGGCGTCGTTCAGTACATCGCGAAGCACCACCTCTACCGACGGTCCGTGGGGGTTCCGGCGTGACCGACTCCGAGCTCATGAACGAGCCACCGACGCCTCCCGTGGGGGAGCGTCGCCGCGCCCTCCGGGCCGAGCGCGGTGACCTGCCGGAACGCCGCGTGAGTGAGGCCTCGCGGGCTGCGCTGGTGCGCCCGTACGCCCGCCTCGCCGCACCGCCGCCGGATCCGGCCGGGTCCCCGCCCCCTGCGGACCTCCCGGCGGACGACGGTGAGGGCGGCCGGGAGGCTCCGGCGACCGAGGGAGCGCCGGGGGCGGCGGCGCCGGGGACGGCAGCCGCTGCGCCGGCCGGAGGACCGGTGGTAGAGACGGCCGCCGCCCCGGTCGTCGAGGTCGCCGACCGGCCGGATCCCTCTGTCGCGGAGACGCCCGCGACGCCCACGGCGACGCCGCCGGGGCCGGAAACGCAGCCGGGGCCGGCGACGCCGCCGGCGCCGGAGACGCCGCCGGGGCCGGAGACGCCGCCGGGGCACCGGAACGCCGAGCGGCCGCCGGCCGACGGCGGGCCGCCGAAGCGCGCAGGCTCGGTGCTCGACGGCCTCCCCACATCGCCGCCCACGCCGCCGACGGCCCCGCCCGAGACGGCACCTCCCGGCTGGTCGGCGTTCACGCCGGTCATCCCGCCCGACCCCCTGCCCTACGACGACGAGCCGCCGACCGACCGGGAACGGGATCACGTCTCGGTCCACCGCGGCGGCGACGCCGCCTGGCTGCAGGCGCTGCGTTCCACCGAGCCGGAGGCCGAACGATCCGGACAGCCTGAGCAGCTGCCTCGACGAGACCGGACGCCGGTGCCCGGGACGGGTGCCGTCGAGCCGGACGCCGGTGCCGACGAGGGGACGGCCGCGGAGCCCGGGCCCGGTGACGCTGCCGGCGGGGTCCCGGGCGGCGCCGGCACCCCGGAGCGCGATCCGGTCACTGAGGTCGAGTCCGCGCAGGCGACGTCCGCGAACCGGCCCGCCGTGGGCCGCGCCCCCGCGCAGCGCTGGACCGAGGCGGTCGCCCCGGATCCGGAGCCGGACGAGCCCGAGGACGAGGAGCTGCTGCGCGGCACGATGGTGCCCGTGCTGCGGCGCAGCACCGCGCGCGCCACGTACCCCGCGAGCGGCGACCCCGTCGTCGGGCCAGCGGGGCTGCCGCCGGAGCCTGGTGATCCGTTACCCGGCCGCCCGGCGATGACCTGGGAGGACGCGGTCGCGGGCGACGTGGTGCCGGGGACGGGTCGTCGCCGTGGCCGGCGGGCGGCCACGGCGCGCCACGAGTCGGGCGGCGTGGGGGAGTACCGGCCGCGAGGCACGCCGGACCATCCGCTGACGCTGCTCGTCGTGGGGATGCTCCTGGTCCTGGCCGCGCTCGTCGCCGTCGCGGTCTGGGTGTTCTGGCCCCGCGCAGCCGGGGCCCGGTCGATGCCGGGGAGCTCGGCGTCCGCCACCGTTCATTCCGGCCACGGCTGAGCGCGGCCGAGCCCCGGCCGAGGCCGGGGCTCGGCCGCGTGTGTCGGCGGTCCGTGAGACCCTGGAGCGGAGCTTTCGCCGACTGCGACCGCATGGTCGTGCCCTGGGAGGAATCGCCTGGTGACCGCCACACCGCGCGCCGTCGAGCTCGCGACCGAGGCCGCGCTCGCGGCGTCCGACAAGCTCGCCACCGACGTGGTGGCCATCGACGTCAGCGAGCAGCTCGTCATCACCGACGTGTTCCTACTGGCCGCCGCGCCCAACGACCGTCAGGTGCGCGCGATCGTCGACGCGATCGAGGAGCGGCTGCTCGGGATCGGTGTCAAGCCGCTGCGCCGGGAGGGCGAGCGCGAGGGCCGCTGGGTCCTGCTCGACTTCGGCGAGCTCGTCGTCCACGTCCAGCACGCCGACGAGCGCGAGTACTACGCGCTCGAACGGCTGTGGCGCGACTGCCCCACCATCGCCCTGCCCGAGCAGGTGCACGCGGGCGCCGGCGCCGTCCGGGAGTGACCGCCCGGCGGGTGGTCGTGCTGCGCCACGGGCGCACGGCCCACAACCACACCAGGACCTGGCAAGGGCAGCTCGACGTCCCGCTCGACGAGGTGGGCGTGCTGCAGGCGAAGGTGGCAGCCAAGGCCCTCCTCGACCTGGAGCCGACGGCGATCGTCTCCTCCGACCTCCGCCGGGCCAGCCAGACTGCCGACGCGCTCGCCGGTGCCACCGGCCTGCCGGTGATCCTCGACCACCGGCTCCGCGAGATCGACGCCGGCCGCTGGGAGGGCCTCACCACCGAGCAGATCGTCGCCGCCGGCGACGGCGACGTCCTGGCCGGCTGGCGGCGCGGGGAGGACGTCGCGGTCGGTGGTGTGGAGCGCCCCAGCGATCTCGGACGTCGGGGGGGTGCAGCCCTTCTCGAGCACGCCGACGCCCTCGACGGGGGGACGCTCGTCGTGGTCGCCCACGGGGCCGTGCTGCGCACCGGCGTCCTCACCCTGCTCGGCGTCGAGCAGGGGCGCTGGCAGGGTCTCGGCTCCCTGGACAACTGCGCGTGGGGCACTCTCGTCCCGCTCCGCCCCTGGTGGCGTCTCCTCACCTGGGGGCTCACGGCGCCCGGCGCCCGAGCCGCCGCGCCGCCCGGCGCCGAGGTGAGCGCCGGCTCGCCCGCCGTGTAGACTCGGCGAGCCGCCGACGCAGTGGGTGACCACGGGCGACGGCAGGCGCGGGGCTGTAGCGCAGTTGGTAGCGCACCTCCATGGCATGGAGGGGGTCAGGGGTTCGAATCCCCTCAGCTCCACCGCATTCCTGCAGGTCACAGGCCCGTCGCTCGGATCGAGCGGCGGGCCTGAGCGGCAAACGTGGGCAGAATGTGGGCAGAGCCTGCTGTCACGGGCGGTACTTGGCGGACTGCGCGGGATCTCCGGCAGTGCGGTCGGCGTCGATCTGGAGACCAGACCGGCACGTCTGAAGGTCGTGTCCAGCCGCGGGAGCTCGAGACGCCGATCGACCTCTGTCGTCGTCAGTCCGGGTGGTCACACCCAACGCCTCCCCGGAGTGCGGTGGTTGATCGTGTCGCAAGTCGTGTGCAGGATCGGGTCTCGTGACGACGGCCGGCGATCCTCTTGCGGTGCGGGCTGCGGCCCTGGCCTGGTTGGCCGACGTGACCATGGATGGCCAGGTGGAGGTCACTCGGGCGCAGTTGGCGAACGATTTCACCGTCGACGGGGTCCGGTTTCCTCTGATCGATCGTGGTCGGGGGATCCGCAAGCCGCAGGGCTGGGACGCTGCGTTGACGATCACGACGTCGGTGCCGAAGTCGGGTCGATCTCATCCATACGACGATGTCGAGGGCCCGGATGGGCTGCACCGGTACAAGCTGCGTCGCGACCCCGGCGGGAGCGTCGAGAACGCCGGGCT
>DATKNA010000304.1:0-12585 GCA_035541595.1 Kineosporiaceae bacterium | reverse complement strand
CGTTCAGGCCGAACCCCAGCACCGCGGCGTCCGGGGTGCCGGCCGTGCCGGGGACCGCTTCCGCCAGGATCCCGCAGACCTTGCGCCGCTCGCCGTCCTGGGGGGGCGCGCCTGGATCCGGCTCAGGGACGAGCACGTCGTTGGGCCACTTCAAGCCTGCCGGGACGCCGCAGGTGCGCACGAGGGCGTCGACGATCGCCACGCCGACGAGCAGTGGCAGCCAGGACCAGCGGTCCGGGTCGGCCGACGGCCGCAGCAACATCGAGACCGCAAGGCTGGACCGGGGCGGCGCCGTCCAGGACCGGCCGAGCCGGCCCCGGCCGCCCGTCTGGTGGTCGGCGGCGAGGACCAGACCCCCCGGTTCGCCCGCCCGGGCGCGGGCCGCGAGGTCGGCGTTCGTCGAGCCGGTCTGAGGAACCACCTCGACGGCCCGCCACAACGGGTCCGGACCCCTGGTCAGTGCCTCGGCCAGCGCGGCCTGGCGCAAGGGGGGGCGGCGAAGGTCCGTCCACTGGCTCACGGCCGTCAGTCTGCCCCTCCCGACCGTTCCCGCGGTCCCCGCCCCGCGCCGTGATCACGCAGTCCTCGCTGATCATGCAGACCGCCCGGACCGCGCCGCCTTCGCGATGCGGTCGCCTCACAGGCTCTTCCCACGCCCTGCGCTGTCCACGTGGCGAAGAGGATCTTGGTCGGTGCAGGCCGCACCCCGGCGAAGCGAGCAAGCATCGACAACTCGCACGCGGCCGCCCGGCAAAGCGTGATCAGCGGGGCGGAGGCGGACCACGTGACGAGCAGGGCGATGGTCGTGTGACGGGCGCCGCGTGCGGCCCCGTGCCCCCTGTCGGGGCCCGCCGCTACGCTCCCGGCATGGCCGAGGCTGCGCAGGTCGACGAGGCACGAGGGGTCGCGCCGGATATCCATACGACGGCGGGGAAGCTGAGGGACCTGCGCCTGCGTGAAGAGGCGGCGCTGCACGCCGGCTCCGCCCGCGCGGTCGAGAAGCGGCACGCGCAGGGGCGCAAGACCGCCCGCGAACGGATCCAGGCATTGCTCGACGACGGCTCGTTCGTGGAGCTCGACCAGTTCGCCCGACACCGCAGCCGCAACTTCGGGCTCGAGGAGCAGCGCCCGTACGGCGATGGCGTGGTCACCGGCACCGGCACGATCGACGGCCGCCCGGTGTGCGTGTTCGCGCAGGACTTCACGGTGTTCGGCGGCTCCCTCGGCGAGGTCTTCGGAGAGAAGATCGTCAAGGTGATGGACCTGGCACTGAAGATCGGCTGCCCGGTGGTGGGGATCAACGACTCGGGCGGTGCTCGCATCCAGGAGGGTGTGGTCTCGCTGGGCCTGTACGGCGAGATCTTCCTCCGCAACGTGCATGCCAGCGGGGTCGTCCCCCAGATCTCGCTGATCATGGGCCCGTGCGCCGGAGGCGCCGTCTACTCGCCGGCGATCACCGACTTCACGGTCATGGTCGACCAGACATCGCACATGTTCATCACCGGCCCCGACGTGATCAAGACCGTCACCGGCGAGGAGGTGGGCTTCGAGGAGCTCGGCGGTGCGCGGACCCACAACACCCGCTCGGGCAACGCCCACTACCTCGCGACCGACGAGAACGACGCGCTGGACTACGTGCGGGCCCTGCTGTCCTACCTACCGCCGAACAACCTCTCGGATCCGCCGGCCCTCGATGCCACGGCCGAGCTCGAGATCACCGACGCCGATCACGAGCTCGACGCCCTGATCCCCGACTCGGCCAACCACCCGTACGACATGCACGCCGTGATCGAGCACATCCTCGACGAGGGTGAGTTCCTCGAGGTGATGGCCCTGTTCGCGCCGAACATCATCGTGGGCTTCGGGAGGGTCGAGGGTCGCCCGGTCGGTGTGGTGGCGAACCAGCCGATGCGCTTCGCCGGGACGCTCGACATCGACGCGTCCGAGAAGGCGGCGCGATTCGTCCGCACGTGCGACGCCTTCAACGTGCCGGTGCTCACGTTCGTCGACGTCCCCGGCTTCCTCCCCGGTACCGACCAGGAGTGGAACGGCATCATCCGCCGCGGCGCGAAGCTCATCTACGCCTACGCGGAGGCGACCGTTCCGAAGGTGACGGTGATCACCAGGAAGGCCTACGGCGGCGCGTACGACGTCATGGGCTCCAAGCACCTCGGGGCCGATGTCAACCTCGCCTGGCCGACGGCCCAGATCGCGGTGATGGGAGCGCAGGGAGCGGTCAACATCCTCTACCGGCACGAGCTCTCGGCCGTGGCCGACGCCGGAGGCGACGTCGAGGCCGAGCGCCGCCGGCTCATCGAGGACTACGAGGACACCCTGGCGAACCCCTACATCGCCGCCGAGCGCGGCTACGTGGACGCCGTCATCGCCCCCTCGCGGACCCGGGCCGAGGTCGTGCGCGCCCTGCGCCTGCTCCGGACGAAGCGGGAGACGCTGCTGCCCAAGAAGCACGGGAACATCCCGCTGTGACAGGAGACGGCGACGGCCCTGCGGACGCCGGCGGCGGCCGGCCCACCCTGCGCGTCGTCGCGGGCGACGCGACCCCCGAGGAGATCGCGGCCGTCGTCGCCGCGGTGGCCGCGTCCACCGCGATGTCGGCGGCCGCCGAGCCGGCGCGCGGGTCACCGGCGACGTCCATCTGGGCTGCGCCCGCCTCGGCTCACCGACAGATCCGGGCGACGTTCACGCCGGGTCCGAACGCGTGGCGCACGTCGTTCTGGCCGCGCTGAGCGGCCCCGACCGACCCGTGCCGGCTCATCCGTCGGGCGCGGGATCGTGCTCGACGGTGTCACGGTGTCCTCGAGATCCGGGCCGCCTGATCCGCATACCGTGAGCGGCATGCCGAACCTGGAGGGCGAGACCGCCCTCGTGGTGGTCGCGGACGCCGCCGAACCCGCCGTGGCACGATGGCGCAGCACGTACGACGGGTCGGCATCCGCGGGGATCCCCGCGCACGTCACGCTGCTCTACCCGTTCCTGCCGCTGGCCGAGGTGACACCCGACGTCATGCGCCACGTGAGGAGGATCGTGGCGGCGGAGCCCGCGTTCGAGGTCACCTTCGCCTGCTTAGGGCGCTTCTCCGGATCGGTCCTGTGGCTCGCCCCCGAGCCGGCCGAACCCTTCCGGCGACTGACCTACGCGCTGTGGGACGCCTGGCCGCAGACCCCACCGTACGGCGGCCTCTTCGAGGAGGTGACGCCGCATCTCACGGTCGCCGAGGACGCCGAGCCGGACGTCCTCGACGAGATCACGGCCGAGATCGCTCAGGCGTTACCCCTCTCGATGCCGGTGACGCACGCCCAGCTGCTCGGCGTCCGGGACGGGCGGTGGACGCGCCAGGCGACGTTTCCGCTGGGTCCGTCGGGTGTCGACGTCAGCCGCTGATCCGCTCCGCGAACCTTCAGCCGGTGATGCGGTGCGCGCCGGCGTAGACGTTGAAGGACCCACCGCGCGAGAACCCCACCAGCGTCAGGCCGGTGTCCGCGGCGAGATCGACGGCGAGCGAGGAGGGCGCCGAGACCGCGGCCAGGACGGGGCAGCCGGCCGTCCAGGCCTTCTGGACGAGCTCGAACGAGGCACGGCCGCTCACCTGCAGGACGTGTCCGCGCAACGGCAGCAGCCCACGTTCGAAGGCCCACCCCACGACCTTGTCGACGGCGTTGTGCCGGCCGACGTCCTCCCGCAGCACGACCAGCTCTCCCTCGGCGGTGAACAGACCGGCGGCATGCAACCCGCCGGTCCGGTCGAAGAGCCGCTGCGCGCTCCGCAGCCGTTCCGGGAGCGCCACGACGGTGGCGCCGCTGACCGTGACGCCGTCGTCGGCCACGCTGTGAGAGCCGGATGCCAGGACGGCGTCGATGCTGGACGTGCCGCAGATGCCGCAGGCGCTCGACACCTGGCGATACCGGGCGGCCGGGACGACGATGCCGGGCCGCAGGCGGACCTCGACGACGTTGTGGGTCGGCTCGCCCTCGACGTCCCGGGCCGCGACCGGGCAGTGTCGTGCCGACAGGACGTCGGGCGGCCGGCGTGCGATGCCCTCCGAGACCAGGAAGCCGAGGGCGAGCTCGAGATCGTGGCCGGGCGTCCGCATCGTGACGGTGAAGGTCTCGGCCCCGCCCCCACAGTCGAGCCGGATGTCCAGGGGCTCCTCGACGGCGAGCGTGTCAGGACGGGTCACCCGATGGCCACCGGCGAACCGGACCACGGGCCGTCGGGCCGTCGTCGCCACGTCGCACCTCCTGTCCGTGGCTCCGATCGTAGATCGGCCCGTCCGCGGCTTCCGATCGTGGATCGGCGAAGGCACCAGGACCGCCGGCAGCGCTGCTCGTGCACCCGTCGTTCGGGAATGCACGCGTTGTGGCCACCAACCGGGCTCGCGGAGGCCGACAACGCGTGCATCGTCGTCGAGCGCGTGCACGCGGCGTCGGCTGGGTCGCCGTCAGCGGGCCCGCTGGCTGCGGCGGGCCGCTCGCAGCGGGCGCTCGGCCAGAGCGGCCTCGACGTCGGGTTCCGACCCGTCGCCGTACTCGAGCCGCTTGAGCCTGATCAGGACGTCCTCGATGAGCTTGCGATTGACCGAGAGCAGGTCCGCCAGGACGCCGAGGACGACGAGGACGATTCCGAACAACACCAGCACGCCGCCGATGACCAACGACTGGACGTGCCCGGAGACCTGCGGGCTGCGCGTCAGCGCCCACCAGAGGAACCGCAGGTACGGCAGCGCCCCGACGAGGATGAAGAACGCCCCGCAGAGCAGGAACAGCGTGTAGGCGCGGAACATCGCATAGCTGCGCACGATCGCACCGGCCGATCGGGCCACGTGCTCGAACATGTTCGAGAAGAGCCGTGACTCGCGCGTCTTGGGGTTCGTGGTCACCGGCACGTGCGCGATGGCCAGGCGCTTGCGACCGGCCGAGACCAGCGTCTCCATCGCGTAGCTGAAGTCCGTGACGACGTTGAGCCGGATCGCCGCGTCACGGGAGTAGGCCCGGAAGCCGGACGCCGCGTCGGCGACGGCCGTGCCGGCGGCCCAGTTGACCACCCGGCTGCCCGCCCGCTGCAGCACCCGCTTGACCCACGAGAACTCGTTGATGGTCCGGACCTGCCGGTCCGCCACCACGATGTCGGCGCGGCCGGCGAGGATCGGGGCGACGAGCTGCGGGATCATCGACTGCGGGTACTGGTTGTCGCCGTCGGTGTTCACGATGATGTCCGCGCCCTGCCTCAGCGCCTCGTGCAGTCCGGCGGCGAACGAGTACGCCAGGCCCTTGCGTGCCGTGTTGCTGATGATGTGGTCGACGCCGCAGGCGCGGGCCACCTGGACGGTGCGGTCCGTCGAGCCGTCGTCGATCACCAACACCTCGACGACGTCGATCCCCGGGATGCGGCGGGGTATCGACGCAACCACCAGGGGCAGCGTCTCCTCCTCGTCGAGGCAGGGGATCTGCACGATGAGCTTCACGGCGTCCTCCGCAGCGGCCCGCCTCGGCGGGCGAGGTCACGCCAAGGTTAACCGGCCGCGGGCGCCGTGCCCTCCACACCGACCTCCCCGTCGATGCCGACTCGTCCGGTCCGCCGTTGCCGCCGATAGGCTCGGCGGGTGAGCGACTCCCCCGCGCGGGCCCGGACGGCCGTGGACGACCTCGCCGACGCCTACCTCGAGGCGATCGCGGCCGCGGATCCCGTGTTCGCGACGTTCACCGGGCTGTCCGGTCACGACCACCGGCTCACCGACGTCTCGCCGGCGGGTCACGCCGAGCGGGCCAGGCTCGCCCGGGACACCCTCGCCGCCCTCGAGGGCCTCGTGCCGGTCGATCAGACGGACGCGGTCACCGCCGCCGCCCTGCGCGAGCGCCTCGGCCTCGTCATCGAGCGCCATGAGCTCGGCCTCGACCTCGCGGACCTCAACAACATCGGCTCACCCGTGCAGACGTTCCGCGACGTCTTCGACATCACCCCCACGGCGACGGACGAGGACTGGTCCGCCGTCGCCGCGCGCCTCACCGCCGTCCCCGAGGCCCTCACCGGCTACCGCGCCAGTCTCGAGGCCGCCCGTGCGGGCGGCTGGGTCCCGCCGGCGCGGCAGGTAGGGGCCGCCGCCAAGCAGGCGCGCGAGTTCGGCGCGGACGAGGGTTTCTACGTCGCCTTCGCCCGGGCCGCGCGGACGTCCACCGGCGATGCGCCGGGCTCCCAGGTGCGCGCGCAGCTCGAGGCGGGGGCGCGGGCCGCCGCCGCGGCCTACCTCGCCCTCGCCGACGGGCTCGAGACCGAGCTCCTGCCGGCGGCGAGCACACGCGACGCCGTGGGCCGGGACCTCTACGCGGTGCACGCCCGGGAGTTCCTCGGCTCGGTCGTCGACCTCGACGAGACCTACGCCTGGGGCCTGGCGGAGCTTCGGCGCATCGAGCGGCGGATGGCCGAGGTGGCCCGACGGCTGGTGCCCGACGCCCCGTCCGGAGCGGGCCCGGAATCCGTCCGCGTGGCGATCGAGGCGGGCATCGAGGCGCTGGACGCCGACCCCGCCCGCAGCATCACCGGCGCCGAGGAGTTCCGGGACTGGATGCAGCGGGTGTCGGACTCGGCGGTCGACGAGCTCGGAAAGGCCCACTTCGACATCCCGGCCCCCGTCCGCACCCTGCGGTGCCGGATCGCGCCGTCGTCGTCCGGAGCGGTCTACTACACCCCGCCCTCGGAGGACTTCTCCCGGCCGGGTCAGATGTGGTGGTCCGTCCCGGCCGGCACGGACACGTTCTCCACCTGGCGCGAGACGTCGACCGTCTACCACGAGGGCGTTCCGGGCCACCACCTGCAGTGCGGACAGGTGGCCTACCTGAGCGACCGGCTCAACCGGTGGCGCCGGCTCGGGTGCTGGGTCAGCGGCCACGGCGAGGGCTGGGCCCTGTACGCCGAGCGCCTCATGGAGGAGCTCGGCTACCTGCAGGACGACGGCGACCTGATGGGCATGCTCGACGCGCACGCGCTGCGCGCCGCCAGAGTGGTCGTCGACATCGGCGTCCACTGCGCCCTCACGGCCCCCGACGAGGTCGGCGGCGGCACCTGGGACGCCGACACGGCGTGGGCCTTCTTGCGCCGCCACACCCGGGTGCCGGACGCCCAGCTGCGGTTCGAGCTGGAGCGGTACCTCGGCTGGCCGGGGCAGGCGATCGCCTACAAGGTCGGCGAGCGCGCCTGGCTCGACCTGCGCGAGCGGGCCCGGGCCCGGGAGGGTGACGCCTTCGACCTGCGCGACTTCCACCGCAGGGCACTCGACCTCGGCTCGGTGGGGCTCGACGTGCTGCGTTCGGCCGTTCTCTCCGCCTGAGCGCGACACGGCGAGGGGGATCGGCATGGGGCTCTCCGCGGGAGGCGCTGGGCATCCGGCTGTCGACGTGGGCGCGCGTGGGCAGACTCGGCCCGTGGTGGTCCTCGCATCCGCGTCTCCGGCGCGGCGCGCGACGCTGGTCGCCGCCGGGATCGACCCCCTGGTGCGCGTCTCCGACGTCGATGAGGACGCGGTGGTCGCCCGCCACCGGGTCAGCGCCCCTGAGGACATCGCGCTCGTCCTGGCCCGGGCCAAGGCCGAGGACGTCGCGGCGCGGTTGGGCGGGGCCGGAGACCCGGACGCGGTCGACGCGCTCGTGGTGGGCTGTGACTCGGTGCTCGAGCTCGACGGCGAGGTCCACGGCAAGCCGGGGACGCCCGAGCGCGCGGTCGAGCGATGGCGCCGGATGCGCGGCAGGTCCGGCGTTCTGCACACCGGTCACTGGCTGGTCGACGGCCGGGATCCGGACCGCGCCGGCACCGGAGCGACCCTCGGGGCGGTGGCCTCCACGACCGTGCACTTCGCCGACCTCGCCGACGACGAGATCGACGCCTACGTCGCCACCGGCGAGCCGCTGGACGTCGCCGGCGCCTTCACCGTCGACGGTCTCGGGGGGGCGTACGTGCTGGGCGTCGAAGGCGACCACCACGCCGTGGTGGGGATCTCGCTGCCGCTGCTGCGCGAGCTGCTCGGCGGGGCCGGCCTCCGCTGGCACACCCTCTGGCGGCGTCCGGGATGACCGCGCCGGCCTCCGTCGAGGAACCGTCCCCGGTGCCGCCCGCCCGCCGGCCCGGCCCGGCGGGCCGACAGCTCATCGTGGGCCTCGCCTCGCTCCAGATCCTCGCTGTGGCGGTGGTCACCGCGCGGGTGGCGACAGGCGGCCCGCCGTCGACCGCCGGCTGGGCCGCCGTGGCTCCCGTCGTGGTCGTCACCGCGATCGACTGCGCGGTGGCCGCCTGGCGGCTGCGTGACGGCCGTCCCGGCCAGTGGCCGACGTCCGTGGCCTGGTCCCTGCTCGCCGTCGCCCACCTGCTGCTCGGAGTCGCGCTGGTCACCGGCGGCCCGCCGATCGCCACCGTCGCCTTCGTCCCGCTGTCCGGGCTGGCCGTGATCATGCTGCACCGGCGCGTGCCGCGCTGGGTGCCCGGTCACTGGTGGGATGCGCTCGTCGTCCTCCTGGGATCGTTCGCGGTGGTCGGCGCGGCTCTGGCGGCGGTCCGGCCCGGGGGCCCGGCCCCGTCCGGACTGCCTGCGCCCACGGCCCTGGCCGCACTCGCCTGCCTCGCCCTGGCGGGCGCTGCTCTGGCCTCGCGGCGGTCCCGGCCCGTCGTGTGGTGGGTGGCGGGCGGGTTCGCCACGGTCGCTGTCGGCGAGGCCCTGCAGGGGGCGGCCGACGCCGGGAGTCACCCCGGTCTGCCGCAGCTCCTCACCGCGGTCGGGTTCAGCCTCGTCGGCGTGGCGGCCCTGACCGAGGCGGACACCCGGTCAGGTCGCCCGGACGCCGCCGGTGCCGGGGCCGCCCGGGGCGCCGACCGGCGCCGCGCCGTCCCCGCCGGGCTACCGGCCCGCGCACTGTCGTGGGCGTTCGGCGCGGCGGCACTGCTCGTCGTCGGCGCCCGCCTGGCCGGCGTGCCGGTGGCCATGGGCAGCGCCCTGGTGGCATGGGCCGCCATCGGGGTCCTGCTCGTCCGCGGTGCCGTCACGATCATCCGCGGCCGGACCTTCGCCGACGACCGCACCGACCGGCTGACCGGGCTTGCCAGCCGGGAGGCGATCAGCGAGGCGCTCGCCGGCGAGGGCGCCGTCCGCGGGGACGTGCCGCCGGGCGCCGACGACGGGGCGGGCCGGACCGATCGGGTCGCGCTGCTGCTGGCCGACATCGACGGCTTCGACGAGATCAACGTCGCGCTCGGGCGCGAGGCGGGAGATGCCGTGCTCACCGAGGTGGGCGCCCGGCTCAAAGGGGTCCTGAGGCCGCCGCAGCTGCTGGCGCGGCTCGGCGGGGACGAGTTCGCGGTGCTGCTGCCCGGGGCCGGGACCGAACCGGCGACCAGGGTCGCGACCGCCCTCCGAGAGGCCCTCACCCCGCCGTTGGACGTCGACGGAACCCGGTTGACCGTCCAGGCCACCGTCGGCGTGGCGACGTGTGTGCTCCCCCGCGGTCGCCCCGAGGACCTCTTGCGTCAGGCCGACGCCGCCGTCCACCGGGCGAAATCCACCGGCAGCGGCGTCGCCGTGTACGACCCGGCGAAGGACGGCGCAGGTGCGCAGCGGCTGCATCGCATCGACGAGCTCCGGGCCGCCCTCGAGCGCGGGAACCTCGTCGTCCACCTGCAACCGCAGGTGGACCTCGGCACGGGTCGGATCGTCGGCTGTGAAGCCCTGGCGCGGTGGTGGCACCCGGACGACGGCGTGTTGCTGCCCGGCGCGTTCCTGCCCCTCGCGGCGCACAGCGGGCTGTTGCGGCCGGTCGCAGCGGTGATCCTCGACCGGGCCCTGGAGGCGTGCGCCACATGGTGGCCCCGGCACCGGGTCGTGGTCAGCGTCAACCTCACCGCCGACGACCTCATGGACCCCGGCCTCACCGACCGCATCACCGGCGGGCTGGACCGCCACGCGCTGCCCCCGTCGGCGCTCTGCGTCGAGCTCGTCGAGGACGCGCTGGTCGCCGACCCGGACGCCGCGGCGGCGCTGCTGCGCCGACTGCAGGGCATGGGCGTCGTGGTCGCGCTGGACGACTTCGGCACCGGCTACTCCTCGTTGGCCTACCTGCGGGACCTGCCGTTCGACGAGGTGAAGCTGGACCGGGTCTTCGGCGCCGACCTGCGCCGCCGCCGGACGATGACCATCGTCGCGCACACGGTGGCCATGGCCCACGCGCTCGGGCTGCGCGTGGTGGCCGAGGGCGTCGAGGACGCCGCGGCGGCCCGGACACTGGCGGACATGGGCTGCGACGTGGGACAGGGGCTGCTCTTCGGTGCGGCGACGGCGCCGGACGCCTTTCTGGCCCGGCTCGAGGCGTCGGGCTGACCGTGCGGAGGATCGGCCGTACGGCGGGAGGTGCCCCGCCCACCCGCACCAAGGATGCTCCACGAAACCTGGCCTACGGTGGGCCCATGGACGCGTGGCCTTCCCGGCGTCTCGTGCTGGGGCTCGCCGGCACCGCCGCCGTCGGGTCCTCGCTGGCCGCCTGCGGTCGGGACGGCTCGACGGCGGGCGGCGGCGCCACCCGGACCCCCTCGGTGTCGCGATCCACGGCGGCCGCCCCCGCGCCGGCGACGTCCGCGACCCCGGGCACCGAGCCCAGCCCGGCGGCCGGCCCCGACATCACGCACGGCCCGCGCACCCGCCAGGCCGTCGCGCTGACCTTCCACGGGGACGGACCGGCATCGATCGTGCAGGACGTGCTCGGGGTGCTGCGGCGGGCGAAGGCACAGGTCACCGTGCTGGCCATCGGCCGCTGGCTGGCGGCTCGACCGAGCCTGGCGGCGATGATCCGGGACGCGGGGCACGAGCTCGGCAACCACACGTGGAGCCACCAGACGATGCCGCTGCTGACGGCGGCCCAGGTCAGGGTCGAGGTCGACCGGGCGGCGCAGGAGCTGGACAGCCTCACCGGAAGCCCGGGTCGCTGGTTCAGGCCCAGTGGGACGCCGCACAGCACGCCCGCCATCCGCGCGGCGGCCGTCGCCGCCGGTTACGGTGCGTGCCTCGGGTACGACGTTGATCCGCTCGACTACACGGACCCGGGTCCGGCCGCGCTGGTCCGATCGCTCGCCCGCTCGGTGCGGCCGGGCTCGATCGTCAGCCTGCACCTCGGGCACCCCGGGACGCTGGCGGCGCTGCCGGCCGTCCTCGCGCATCTGCACGACGCCGGGCTCGCCCCGGTGACCGCGTCGGACCTCCTGGGCGCCTGACCGAACGGGTGATGATGATCGCAGCTCTGCCCGCCGGCCGCCCGCCGGCACGCGTCGCCGGCATGCTCGTCGCCGCGGGGCTCACCGTGACCGCGCTGGTGGGCTGCTCGGCCGGGTCCGGATCCGCGCAGGCGAGCCCACCGCCGGTGGGCGCGACCCCGGCCTCGTCCGGGTCGCCCGGGGCATCGACCCCGGAGGCGTCGCGGACGAACGTCTACGCGCACGCCGGGGCGGGGATGCTCACGCCCGTCACCCGTCGGGCCAGGTCGCTGGTCTACGTGCCCAACCTGGGCAGCAACTCGGTCGACGTCATCGACCCGAGGACGTACCGGATCGTCAGCAGCTTCGCCGTCCCGGCCCAACCGCAGCACGTCGTGCCGTCCTGGGACATGAGGACCCTGTGGGTCAACGACAACAAGGGCAACGCGCTCACGCCGATCGACCCCGCCACGGGCAGGCCCGGCCGCTCCGTACCGGTCGACGATCCGTACAACCTCTACTTCAGCCCGGACGGCAAGCACGCCATCGTGATGGCGGAGGCCCGTGAGCGGATCGACTTCCGCGATCCGCACACCATGAGGCTGCAGCACTCCCTGCACATCCCCTGTCGCGGCGTGAACCACGCCGACTTCACCGCCGACCTGCGCACGTTCCTGGTCAGCTGCGAGTACAGCGGCAAGCTCCTGGTGGTGCCGGCGGACGGCTCGCGCGTCACCTCGGTGATCGACTTGAACGGCATCTCGACGCCGGGCGCGACGGACCCGATGGCCGCGATGATGGGCGGCGGCCCCGCGGAATACCTCGACCCGGACGCCAGCGCGATGCCGCAGGACGTCCGCCTCGCCCCGGACGGCAGAACCTTCGTCGTCGCCGACATGCTCCGCAACGGGCTGTGGCTGGTGGACGCCGCGACGTTCACGGTCCGCGGCTTCCTCCCCACCGGAAAGGGCGCGCACGGGGTATACCCGAGCCGCGACGGCACGGCGCTGTACGTCTCCAACCGGGACGAGGGGACCATCTCCGTGGTCGACGCTGCCACCCTCACGGTGCGGGCGCGCTGGGTGATCCCCGGCGGCGGCTCGCCGGACATGGGCGGCGTCACCGCGGACGGCCGACAGCTGTGGCTGTCCGGTCGTAGCAACTCCACGGTCTACGTCGTCGACACCGCCGACGGGCACCTTGTCACGAAGATCCGGGTCGGTTTGCAGCCGCACGGCCTCTGCGTCTGGCCGCAGCCCGGCCGCTTCTCCCTGGGGCACACCGGCAACACCCGCTGAGCGCTCCCTCCCCCGCGACGTGTGTGCGCTCATCGTGGTCATCTCGCAC
>DATKNA010000303.1:0-5582 GCA_035541595.1 Kineosporiaceae bacterium | reverse complement strand
TGTCGGGGGACAGCCGGCCGTGCGTGGCCAGGTGGACCAGCGCGGAGCCGGACATCCGCTGAGAGGTCGCGGCCACGGTCGCCCGCTCGCCGGTCAGGGGCTCCACGGCGTACAGCCGCGCCACGGCGCGAGCCTCGCCGTCGGCGCCGGGCAGGCCCGGTCCCGCCACCACCGTGACCGGGCCGGAGGTGTGGCGGCGGGTCATCGCCGTCAGCCAGAGCGAGGCCGCCGGGGCCACCGTGACGGCTCGTTCGCCCGCGGAAGGGAGCAGGGACCACGCCACGCCCTGCAGGGGACCGGTAGGGACGACGACGAGATCGTGGCCGCCGGTCTCGCGCAGGGGAACGAGCAGGAGCTGGTCCAACCGCCGTCCGGTGTGGGTCAGCAGCACGCGGGCGGCGTCCGCGGCCCGCGGGTCGGGCCGGGGCCGCAGCAGCCGCTGCACGGCGAAGGGGATCCTCGGCAGGAGGTCCGCCACGGTGTCGAGGCCGCCCAGGTGATGCAGCCGGGTACGGCCCCCGACGAGCGTCACCGCGTGCACCTGCCCCTCGTGCACGACGTACTCGACGAGGGCGCGGCCGTCGAGGGCGTCGGAGAGTCCCGCCACGAGCGCGTCGGCGCCGCGGGCGGGCGGCCGGTCCGCCGTCCGGGCCGCTGTGCCGGCCCCCGCTCTGGCCGCGGACAGGCGGACGTGGTCGCGGATCCGGTTCTCGAGCGCCACCTGGCGGCGCAGCGCGGCGCGGGACGGCAGGCCGTCCCGGTCGAGCTCGTCGACGCCGGTCGCGGCGGCGCGGAGCTGGGTGAGCAGGTCGGAGAGCACCGGGTCGGCGGGCGGGCGGACCCGGGGGTACTGCAGGTGGCTCGCCCGGCCGCGCTCCGCCCACAGCAGCACGGATCGCGGCTCACCGGCGGCGAGCGCGAGGCGCAGGCCCAGCCTGGCGAGTTCCGTGCGCTGGCCCGCGGCATGGGCGCGCAGGTCGGTGGCCGGCAGGGCCTGCCCGTAATCGTCGAGCACACTCAGGCCGGCGCCGGCGGCCCGCTGCGCGCCACGCGGGTCGCCCTGCAGCTCGCGGCGGCGCGCCTCGGCGTACCACGCGCGGGCCCGGACGGTGGCCGGTCCCGCCCCCCGGTAGCGGGCGGCGTTGGCCAGGTGCGCGAGGGCGGCGGGCGCGATCGGCACGCTCTCCTCCCGCCGGGCGCGCAGCGCCACCTCCGCGGCGGCGATCCTCGCCTCCACCCGGGACCACGCCCAGCCCGCCTCCGACACCGTGTCGACGAGCTCCTCCACCTCCGTCAGTGGCGGGAGCCGGCGGGGCCCCCGCGCCACGGCGGCGCGTAGCTCCTGGAGCCGCGAGAACGCGGCGAGCCGGTGCTGGCCGTGGGCGGTGAAGGCCTGCGACGCGTTGCGGGCGAGCCGCTGCGCCTCGGCCGGGCGGCCGTCGGCCATCGCGATCTGTGCCAGGAGGAGCCGGGTGTCCGCCGCGGAGAGCGGGTCGTGGCTGCGGACGGCGGCGCGCAGCGCGGCCGCCGCGCAGCGACGCGCCTCGCCGAGCACCCGGACCGAGAGCAGCAGCTCGCCGCGCATGGTGAGCAGCGGGCCGATCGCCCCGCCGCGGCGGCGGATCGCCGCCTCCGCCGCCGCGAGGTGGTCGAGCGCGTCGACCACGTCACCCCGGCCCATCCCGACCAGGCCGAGGTTGGCGTGCGCGTACCCCGCCTGCAGGTCGCGCCCGAGCGCGTCGGCCAGGGCCACCGCCTCCTGCAGGTCCTGTGCGGCGCCGGTCAGCTCGGCGTGCTGCAGGCGCAGCCCGCCGCGGTTGAGCAGTGCCGAGAGCAGGTGCTCCTGGTCGCGCTCCCGGCGCAGGACGGGCTCCGCACCGGCGAAGCTGTCCAGCGCCCGCTCGAGGTCACCGAGGTAGGCCTGGACGAGCCCGCGTTGCGCCAGGGCGCGCGCCCGGTCGAGGCCGCCGAGACCGTCGACCGCGAGATCCGCCTCCCGCAGCGCGTCCTCGAGCCGGCCGGACTGGCTCAGGGCGGCAGCCAACGTCATCCGCGCCCGCCCCTCGGCGTCCCGTGCTCCCGCCAGCGCGCCCTGCTCCACCGCGGCTGTGAGGGTGGTGACGGCGTGGTCGACGTCGTGCAGGTGGAGTTGTGCGAGGCCCTCGGCCCGCAGCGCCGTCGAAGCCGCCCGGCGGTCGCCCGCGTCCAGTGCCCGCTCGACCACCCCACGGGCGGCCGCCAGGGCACGCCGGGGCTCCGCGTCCGCGGATCTCAATGCGGTCTCGGCCTGTTGCTCGAGCGTGCCGTGCAGCACAGTTCTCAGGGTGGGTGCCGCGCACCGACCGGCGCAACGCACGTCGTGACACGCGTCACGAGTGCGCGACGCGGCCGGGCCCGTATCAGGACGGCGCGCGGTTCCTCCGACCACCGACAACCGCTGCGGGGGAAGGCCGACAGACATGACTGACGCACCGCGACACCTCTCCACAGGCACCGACGGCGGGCAGCACTCCGCGGGGGACGTGGTCGTCGACGGCGACCACGCCCCACTGGTGCTCGGGCTCCTCCCGGAGGGGGTCGGGTCCATCGGCGACACCATTCCGGAGCTCGGTCTGTCCCTGCTGCGGTTCGACACGTCGCAGGATCTGGAGGCGGCGATCGCGGGTGTCGTCGCCGGGATCCACGAGGTGACCGCCGGCGACTACCAGCCCGAGGGTGCGGACCCGGTGGAGCGGCTGATGGCCTCGCTGCGGTTCTCCAGCCGGGTCCGCTGGGACGGCTGGGTCCCGACGATGGGGAAGAACCGGGTGGTTATGGGCGGCGAGGCGATGCCGTACTTCTCGCCGAAGGACGGGCCGGACGGCCCGATCGACGGTCCGGCCCGGCTGCCTTCGCCGGCGGGTGTCACGAGCGACGACGGATCCGGGGTCGTGATCGGCGTGCTCGACACGCGGGTCATCCGCCACCCCGTGTTCGCCGACGCCGTCCGCTTCCTCGGCGACACCGAGACGACCTCCGACCAGGTCACCCAGGCCTGGCAGGGGCACGGCACGTTCGTGACCGGGCTGGTCCACGCCCACGCCCCCGGCGCGGCGATCGTGGCGAAGGCTGCGCTGACCCGTGACGACGGGTTGGCCACCGCGTGGGAGGCCGCCAAGGGCCTGGTCCGGCTCGTCGCCGCCGGCGCTGACGTGGTCAACCTCTCGCTCGGCTGCGTGACGGGGGACGACCAGCCGCCGTTCGCGGTGCGCGCGGCCGTCGAGCGCCTGCGCGATCGCGTCGTCCTCGTGGCCGCGGCCGGCAACTACGACCACGAGCAGGACGCCACGTCGCCGCCGTCGTGGCCGGCGGCGCTGGACGGCGTCCTGGCCGTCGCCTCCGGCACCCGGGCCGTCCTGTCCAGCTTCAGCCCCGACCAGCCCTGGGTCGACCTCGTGGCCCACGGCTCGGACGTCGCCGGTCCGTTCGCCACGCAGGACGACGTCACGTGCCTGCTCCGGGGCGGGGGTACGGTCCGGCGGGACTTCCACGGGACGGCGGTCTGGAGCGGCACGTCCTTCGCCGCCGCCGTCGTGGCCGGCCGGATCGCCGGCCTCGCCACGGCGTCCGGTTACCCCTACGCCGGCCTACCACTGCGCGAGGTCGCGAAGCGGCTGCGGGACGAGCGCCACCCCGGCGACGACGTCGCGCAGCGGCCGAAGACCGGCGCGGCGCGCCGGTACTGATCGGGCATCCATCACTGGCTCGTCTGGACCCTGACGGGAGGCACCGTGGCCGACGACGGGACGGTCGGCGCGCTCGTCCGGCGGGCTCGAGCGGGCGACCAGGAGGCCTGGAACGCCCTGGTCGAGCGGTTCTCGCCGCTCGTGACCGCAGTGTGCCGCCGGTTCACGCTCGCCGAGACCGACCTGCTCGACGTCGGCCAGTCGGTGTGGCTGGCCCTCCTGGAGCACCTCGACGACCTGCGCGAGGCGCAGGCCCTGCCGGGCTGGATCGCCACGACCACCCGGCGGGAGTGCCTGCAGGTGGTCTCCGGCCGGGGCGGCCGGCAGCGGTCGGAGCTGGTCGGCGAGTTCGACGTCCCGAGCGGCGACCCCGCCGACGACGTCACCGACCTCGTCGTGACGGCGGATCGGCAGGCCGCCCTGCGCGAGGCCTTCCGGTCGCTGTCGCCACAGCATCAGCAGCTGCTGCTGCTCCTCCTGCACGAGCCGCCGCTGCCGTATGTCGAGATCGGTCGCCGGCTGGGTATCGCGGTCGGGAGCATCGGACCCACCCGGGGCCGCTGCATCGAGCGGCTCCGGGCGCATCCGGCGGTGCGCGCCCTGACCGAGCAGCGGACCGAGCAGCGGACCGAGCAGCGGACCGAGCAGGAGGCCGCGCGAGGAGCACGGACGACGACGCGAGAGACGGGACGACACCGATGACGCCGGACGACTGGACGGAGGAGGAGCTCCTGGCCGAGCTCCAGGCCGCCCTGCGTGCTGAGCAGGAGGTGCCGGGGGCTCTCGTGGACGCCGGCAAGGCGGTCTGGACCTGGCGATCCGTGGACGCCGAGCTCGCCGCACTCACCTACGACTCCGCGCTGGAGACGATGACCGAGCAGTTGGTGGCGACCCGGTCGGAGTCTGCCAGCCTGCGGTCGCTGACCTACGCGTCCCACAACCTGACGATCGAGCTCGAGGTGACCCCGGACGCCCTCCTGGGCCAGATCCAGCCGGCCCAGTCGGCCCGGGCCGAGCTGGCCGCGCGTGACGGCGCGGTCATCCCGATCCAGGTTGACGACGTGGGCTGGTTCACCGTGCGGCCGGTTCCCCGCTCGCCCTTCCGGATCTCCTGCACCACGGCGGACGGCGTCAGGGTCGTCACGGCCTGGATCGATCTCTGACCGCCGCGCGGCGCCGCCGCCGTCGCGGGCGCCGGTTAGAGTCCTTGTCATGTCCCCGGGGCAGTCGTGGGTCGTGGTCGGCGCCGTGGCGCTCGGCGGCGTCCTGTTCGTGGCCGCGGGCCTGGCGGCCAACCGGCTGCTCCGTCCGGCCGCGCCCACCCGGGAGAAGACCGCCACGTACGAGAGCGGCGTCGACCCGGTGGGGCGGGGCTGGTCCCAGACCCAGGTTCGCTACTACCTGTACGCCTTTCTTTACGTGCTGTTCGCGGTCGACGCGGTCTACCTCTTCCCGTGGGCCACCGTCGTGCAGGCCTTCGGGTGGCCGACCGTCGCCGAGATGGGGGCGTTCCTCGGCGTGCTGGCCGTCGGCTTGCTGTACGCGTGGCGTCGGGGGGCGCTGCGGTGGCCGTGACGCGCGCCGGCGCCCCGCCCGTCGAGCTCGGCATGCCCTCGGTCGGCGGGCTGCAGGCCGTCGCGCCGCACCCGCTGCGCCTGGTCCTCAACTGGGGCCGCCGCTACAGCCTCTGGGTCTTCAACTTCGGCCTCGCGTGCTGCGCGATCGAGTTCATCGCGGCCAGCATGGGCCGGCACGACGTCATCCGGCTCGGCGTGATCCCGTTCGCCCACGGCCCGCGCCAGGCGGACCTCATGGTCGTCTCGGGCACCGTCACCGACAAGATGGCCCCGGCCGTCC
>DATKNA010000302.1:0-7206 GCA_035541595.1 Kineosporiaceae bacterium | reverse complement strand
GGCGCAGCCGTAGGAATCGTTGTTGGCGCGGCGTGGGACGCCTTCCACACCCCGGATTGACGCGGCGGCGTCGTCGGAAAGGCAGCGGTGTGATGAGGTTCGCCAGATCGGCGTCCGCGGGTGCCCGAGCCGAGGTCGCCGCGATCCGCGCCCCCGCTCCCGCACCGACCAGCCAGAAGATGCGGAAAGGGATGGGTGTCTGGCGTCGTGGGGTGTCTGCCGCCGGAGGCGATTGACGCCACCCTCGCCGGCGCGGGGCACCTCGGCCTGGTGTCCGTCACGAGCCCCCCAGCCGGCGAGCACCTCGTCGTCCACATCGGCGACCGCCTCGCCGACGGTGTGATCGTGTGGGGGGGTCCGACACGACGTCGGCGTCCCGGGTGCCCTCGGCCACCGGGCGGGCGAGGACGACGACGTGCGGGGTCAGCCGGCGCCGGACCTCCGCGCCGACGGCCTGGACGTCGGAGCAGCCTGCCCGGCGCGTCGATCACG
Organism: Kineosporiaceae bacterium; assembly: GCA_035541595.1. Taxonomy (GTDB): domain Bacteria; phylum Actinomycetota; class Actinomycetes; order Actinomycetales; family Kineosporiaceae; genus DATKNA01. The sequence goes on along the minus strand of DATKNA010000302.1, from coordinate 6,714 downwards.
CCTGCGTCGTACAACAGGCGCTCGGTCAGACTGGTCTTCCCCGCGTCAACGTGCGCGACGGTGCCAAGGTTCAGGTACGGACGGGTGGCCAAGGGGCAGCTCCACGATCGGACGAATGAAGGTCCGGGGCGTGGTATCGCATGTGCCTGCCTTCCAGGGAAGCCGCCAGGTGCGCCGTGAGCCTGACACGGGCCGACGGCAGATTCCACTGACTTCCCGCACGACATCGACGGCGCGCCGGTCGCCACCGGAGCGACACGCCGGGCCAGGGCATGGACGTCGTTCGCGCGGCCGTGCCGGGGACACAGCTGCGGAACGTCCCGTGCAGGATGTGGGTGTGATCGACGAACAGCGACCTCGTGAGCTGTTGGCCGCGCTGCTGACGGCGCACGACGAGGCCTCGGGGAGTGTGCAGCTCGCGGCCAAGCCGCCGACGGCCCTGCGCGTGGTGGTCGACGGGCTCGACGCCGTCCGGCTGCCCCTGACCGACGAGGATGCCCGGCGCCTGAAAGCGGCGGGGCGCCCGGCCCGCTTCGGCCGCGGCGAGCAGACGCTGACGGACCGCCGCGTGCGTGACACCTGGGAAGTGCCCCGCGAGTCGGTGCACGCCGAGTGGGCCGCGCCCGCGCTGGCTGCCGATCTCGAGGTGGTGCGTGAGGAGCTCGGCCTGCCGCGCGGTGCCCGGGTGCGCGCGGAGCTGCACGCGCTGCTCGTCTACGAACCCGGGCAGTTCTTCGTGCCGCACCAGGACTCCGAGAAGGACGACGCCATGGTCGCGACGCTGGTCGTGACCCTGCCTTCGCAGCACAGCGGCGGCGAGCTCGTCGTGCACCACCTCGGCGAGGCGACCACCTACCGCGGTTTCGCCGACCGGCTCGCGCTGGTCGCGTTCTACGCCGACTGCCGCCACGAGGTGCGGCCCGTGACGTCCGGCTACCGCGTCACCCTCACCTACAACCTGCTGCTGGACGGCGACACCGCGCGGGTCCCATCGGATCAGGCGACGATCGACGAGGTCGCGAGGGCCCTGCGCGCGCACACGAGCACCCCGGCGCCGCAGCGCTACGGCCCGCCGCACGCGCCGCCGGGCAGGCTGGTGGTGCTGCTCGACCACGAGTACACCGAGCGTGGCCTGGCCGCGTCGCGGCTCAAGGGCGACGATGCTCGACGGGTCGCGCTGCTGCGTGCGGCCGCCGGCGCCGCGGGGTTCGAGACCGTGCTCGCACTGGCCGACGTCCACGAGGTCCGCGACGCGCTCACGGAGGACGGCGACGACCGGTGGGACGACTGGGACGACGACGAGGACGACGAGATCCCGGACGACGAGATCCCGGACGACGACATCGCGGACGACGGCCCCCTGGACCAGGCGGCCGGTGAGCTGCTCGACAGCGAGATCCAGCTCACCTGGTGGGCCGACGGCGAGGGCCCGGGGTCGGGCCCGATCTCGTCCGACGTGACTGACGACGAGGTGTGCACGCTCACCCCGTCGGCGTGGCTGAGGCCGTACGCCTCGGAGCACACCGGCTACATGGGCAACTACGGCAACACGGTCGACCGCTGGTACCGCCGGGCGGCTCTCGTCGCCTGGCCTGCGGAGCTGGGGTTCGCGAACCGGGCCGAGGCCTCGCCGGTGTGGGCCGTCGAGGAGCTGGTCGCCCTGGCGCGGGCGGCCGACCCCGCCGTCGCTGCGGACGCTGCCCGCACCCTGGCCCCCTTCTGGGATGCCACGGTCACGACCTGCCCCCGGCAGGCGGAGCTGCTGGCCGGCGCGCTGAGCGCCGCGATCGCGGTCGACGACCCCGACGTGGCCGAGGCGTTGCTGGCGCCGTTCCCGGTCGAGTCGGTAGGCACCCGCCACGCCGAGGGCCTCGCCGCGGTGCGGGAGCGGTACGGCAGCAGCTGGTTCGAGGGGCTCGTTCGGGCGTGGGCGGGGGAGTCACGGCCCCTGCAGTGGCGTCGCAGCGGCCCGTCGCGCGAGCAGTGGCTGGGCGCGCTGCCCGAGGTGTGCGACGCCCTGACCGCCGCCGGCCCGGCGGGCGGGGCGGCGGCGCGCAGCCTGGTCGAGACCGCGTGGGGGTTGCTGGCGGCCCTCGTGCGGCCCGCTCTGGCTCGGCCGACCGCGGCAGGTCGGCACCGGCTCGAGGTGCTCGGCCTGCCGCTGGCCGCAGTCGTGCGGGTGGCCGGGTCTCTGCGGCGGCGGGATCTGCTGGAGGAGGTCAGGACCTTCTGTCGCGAGCACGGGGACCCCGCCGGCCCGTGGGTTCTCGCCGTGTTGCGCAGAGCGGCGCCCGGCGCGGCATCCGCGATCGACGTCTTCCACCCACTGGCCGCCGACCAGCAGGCGCGACTGGCCGCGCGGCTCGAGCAGCCGATCCGCCGGCCGGACGACTGGTCGATGAGCCTGCCCGAGGGGTGCGCATGCGAGCTGTGCGGACGCCTCGCTGCGTTCCTGTCCGAGCCGGGTCACGTGACGCTGGAGTGGCCACTGGCCAAGGCAGGACGCCAGCACGTGCACGGCCGCATCGACGGCGCCGAGCTGCCGGTCACCCACGAGACTCGGCGGCGCGGCAGTCCCTACACCCTGGTGCTGACCAAGACGCCGGACCTCTTCGAGCGTGAGGCGCGGCAGCGCGACCAGGACGCGGGTGACCTCGCCCTGCTGCGGGCGACCTGGCGGTGACCCAAGCGCCGACCTACCCGCTGATCGCTGCGTCGACCTCAATGCCGGGTCGCATGGCGGCGACCGCGTCGAGATCCGCGAGCATCGTGCGAAGGGCGACACCTCCGGCGGGAAGGCGACGGACGTGGTCAGGGAGCCTCTGGGGAGCGGGTGCGGCGGCACCGTGGTGCTCCATGTCATTCGGCGTCTTGCCCGATCAGGAGCTTCTGTGGAGGGAAGGTGCGACCGCGCCCGGCGGCGACGAGGACGGCGAAGCCGGCGCAGAGCCCGACCAGGTAGGGGAAGCCGTCGACGCCTTACCGTGGCCGGTGCGTCCGTTCACCCGGACGCCGGTGCGCCGTGCGGCTACGTCCTGTTGCTCCCAGCGTAGAGCGAGCGCGGGGGCTTGCGGCAAGGCTCCCGTCGTGCCCCAGACTGCTCGGTCGTGCCCGTCAGGGGCGTAGCGAGCGGGGGGGCGTAATGGTCGAGGTGATCGTCGCCGGGAGCGGTCCGACAGGGATGATGCTGGCCGCCGAGCTGACGCTCGGCGGTGTGCATGTGGAGATCGTGGAGCGGCGCCCCACGCCGCAGCTGGTCGGGTCTCGCGCGGGCGGCTTCCACTCGCGCACGCTCGAGGTCCTCGACCAGCGCGGGATCGTCGACCGGTTCCTCGCGGAGGGGCAGATCGTCCAGGCGGCGGCCTTCGCGCGCACGACGCTCGACCTCGGCGACATGCCGACGCGGCACCCGTACTCGCTCGGGTTGTGGCAGAACCGCATCGAGCGGATCCTCGGCGGCTGGATCGAGGAGCTGGGCGTACCGGTCCGTCGAGGCCGCGAGGTGACCGGGTTCGTCCAGGACGACGCCGGCGTCGATGTGCTGTTCGCGGGCGGCGAGCGGGCGCGGGCGCAGTACCTCGTCGGGGCCGACGGCGGGCGGAGCACGGTCCGCAAGGCGGCCGGTATCGACTTCCCGGGGTGGGAGGCGACGAGGAGCAACCTGATCGCCGAGGTCGAGGTGACCGAGGAGACGCCGACCGGCGTCCGCATCGACCAGGTCGGCATCCACGGGCTGCAGGTCCTCGAGGACGGGCACACCGTGCGGGTGGTGGTCACCGAGCAGACCGTCGGTCCTGCCACCGAGCCCAGCCTGGCCGACCTCAGCGCCGCCCTGACCGCCGTCTACCGCACGGACTTCGGGGTGCACGCTCCAACCTGGATCTCGCGGTTCACCGACGCCACCCGGCAGGCGGCCGCCTACCGCAACGGTCGGGTGCTGATCGCCGGGGACGCCGCGCACGTCCACTCGCCCGCCGGTGGCCAGGGCATCGGGCTCGGCGTCCAGGACGCCGTGAACCTCGGCTGGAAGCTCGCCCAGGTGGTCAGGGGGATCTCGCCGGACACCCTGCTGGACACCTACCACGCCGAGCGGCACCCGGCCGAGGCGCGGGTCCTGCAGTACACGATGGCGCAGTCCGTCACGCAGCGGGCCGACCCGCGGATCAGCGCGCTGGCGGACCTGGCGAGCGATCTGCTGTCGGTCGACGCGGCCCGCACGCGGATGGCCGGGCTCGTCTCCGGCCTCGACGTCCGCTACGACCTCGGCGAGGGGCACCCGCTGCTCGGGCGTCGCATGCCCGACCTCGACCTGGTCATTGCCGGTGCTGCCGTCCGGACGTACTCCCTCCTCCACGACGCCCGCGCGGTGCTGCTCAATCTGGGCAAGCCGGGCAGCGTCGACCTGGGTCCGTGGCGTGATCGGGTGCGGCTGGTCGACGCCTCGTACGACGGGGCGTGGGAGCTGCCCGTCGTGGGTGAGGTCACCACAACGGCGGCCATCCTGATCCGTCCGGACGGGCACGTCGCCTGGGTGGGGGACCGGAGCCGGACAGGGCTCGAGGACGCTCTGACCATGTGGTTCGGCGAGCCCTGAGCCTGCACGCTCGGCCCTAGCGACGAGGTGGGTCGCCCGCCGCGAGGAGCGGCGTCGCGTGGCCCGCCGGGTACTCGATGCTCCGACGCCTGCCCACGCAGGAACGTGTTCGCCCGGGCGCCGGGCGACGGCGGGAACCTACCATCGGCGTATGTGCCGCAACATCACCGAACTGCGCGGTCTCGAGCCTCCGGCCACGGAGGACGAGGTCGAGGCAGCCGCCCGCCAGTTCATCCGCAAGGTCTCCGGCCTGCAGAAGCCGCCGGCCGGCGCGGAGGATGCCTACGAGCGGGCGATCGCGCACGTGGCCGGCGAGGTGCACGCCCTGCTCGATGCGCTGCCGGACCGCCGGCAGCCCCCGGCCACCGTTCCACCGCTGCGGCGTGCGGAGGTCAGGGCGCGGATCGCCGCCGGGGAGGCGGCCGGGCGGGCCGGATAGGCCGAGGTCACCGCGCTGTGGCGGGCGCTGTCTGTAACGCTGCAGGCCCGGATGAGAGGAACCGGATGGGCGAGAAGACTCCGTCGCAGGAGATCGACGACATCATCGCGATGCATGCTGACTGGCGTGGCCGGCGGCTGGCCGAGCTGCGGCAGGTCATCCTCGATGCCGCCCCCGGTATCGAGGAGGCGGTGAAGTGGAAGAAGCCGTCGCGGCCGGAGGGCGTCGCGGTGTGGATGCACGGCGGCAATCTCTGCATGGCCGACGTCCTGAAGCGGGCGGTGCGGCTGACGTTCCCCGACGGCGCCGCGTTGAACGACCCGGCGGGCCTGTTCAACACCCGGCTGGACAGCAAGAGCGTCCGAGCCATCGACACCTTCGAGAGTGACGTGGTCGACGAGGCAGCATTGACGGCGTTGATGGTCGAGGCGATCCGGTCGCAGGCGTAACCGGGCGAGCGGCGAACTGATCATTGCACGCCAGGGTGGCCCCGGACGGCGGAGCGCGGTCGGTCGCCCATAGACGATCCGCTATAGTCGAGGACGTGCCCGAGCGTCCCGCGTCATCTGCCGCCGATCTCCTGCGCGAGGCCCGGCGGCGCAGCGGTTTGAGCCAAGCCGAACTCGGGCGCCGAGCGGGCGTGGCGCAAAGTGTCGTCAGTGCGTATGAATCCGGGCGACGGCAACCGGCGCTTGTGACACTTGCCCGGTTGGTCGAGGCGGCCGGCGGGGAACTGCGGGTCAGCGTGGGCGACCCCGCGCGAGCGCCGCTGTCGGGTCCTCTCGGACGGATCGTCCGGCAAAGACGCCGCCAGGTCGTGGCCGCAGCTGAGAGTCACGGCGCATCCAGAGTGCGCGTGTTCGGTAGCGTGGCTCGGGGTGACGACACCGAGGCCAGCGACGTGGACCTGCTGGTTCGTCTTGCCCCCGGAACGGGGCTCCTCCGGCTCGGCCGGCTCGTCGACGATCTCGAGCGCGTGCTGGGCGTGCGCGTGGACGTCGTGCCGGAGAGCGACCTCAAGCCGGATCTCCGCGCGCGTGTCGAAGCCGAGGCCGTGCCGCTGTGAGTTCTCGGGACCAGCAGCGCGTGCGGGACGTCCTTGCGGCGATCGACGCGATTCGCTCGCATCTGGCTCGGGGCGATCTCTCCGACGGCCTGGTCTTCGACGCCGTGCGCATCCGACTTCTGGAGATCGGAGAGGCAGTCAAGGCTCTTCCCGACGACCTCCTCGGTCAAGAACCCGGGATTCCATGGGCGCAGATCGCGCGGATGCGTGATCACCTGGCGCATCGCTATTTCGACACGTCACATGCCGTTCTCCAGGCGACCGTCGACCACGATCTGCCCGAACTCGAGACAGCGGCCCGTCGCCTCATGGACCGGCTGACTGTGGACGAGAGCTGACTGACCTCGAGTTCGCCGCCGTTCGAGCCGGCGTCGAGCCGGCGTCGAGCCGGCGTCGGCGGCTGAGGTGCTGACGACGGTGGACGCGGCGTACGAGACATGGCGCGGCACCGGGACGCGCCGCTCGCGCCGACGATGCCGATGGCATGGTCAGACCGCACTGCGGCGCTGGTGCCAGCGTTCCGGAACCGGTTCGTGGCGCAGCCCGAGATCATGAGCGAGGCGCTGGGCCAGGTCGGGTCGGACGCCGCTGGTGACGAGCGCGATCAGCGACGTC
>DATKNA010000301.1:0-3495 GCA_035541595.1 Kineosporiaceae bacterium | reverse complement strand
ACGCGGCCGGACGGCCCACGAACGGCCAGGCATGCCGTCCGGTCGTCGTGATGGCTATAGGCCGACCGCAATTCCTCCGGCGTGTTCCCGTAGCGCTCACCCAGGACGTCCGCCTCACACGCGAGCACGTCCGCGTGAGGTGGCCCCGGCGAGAACTCGAGCTCCAACTGCTCGGGTCGTCTCCCAGAACGGGGCTTCGCGACGTCCTTCGCGACGAGTTGTCCCTGTCCTTCCGGTAGAGACTCCAGCACCACGTCGACGGCGCGGTCCACATCGCTGAGATGGGTCCGGAAGGACCCCACGGCGAGCCGGAGCACCAGGCGACCGCCGATCCTCGTCGTGGTGAGGAACACCTCCCCGTCCCGCCGGAGTCGGGCGGCGAGCTGCGCGGTCGCCGTGTCGTCGTCGGGCTCCCGCCCTGGGACGCGGAACGTCACGATCGACAGATCCGGCGGCGGACCGACCTCGACCTCGGGTGCGGACCGCAGGCGCTCGTGGGCGTGCCGGGCCAGCAGGACCTTCTCCGAGAGCGCGGCCGCGAACGCCGCGCGGCCGCAGAGCTGGAGCGGGAGCCACAGGCGCAGGCCTCGGAAGTGTCGGGTCAGTTCCGGACCGAGGTCGGCAGGCGACGGCGGCTCGCCGGCGGGCGCAGGCGCCAGGTAGTCAGCACTCGGGGCGAACACCGTCTCGAGCACGCGTCGGTCGCGGGCCAGGACGGCTCCGATCCCGTACGGCAGGAACAGCGTCTTGTGCGGGTCGACCACGACCGAGTCGGCGCGCTCGATGCCCTCGAGAACCTCCCGGCCCTGCGGGCAGAGTGCGAACAAGCCGCCGTAGGCCCCGTCGACGTGGAACCAGAGGCCCTCGCGGGCGGCCACGTCGGCGATCCGGGCGAGCGGGTCGACCGCGCCCGTGTTCGTCGTTCCCGCGGTGCCGACGACGAGGAAAGGGAGAAGACCACCGCCTCGGTCCTCCAGCACGGCCCGCTCGAGCGCGTCGACGTCGATCCGGTGGCGAGCGTCGACGGGCACACGCCGTACCACGGTGTCCGGCGGTCCGGCGATCCGGAGCGCCAGATCGAGGCTGTGATGGGTGTGCTCGCCGAGGTAGACGACGGGTCGTCCGGACCCGCCGTCGGAGACCATCCGCGTCGTCTCGCGAGCTGCCACGACGGCGATGAGCGCCCCCGCGCTGCCGCCCGACGTGAGCACGCCGCCGGCGTCCGGCCCGAGGCCGACGGCGTCCGCCAGCCACCGGGCGACGACGTGCTCGACACCGGCGGCGCCCGGGCTGATCGCCGCTTGCCCCGCGTACCGGTTGGTCGCGGCGGCGAGGAAGTCGCCGACGGCGGCCGAGAAGAGGCCGCCGGAGGGGATGTAGCCCAGATAGCGGGGAGACGTGGTGGCCACGCCGGGCGTGTCCACGAGACGTCGCAGCACGTCGAGCACGTCGGCCGGATCGCGCGGTTCCTCGGGCACGCCGAACGCGGCGAGGGCGGCGGCGACACCGTCCATGGGCTGGAGCGTCAGGGCCGCGGGGGCGGCCGCCAGGTGCTCCTCGACATGGGCCACGGCGAGGTCGACGAGGTGTCGACGTCCGGCGGCGTCCGGCTCCAGCGGTGCGGCGACAGCGGCCAGATCGGCAAGCCGGGGCAGGCTCTGGTCCGCCCCAGGTCGCGTCATGGGCACATACCAGCACCGGTGACGTTGGAGAACCACGAGGTCACCCGGCGTGTCGCCCAGGTGAACGATCGATTGTCACGCTCGGTAGTCCGGCTCTTCCGGTCCCCGAAACGAGTCCGCGGCGGGCGCGATGGTCCGCGCACGACGGCCGGGCGCCTCTCGTGAACACCAGGAGAGGCGCCCGGTGCGCGGCGGGACTCCTCGACAGGAGCCCCCGTCAGGCGGCGACGGCGGGGACGTCACCCCCGGGGGCCGCCGGAGCCGGCGCGGCGGCGGGCTCGAGCGCCCGCTCGAGCACCTGCGCGACGTCCGACACGAGGTGCACGGTCAGCTGTTCGCGCACCTGCTCGGGGACGTCGTCCAGGTCCGGCCCGTTGCGCTCCGGCAGGATCACCTCGGTCAGCCCCGCCCGGTGGGCCGCCAGCAGCTTCTGCTTGACGCCGCCGATCGGCAGCACCCGCCCGGTCAGCGAGACCTCACCGGTCATGCCCACGTCGGCCCTGACCAGGCGACCGGTGAGCAACGACGCCAGCGCGGTCGTCATCGTCACACCCGCCGAGGGGCCGTCCTTGGGGACCGCGCCCGCGGGGAAGTGGACGTGCACACGCTCGTGCCCCAGCGCGAAGGTGGGCACGCCGAGCTTCTCGCCGTTCGCCCGCAGGTAGGACAGCGCGATCTGGGCCGACTCCTTCATGACGTCACCGAGCTGGCCGGTCAGCGTCAGCCCCGGCTCGCCGTCCATGGTCGCGACCTCGACGAACAGCACGTCGCCGCCGGCGCCGGTGACCGCCAGGCCGGTGGCCACGCCGGGGACCGCCGTCCGCTCGCTCGCCTCGGGCGTGAACCGGGCCCGGCCGAGGTAGGCCCGGACCTCGTCCGCGCCCACCGTGACCGGCGCCGCGGCGCGGCCGGCGGCCAGCTGTGCGGCGACCTTCCGCAGGATCCGCGCGATCGCGCGCTCCAGCTGCCGGACGCCCGCCTCGCGGGTGTGCTCGCCGGCGACCGCCCGCAGGGAGTCCTCGGTGACGAGGACCTCGTCGGGGGTGAGACCGGCGCGCTCCAGCTGCCGGGGGAGCAGGTGGTCACGAGCGATGGCGACCTTCTCCTCCTCGGTGTAGCCGTCGAGCCGGACGACCTCCATCCGGTCGAACAGCGCGTCCGGGATCGTCTCCGCGACGTTCGCCGTGGCCAGGAAGACGACGTCGGACAGATCGAGGTCGAGCTCGAGGTAGTGGTCACGGAAGGTGTGGTTCTGTGCGGGGTCGAGCACCTCGAGGAGCGCCGCCGCGGGGTCGCCACGGTAGTCCGAGCCGACCTTGTCGATCTCGTCGAGCAGCACGACGGGGTTCATCGTGCCGGCCTCCTTGATCGCCCGGACGATCCGGCCCGGCATCGCGCCGACGTAGGTCCGCCGGTGACCGCGGATCTCGGCCTCGTCCCGGACGCCGCCGAGAGCGACGCGCACGAACGAGCGGCCGAGCGCCCGCGCCACGGACTCGCCCAGGGACGTCTTGCCGACGCCGGGCGGCCCGACGAGGGCCAGGACCGCGCCGGACCCCCGGCCGCCGACGACCTCGAGCCCGCGCTCGGCCCGCCGGGCGCGTACGGCGAGGTACTCGACGATCCGCTCCTTGACGTCGTCGAGCCCGGTGTGGTCGGCGTCCAGGATGGCCCGGGCGGCGGTGACGTCGGTGGTGTCCGCCGTCTTCGTCGTCCAGGGCAGCTCCAGGACGGTGTCGAGCCAGGTGCGGATCCAGCCACCCTCGGGTGACTGCTCGGGCGTGCGCTCGAGCCGGCCGGCCTCGCGCATCGC
>DATKNA010000300.1:0-4218 GCA_035541595.1 Kineosporiaceae bacterium | reverse complement strand
GGATACACCTCCCTGGGGTACTTGTCCGCGCTGACCGTCCACGAACTCAAGATCGACAAGAGCTTCGTCGCCGACCTGGCGACCAACCCGGCCCATGCCGCGATCGTCCGGTCGATCGTCGACCTCGGCCACAACCTCGGGCTCAGCGTCGTCGGCGAGGGCGTCGAGACCGCTGGCATCCTCACGAGCCTGCGCCGCACGGGGTGCGACATCGCCCAGGGGTACCTCCTCGCCCGCCCCATGCCTGCCGAGCTCCTCGCCGACTGGCTGCACGCCGCCCGGCCCACCTCGGAGCGCACCGCCGCCACGCCCACCGTCTCGTCGGTGAGGCAGGCACGGTCCTGACCGGCCGACCCCGGACGGGACGCGTGCGGACCGGCGCGCCCCGCGTCGGGGCGAGGGCGATGAGCGTCAGCTGGATGCCGCCGGCGTGGCCGACCAGCCGGCGACCAGCGATGGCAGGAGACCCCGTCCTCGCCGCTTGCGCACCGGACGGACCGTCGACTCCTGCGTCGCGACCGTCCCCGATCCACACCGCAGCCGGGATGGCCGGCGCCTGCCCGATCGTGGGCAGCTACGGAGCCGAGGACCACGCCAACCGCAGCACCCGGGTGGGCCGCCGGGCGTCTCGTGAGGCAACGCGATCGACCAGGGGGCGTCGCCTGGCCGAGGGGGCGGGGCCCATGGTCGTCGACGGACGTCGTCAAGCCCCGGACCGACCTCTCCCCCGACGCTCTCGCCCGACCCCCTCCGGGTCGATGGCTGACTGGTCCGACGGCTGGCTAGCCTGAGGGAGTCACCGGGTGGGTGTTCGACATGCAGGGGCGTCGACCACCCGGACGTCGTGCCTCGGGAGTCGGGACTGAGATGATCAAGACAAGGTTGACCGGAGAGAAGGTTCTCGTCGTCTTCGAGCTGCCCGAAGCGGTAGCCGCGGGGTCGGTGAGTCTGTGCGGGGAGTTCAACGACTGGTCACCCGCCGCGCACCCGCTGACCCGCACCGCGGGGGGACCGTTCCGGGTCAGTGTGGAGCTTGCCGCGGGCCGGAAGTGGCGCTTCCGTTACCTGCTCGACGGCGGACGCTGGGAGAACGACTGGGCCGCTGACGCCTACCTGCCGAACGTCCACGGCGGCGACGACTCGGTGGTCGATCTCACGGACACCTCCGGGATGCCGCCGACGCCGACCGAGCCCCCACCTGCGGAGGACCGCCTGCGCGAGGAGCCCGCCGAGGAGGCGGGCCGGGACTCATCCCGCGAGACCGAGACCCTCGAGGGAACAGCCCTACGGCAAGCACCGCCCGAGGCGGCGCCCGAGCGGGCGGAGCCACCGCAGCGCGAGGCCCCGACGAAGGGCGCGACGAAGGGCAGAACCGCGGCACCGAAGCGAACCACCGGCGCGAAGCGGACCGCCCCGACCACCGCCCCGACCACCGCCCAGCCGCCACCTGCCGCGGGCACGACGGCCGCAGCGAAGAAGACCACGCCTGCGAAGGAGACGACACCTGCGACGGAGACGACACCCGTCAAGGAGAAGACTGCGAAGAGGGCGACTGCGGCGAAGAAGGCGGCCACGGCGACGAAGGCCGAGCCGGCGAAGAAGGCCGCGCCGGCGACGACCGCTGAGTCTGCGAAGCCCGCTGAGGGGGCGCAGGACGCCGTCAACGCCAAGAAGCCGAAGCGGGACCGCACGCCGAAGGGGGGCGGCACGTCGACCCCGCCGCAGGAGTAGATCCCTGTCGTGCGTCCGTCGTCCTGGCGCCCGGGCGTCGTCCGACGGGTCGGGGTTGGCGTCCTCGATCAGATGATGCCGGCGGCGTCACTTCGCCGCCCGCGTGCGGCGTGACCTGGACGGGTTGGGGTCGCCGCGGGTCGGCGGGCGGATCGTGCCGGGCGTGGGCGCCGCGTGGGCGCCGCGTGGTCGGCGTCGGGCCAGATGGCCCGCCGACTCAGGGAGAACACCGATCCCGGACGGCGCCGGCCTCGACGGGCTCTTCGCACGCCCCTCGACGTCGGCTGGCTGCCGGTCGATTGCCCCGTCGAGAACGACCCCGACAGCTCCCTCACCGTCTCAGCCTCAGGGGCTGCGGGAACACGCCGCACTCGTACGTGGCGCCACCGCCGGCCTCGAGCAGGTCGCCGTGGCCTCGGGGGCGGGCTGTTCGTTCAGAATCCCCATGGGATGTGCAGCGCGTACCAGGCGAGGAAGAACACGGTCCAGGTGGTGAACAGCACCACGAAGTAAGGGAGCATGAGCGCGATGATGGTGCCGATGCCGGACCTGCGGTCGTAGCGGGCGGCGAAGATCACGATCAGGGGGAAGTACGCCATGATCGGGGTGACGATGTTGATCGGGGAGTCCCCGACGCGGTAGGCGGCGAGCACAGCGGCCGGATCGACCCCCAGGCGCACGAACAGTGGTATGAAGATGGGCGCGAGCAGCGCCCATTTCGCGATGGCCTGGGGGATGATGACGCCGACGACCAGGGTTATCAAGATCGCGATGAGCAGCAGCCATCCGCTGCCGATATTGACATTCTCGATGAGGTCGCCGAGTTTGACGGCCGCGACCTGGGGCATCTTCGAGTAGTTGAAGTAGGCGATGAACTGGGCGATGAGCAGAAACAACAGCAGCAGGCCGGACAGCCCGGCCCACGACTTCTCGACGGCGTGGATCACCTGCGTGTTGGAGCGCAAGGTGCCGGCCCCCCTGCCGTAGCCGAGGCCCGCGGCCAGGAACAGCAACGTGATGATGACGATGAGGCTGTTCATGAACGGTGAAGAACCGATGATCGAGCCGGTCTCCGGGTTGCGCAGCGGCGCACCGGGCGGGGCGGTGAGCAGGACGATCACGACGACGGCGACGAGCAGGTACAGGCCGGCCAGGCGCAGACCGCGACGTTCCGTGTCGGAGTCGACCTCGGGAGTGGCGTCGGCGGTCTGGATGTCCGCGTCACCGGCGTTCGGCGCGACCGACGGGTCGTAGGTGCCGAGGCGCCGCTCGATCACGCGGGAGGTGATGAGCCCCAGCACGACGGTGAGCAAGATCGTGGAGCCGATGCCGAACCACATGTTGGCGGTCAGGTCGATCGACCGAGACGGCTCGACCAGATGGATGGACTCGTTGGTGATCTCGGTAAGGACCGCGTCGGTCGGGGTGATCAGAAAGTTGACACCGAACCCGCCCGCGACACCAGCGAACGCGGCCGCCATGCCGGCGAGGGGGTGGCGTCCGATGCTGAGGAACGCGGCGGCGCCGAGGGGGATGAGCACGAGGTAGCCGGCATCCGACGCGATGCTGGAGATGATGCCGAGGAACACGATGATGTAGGTGAGCGCGGCGGGTGAGGACGCGCTGACCAGTCGTCGGATGAGGGCGGCGATCAGTCCGGAGCGTTCGGCGACGCCGACACCGATCATGACGATGAGGATGATCCCCATCGCGGTGAATCCCATGAAGTTGTGCACGAAGGAGGTGAACAGGTAGCGGATGCCGTCCGCGGTGAGCAGGCCCTGGATGCGCACGGTCTGGGTGACCACGTGGTAGTCCCCGGGGGGCGGTGGTTGCGGGGGCATCACCTCGCCCGGCAATGAGGACCCGGGGACGTCGATGGCGTCCACGCTCTGCCCGGGCGGTTTGACCACCTCATAGGCGGCGCTGACCCCGGCCCAGGCGAATACCTGCGAGAGGACGATGACGCCGACGCACAGCGCCAGGAACATCATCGCCGGGTGCGGGACCTTGTTCCCGACCCGTTCGATGCCGTCGAGGATCCGCTGAATCGCGCCGGGCTTCTCCGGCGAGCTGGTCGGTGTGGGTGAGCTCACGGCTGCTCCCTGGTGGCGGCAAGGCGCCCGAACAGATCCGCGATGGCCACCGTGGTGCGTTCGAACTCGTCGAGCAGCACCCGCTCGTTGGGACCGTGGATGTTCGCGTAACCGTCGGTCGTCCCCGCGAGCAGGATCGCCGCGTCCGGGACAGCCTCGTGCAGCGAGGCCACCAGCGGGATCGAGCCCCCCGCACCCGCCGCAACGGTGGGCGCGCCCCACGCCTGCGCCCACGCATCTCGCGCCGCCTCGAACGCCGGGCCCGACAACGACGCGGCATAGCCCTGACCGGTCTCCTGGGCCTGCACGTCGAGCTCGATGCCGAACGGTCGGACCGCGCGCAGGTGCCGCACCACGGCCTCCTGCGCTTCGCGAGGATCCTGCTGCGGGT
>DATKNA010000299.1:0-6843 GCA_035541595.1 Kineosporiaceae bacterium | reverse complement strand
GCAGCACGGCGCCGACGTCCGCGACCGAGGCCGCGACGACGACGGCCCGGCCGATGGGCCGCTCGGTCTGCCCGGCGTCCTTGAGCACGGGCACGACCAGCCCGAGCGACGTCGCCGAGAGGGTGACCGCGAGCAGCAGCGCACTCTGCGCCCACCCGACGGTGGCGAACACCCCTCCGGCGAGGACGCCGAGCACCAGGGTGATCCCGAAGCCCGCGAGGGCGAGCCGCAGCGGGCGTCCGCTGAGGGCGGAGACGTCGATCTCGAGACCCGCGAGGAAGAGCAGGAACGCCAGCCCGACGACGGCGAGCACCCGGACGGGCAGGTCGGCGTCCACCCAGCCGAGGACCGCGGGCCCGAGGACCACCCCGGCGACGATCTCGAGGACGGGCCCGGGTACGCGCAGCCACGGCGCGAGGCCCAGCAGCAGCGGCACGGCGAACGCCACGAGGGCGACCGCGAACAGGTTCCCGAATCCGACGTCAGGCACGGCTACCTGGTCACAGTCCGTAGGTCTCGAGCAGGCGCAGCCAGACCTCGCTCACGGTGGGGAACGCGGGCACGGCATGCCACAGCTCGTCCAACGGCACGCGAGCGGAGATCGCGATCGTCGCGCCGTGCAGGAGCTCCTGGGTGTCCGAGCCGGTGAACGTCGCCCCGACGATCCGGCGGCTGTCCTCGTCGACGACGAGCAGGCTCGTGCCGCCTGCGTCCCGGCCGTGGGTGGAGGCTCCGGCGACCTCGCCGGTCCCGTACTCCACCGTTCGCACCTGCAGCCCGCGCTCCGATGCCTGCATCGACGTGAGCCCGACAGCGCTGACTTGCGGGTCTGTGAACGTGACCCTGGGGACGACATCGAGGCTGGAGCGGTCCCGGATGTCCTTGCCCAGGATCACGTCAGCGGCGATCCGCGCCTGGTACTTGCCCATGTGCGTCAGCGGGGCGCGCCCGTTGCAGTCGCCGACGGCGTAGAGCCAGTCACAGTTCAGCCCGTTCACCCCGTCCACCCCGACAGCGCGGAGCCGGTCGTCGACCTGGACGAAGCGGTCCGGGGGCAGCCCGACCGTCGGCAGCCCCAGGTCGCCCGCGGCGGGCCGGCGTCCAGCGGCGACGAGCACCTCGTCGGCGACGAGTTCGTCGCGGGTGGAGGTGGTGGCGCGGACGGGCCCGTCCGTCCCGTCGCGCGTCACCGAGGCCATCCGGACGCCCGTGAGGACGCGGATGCCCTCCGCGCGGAACGCCGCCTCGACCTGCGCGCCCGCGAACGGCTCCTCGCGCCCGAGCAGCCGCGGACCGGCCTCGACGACGGTGACCTCGTCGGCGCCGAGCCGGCGGACGGCCTGCGCCATCTCGACGCCGATCGCGCCGCCACCCAGGACGAGCAGCCGCCGCGGCACCGCCTTCATCGCGGTCACGTCGCGGTTGTCCCACGGCGCCGCGTCGGCGAGGCCGGGCACCGGCGGCAGCGCCGGGCTGGTGCCGGTGGCCAGGACGACGGCGCGGTCTGCGGTCAGCCGGACGACGTCGCCGTCGGCTCCGGTCACGACGACGCGGCGGACGCCGTCCAGCCGGCCCTGCCCGCGCACCAGCGTGATGCCCTTGCTCTCCAGCCACGGCAGCGCGCCCGCGTCGTCCCACCCGCCGGTCTGCTCGTCGCGCCAGGCCAGGACGGCGGCGGCGTCCACCGAGCCCGTGACGGCGGACGCCGCGCCGGGCACGCGCCGGGCGGCGGCGAGCACGTCACCGGGCCGGATCAGGGTCTTGCTGGGGATGCAGCCGTAGTAGGAGCACTCGCCGCCGACGAGTTCGCGCTCGACGACGGCGACGCGCAGGCCGCCGTCGGCCAGCCGGCCCGCGGCCACTTCGCCGGCCGGCCCGGCGCCGAGGACGATGACGTCGAAGGTCTGGTCGGTGGGGCTGGTCATGGTGGTCTCCGCTCGGCGAGAGGTGGGCGTCTGGAGAAGGTGAGTCCCCGGACGCGGCGGAGCGTTTCATCTGGCGCGCGATGTAACGCCTCGCACGCCTCGTGGACTAGGCCTCGTCCGCTCACGACGCATCTGTGGAGCCCGCGATGACGACCACCCCGATCGGCGATCTCGCCCTGCTGTCCGACCGCCACTCCGCCGCGCTCGTGGACCGCGGCGGCGGCGTCCAGTGGCTCGCCTTCCCGCGCTTCGACAGCGCGTCGGTCGTCGGCGGCCTGCTCGGAGCGGAGGCCGGGCTGTGGCGGATCGGCGCGACGTCCTCGGAGATCGCGGTCGAGCGGCGGTACCTCGACGGGACGCTGGTGCTCGAGACGACGTTCCGGACGCCGACGGGTGTCGCGGTGCTCACCGAGGCGATGGCGACGGGCGAGGACGCCGACCCGCACGCCCTCGGCCGCGCCGCCGCCCACCTGCTCGTGCGCCGTGTCGAGTGCCGCGTGGGCTCGGTGGAGATCGCCGTCCGGTTCGCGCCACGCCCGGAGTACGGACTCGTCGTCCCCCTGATCGAGACGATCGCCGGCGGGCTGCGCGTGCGGGGCGGCGCCGACCGGCTCGCGCTCACGTCGCCGTGGGACCTGTCCACCGACACCGGCGAGGCTCGCGCAACCCGCACACTGTCCGCCGGTCAGTCGGCGACGTTCGCGCTCCACCACGGTCGGCTCGGCCAGGGCGACCCCCGGACGTGGAGTCAGGAGGAGCTCGGGGCGCTGCTCGACGGCACCCTGAGGGCGTGGCGGGCCTGGTCGGCGATCCACCAGACCTACCAGGGCCCCTGGCGGGACCTCGTCCACACCAGCGGCCGCGTGCTGCAGGCACTGTCGTTCCAGCCGACCGGCGCGATCATCGCTGCGGCCACGACCTCGCTGCCCGAGGGCATCGGCGGGGAGCGCAACTGGGACTACCGCTACGCCTGGGTGCGGGACTCCTGCTTCACCATGCAGGCGCTCTGGGTCGCGGCCTGCCCCGACGAGGCCGTCGACTTCTTCTCCTTCATGACCGGCGCCGCCGCCACCGTCGACGACGACAACGGCCTACAGATCATGTTCGGCGTCGGCGGCGAGCACGACCTCACCGAGCGGACCCTGCCCCACCTGGAGGGCTGGCGCGACAGCCGTCCCGTCCGGGTGGGCAACGGCGCGTGGAACCAGCAGCAGGTCGACATCTACGGCGAGCTGCTCGGCGCCGCCCACCAGTTGCGCGACTACCTCGACGACATCGACGACGCCACGCGCCGCTTCCTCGTCGCCTGCGCGGACGCGGCCGCCACCCGGTGGCGCGAGCGCGACCAGGGCATCTGGGAGGTCCGCGGTGAGCCGCGCGACTTCGTCTACTCCAAGGTCATGTGCTGGGTGGCGCTCGATCGCGCGATCGCCCTGGGGCAACTGCTGCGCGCGGAGGACCGCGTCGACGCCTGGAAGCGGACCCGGGACGAGATCCACGCCGCGGTGCTCGAGCACGGCTGGAGCGAGCGCGCCGGCGCCTTCGCGCAGTCCTTCGGCTCGGACGATCTCGACGCGTCCACCCTCATGATGCCGATCGTCGGCTTCCTGCCGGCGACGGACCCGCGGATGACCGCGACGATCGACGCGATCGCCGACCGCCTCACCGACGACCGCGGGCTGGTCTACCGATACCGCACCGAGGGTGGCGTCGACGGGCTCAACGGCGACGAAGGCACCTTCCTCCTCTGCACGTTCTGGCTCGCCGAGGCCCTCGCCCTCGCCGGCCGCAGCGACCGGGCCCGGCAGGTCTTCGAGGCCGCGATCGCCTACCGCAACGACCTCGGCCTGCTGGCCGAGGAGGTCGACGCCGACACCGGCGAGCTGCTCGGCAACTTCCCGCAGGCGTTCAGCCACATCGGCCTCGTCAACGCCGCGTGGGCGATATCGCAGGCCCGCTGAGAACGTCCCGAAGGAGACCCGTGCACCCCGACCTCACCCCCGGCACGTCGCTGTTCGACCTCGACCTGCCGGACCACAACGCCATCCCGCGCCGCCTGTCCGAGATCGCCGAGGGCGACCCCCTCGTCGTCGTCTTCTATCGCGGCTGGTGGTGTCCCAAGGAGCAGGCCTTCTTCCGACGGCTGGTCCAACTGCAGGACGAGGTCGAAGTGGCTTACACCCGGCTGGTGAGCGTGAGCGTCGACACCGTCCCCGAGCTCGGAGCGTTCCGCGCCGGCCTCGGGGCACGCTGGACGTTCCTCTCCGACGCCGACCGCACGTGGCTGCCCCGCCTGGACCTGCTGGAGACGACCGACACCGTCCACCACTCCTACGTGCCGACGACGTTCACGACGTTCCCCGACCTGACGATCCGCTCCGTCTACAACGGGTACTGGTTCTGGGGCCGGCCCACCCTGGAGGACCTCCGCCGGGATCTGCGCGCCATCACCCGCGAGCTCCGGCCCGACTGGGAGGTGCCCGCGTGACCCTTGTCGGCGCCCCCTGGTGCTGGTTCGCCCGGCCGACCGCACCACCGCCGGACGCCCACGCCTCCGCCGAGGTCACCGACGCCGCCGGTGGCCGGGCGGGCTGGTTCGCCGCCTGGCCGCCCGGGCGCAAGCCGGTGCGGGACGCCGTCCGCATGGACGCCCGCCTCGTCTCCTCAGGCGGTGAACCGGCGTGGGCGTCGCTCGTGCTGCCCCCGCCGCAGGCGTCACCGATCTTCGACGACACCGCAGTCAGCGGCGCCCTGCGCGCCGTCCTGGCCGGGCCGCCGCCGGACGCCGTCACCACGTTCGTCCGGGACGCCGTCCACTTCGCCGGCGCCCTGACGGTGCGGCGCGCCGACGCCTTCCTGCTGCGTGACGACCCGTTCGCGCGGCTGGCCCCGGCCACGATCCTGCACATCGACGGCGGGTTCGCCGGCCGAGTGCCACCGCCCGTCGGGCCCGTCGTCCAGCGCTACGCCGGCCTCCCCTGGCCCATCTCCGGCTTCTGACAGCTCACTCGGACGACCACGTCGTCTCGAACGAGGGGTACAGCGTGAGACCGCCGTCGACGAACAGAGTCTGACCCGTGATGTAGGCAGCCTCGTCCGAGCACAGCCACGCGGCGGCAGCGGCCATCTCCCAGCTCTCCCCCGCCCGGCGCATCGGGATGTGGCTCTCGACCATGCCTCGCTTGACCGGGTCGTCGATCCACGCTCGATTGATCGGCGTCACCGTCGCGCCCGGACCGATGCCGTTCACCCGGATCCCGCGCGAGGCGTACTCCAGCGCGAGCGACCGCGTCAGGTTCTGCATCCCACCCTTGCTCACCGAGTACCCGAGGAACCGTGGCTTGGGGATCAGCTGGTGGACGCTGGACACGTTCACGACCGACCCCGGCGTCCCGTCCGTGAGGAACGAGCGGATGGCCTCGCGGGCGCAGAGGAACGCCCCCCGGAGATTCACCGCCAGCACCCGGTCGAAGTCAGACGCCGACAGCTGGTCGGAGTCCGCCGCGACCTGGATGCCGGCGTTGTTGACGACGATGTCCAGCCGGCCGTACGCCGACCGGACCTGCTCCACCATGCGCGACACGTCGGCCTCGTCCGACACGTCGGCCTCGACCAGCATCGGGCGATTCCCCGCGGCCACCATCTCCTTCATGCACTGGTGGACACCGTGCTCTATCTGCTCGACGGTCTCCTCGGCGCCGTCCGCCCGGCCGACGTAGTTGACGGCGACGTCGACGCCCTCCTCCCCGAGCCGCACCGCGATGGCCTGCCCGATGCCCGAGCCGCCACCCGTCACCAGCGCCACCTTGCCGCTCAGACCCCGATCAACCATGTCGAGCCTCCTGTCTCCCTCGCGCGGGTACCGATGGCTGTCCTGTCCCGCTCCCCACCGCGGCGTTACGGGCGCGAAGAGCGACCACGGCGACGAGGGCGATAGCGCAGCCGCAGGCCAGCCGCTCGGTCAGGGCGACGGACCAGCCGAGCGGCCCCGCGAGGTACGCCGGGTAGGCCGCGGCCGCCACGGCGAGCCACGCCGCGCGACCGTCGAGCGCGACGAGGACCACCAGCAGCATCGCGTACCAGGGGTAGGAAACGCCGACGAGAGCGAAGGTCACGCCCACGACCAGGACGGCACCGCGCCACGGCCGGTGAGGATCCCCCCGCCAGGCGACGGCGAACGCGACCGCCCCGACGAGGACGGCCCCGACGACGACAGCGACGCCGGGCGGCAGCCACGGTTGGAGCAGTGCGAACCGGCCCGCGCCGTCGTAGCCCTCCTGACCCAGGTATCCGGGCAGGAACCCGATGACCCTCGGACCGACGGCGAGCACGTGCGGCAGGTAGACAGCGACGACCACGCCCACCGCGGCGGCAAGGAAACGCGCCCTGCGGCGCCAGGCCCGATCGGCGAGCGGCGCGACGAGCGCGGGCAGTACCAGGACGGGCAACAGCTTGGTCGCCACGGCGGCGCCGAAGGCCGCGCCCGCCCACCCTCGGCGTCCGGAGGACGCCGAGGCCATGGCACCGACGACGAGGAGGGCAGCGAGCACGTCGACATGGGCACCGCCCCCCGTCTCCAGGACCACCGTCGGGCACCAGGCCCACAGGACCGCCTGGCGAGGGTCGCCGCACCCTCGCAGCAGGCGCAGCAGCGCGCCCAGCACGCCGAGCGCGAGCAAGGCCGCCGCCACCTGCCACGTCCGCGCGGCGCCGCCGTCGCTGCCGAGGGGCCGGGTGAGTAGGTGGACGGCCGTGAACTCGGCCTGTGCGACCGGCGGGTAGATGGTGGGCACCGTCGGGCGGTTGATGCGGGTGCAGGGTTCCGTGCCCACCGTGCAGCCCGGCGGGAACAGCCACGGGTCCCGCAGCGGTACCAGCGCGGGGTCGAGGGGTGTTGAGCGGTACGGGTCGATCCCCG
>DATKNA010000298.1:0-11375 GCA_035541595.1 Kineosporiaceae bacterium | reverse complement strand
GGGAGGTCCTCTACCGCCTCCGGTGAGCCCCCTGAGCTGCCACGGCACGCCGCGGCGGCGTGCCGTCCACGACGCGCGATCTGCCGGGCGGAGAACGATCACTCCTGCCGCTCCGGGTACCGGTGCCGGAAGAGCAGGTAGGCGAGTGCTCCGGCGGGGAGCGGGAGCCAGTATCCGGCGATGCGGTACAGCAGGGTCGCGGCGAGCGCGGACGACGACGAGACCCCGGCCACGGTGAGCGTGCCCACGAGGCCGGCCTCGACGAAGCCGAGCCCGCCCGGCGTGAGGGGCACGAGCGCGAGCAGTTCGGCGGCGACGTAGGCGAGGAGGACCAGCGATGGCCGGGGCTCGGCTCCCACAGCGCGCAGGGCGCACAGGAGAGCGAAGTAGTCGAAACCCGTGCTGCCGGCCGCGGCGGTGAGGGCTGCCGGCCATCGCGCGCCGAGCGTCTCCCTGATGACATCGCGATCCTGGAGAAGCTTCTCGGGTAGGCCGGAGATCGGCCGGCTCCGCCGGACGGTCGCATTGAGCAGGGCCTGCGCAGTGCGGCCCAGGAGCCTGAGCGGCCCGTCGAAGGCGAGCGCGAGCGTCCCCACGGCGATCAAGGCGATGAGGACGATCGCACCGAGGTACGCCGCGACGTCGAGACGACGATCGACGCGCGCGCCGCCCAGGATCGCCGGCAGCGCCAGGGCGGGGAGGACGGCGGTGGTCGCCCACTGCAGTCCCGTCGACGCGGTCAGGGCCGCCGCCGTCCGGCCCGGATCGAAGCCCGCCCGCACCAGCATGGACATCTCCAGCGCCCCACCGGGAGCGGGGCTCGGCACGACGTGGCTGAGGGCATTCCCGCTCAGCTGGGCCGCGGCGACGGGGAACCACCGGCGGGTCCCCAGGACGATCCGCTCGAGCTCCCAGAGGGAGACGAAGCTCGCGACCTCGCACACGACGGCGAGAACGGCGAAGGGCCATACGACGTTCGACAGCGACTTCCACGCCCCGAACACCTGCATGAGACTCGGAAGCAGGACGTAGATGGCGATGCCGCCGAACACCAGCAGGGCGACGCTGCTCCACCACGGCTGCCGCCGGCCTTCCGGCCGCTCCGGCTGCGGCGCTCCGCCAGACCCGCCGGGGTCGTCGCTGTCTCGTGCAGTCATCTCCAGATCCGGCCGCGGTCGAGGTCACGGGCTGTCGCGCAGCCTACTGTCGACCGACGCGCCACCGTCACGTCCGAGGATGAGGACGCCCGCAGCTGATTCCCCTATCGTGCACGGGATGTCAGCCACGAGTGACGTCCAGCGCGCGGCCGCGACGGCTGCCGGCCTCGTCCTGCCGACGCTCGCCGCGGGCCAGTTCCTGATGACCCTGGACAGCTCGGTGATGAACGTGTCCATGGCCACGGTCGCCAGCGACCTCGGGACGACGATCACCGGCATCCAGACCGCCATCACGCTCTACACGCTGGTGATGGCAACGCTGATGATCACAGGCGGCAAGATCGGATCGAACATCGGCCGGCGCCGGGCCTTCGTCATCGGCTGCTTGATCTACGGGGCGGGCTCCCTGACCACCGGACTCGCGCCGAACCTCGCAGTGCTGATCTTCGGCTGGTCGTTCCTCGAGGGCGTCGGCGCCGCACTGATCATGCCGGCGATCGTCGCCCTGGTGGCGGGCAACTTCGGCGCGGACCAGCGGCCGCGGGCGTACGGGCTGGTGGCGGCCGCGGGTGCGATCGCCGTGGCGCTGGGCCCGCTCATCGGCGGCGCCGCGACCACGTACTTCTCGTGGCGGTACGTCTTCATCGGCGAGGTGGTGATCGTCGTGGGGATCCTCGCCCTCTCCCGGCGGATCGCCGAAGCCCCGGTCGAGGTCCGCAGCCGGCTGGACCTCGTCGGGACGGCGCT
Organism: Kineosporiaceae bacterium; assembly: GCA_035541595.1. Taxonomy (GTDB): domain Bacteria; phylum Actinomycetota; class Actinomycetes; order Actinomycetales; family Kineosporiaceae; genus DATKNA01. The sequence continues at coordinate 9,471 of DATKNA010000298.1, read as the reverse complement.
GTCCGTGCTGGGGCTGGGGATGGCCGTCTTCGGGATCCTGCGCTCCAGCGAATGGGGCTGGGTCCAGCCCAAGGCCGGTGCCCCCTCTCCGCTAGGGATCTCGCTCACGTTCTGGCTGGTCATCGTCGGACTGCTGGTCGTCTGGCTGTTCTTCCGCTGGGAGCGCCGCCGGATCCGCGGTGGCCGCGATCCCCTGGTCGACCCCGATCTGCTGGGCAACCACCGGCTCGACGGGGGGCTGGTGATGTTCGGGTTCCAGTTCCTGCTCCAGGCCGGCGTGTTCTTCGTCGTCCCGCTGTTCCTGTCAGTGGTCCTGGGGCTGTCCGCGATCGACACCGGGCTGCGCATCCTGCCCCTGTCGCTGTCGTTGCTGGCGGCCGCCCTCGGCGTCCCCAGGCTCTGGCCACGGGTCTCACCGCGGCGCGTGGTGCGTATCGGCGTCCTGCTCATGCTCGCCGGGATCCTCGTCCTCATGAGCGGGGTCGACCTGGACGCCTCCGCGGGCGTCGTCCTCGTCCCGATGCTCCTCATCGGGCTCGGCATCGGCGCGCTGGCCTCCCAACTCGGCGCGGTGACGGTCTCCGCCGTCCCGGACGAGCAGACCGGCGAGGTCGGCGGCCTGCAGAACACCGCCACGAACCTGGGCGCCTCCGTCGGAACGGCCCTCGCCGGGTCGGTCCTCATCGGCATCCTGGCCGCGTCCTTCCTGGCCGGGATCCAGCAGAACCCGGCGGTGCCGCCGGAGGTGACCCGGCAGGCCCAGGTGCAGCTCGAGGCCGGGGCGCCGTTCATCAGCGAGGCCCAGCTCCGGGACCAGCTCGAGCAGGCCGGGGTGAGCCCGGCGGTCAGCGAGGAGCTGGTCACCCAGAACCACACGTCGCAGATCCGGGCCCTGGACGCCTCGCTCGCCATCCTCGCCCTGCTGGCGGTCGTGGCACTGTTCTGCACCGGCCCGATCCCGGACCGGCAGCCGGCGGACGAGCGCGCTGCGGCCGCCGTCCCGGAGCCGGCCGGACGGACGCGCTGACCTCGGCCGGCCCGCCACGTGCCGGTCGAGGTTCCGGCCGCCGACGCGACGCCAGGTCGCCGACCTCGTCCGGGACGGACGCAACCGCGAGCGCGGAGGCTGCCGGGGACGGGGCCGCGCTCAGGCGGCTCCCCTGCAGGGTGAGTATCGACCCGCCGTCCCTGCACCGGTGGGGGCGTGCCTCCGGCCGTCCTCACCCCGTCCGGATGAGGACAGCGGGAACCCCACTCGCCAGCCTGGCCGCATGACCGAGAGCTCCAGAAACTCCCGGCCCTCCGCCGTGCCCGCGTCACAGCGAGCCGCACCTGCAGGCCGCGGCGAGCTGACCCGGGCGCAGGCTCGGCGCGTCGTCCTGCCGCTCGCGCTCGCCCAGTTCATCGCGAGCTACGCGGCGACGAACATGAACGTCGCCATCGGCGACATCTCCACGTCTCTGGACACGACGGTCGCAGGGCTGCAGACGGCGATCACCTTGTTCACGCTGACGATGGCGTCCTTGATGATCCCGGGGAGCAAGCTGACGGACATCTGGGGCCGCAAGCGCTGCTTCACCCTCGGCCTCTCGGTGTACGCCGTCGGTGCCCTGATCGCGGCGCTCGCGCCCTCGCTGCTCGTGATGACCATCGGCTACTCGTTCCTCGAGGGCATCGGATCGGCACTGATGATCCCGCCCATCTACATCCTGGTGACCGTCCTCTTCGCCGACGTCGCCACCCGCGCCCGCTACTTCGGCGTCATCAGCGGAGCCGGCGGGCTCGGCGCCGCCGCCGGCCCGCTCATCGGCGGCCTGGTCACGACCACGCTGGGGTGGCGCTCGTCGTTCCTGCTGCAGGTCCTCGTGGTCGCGACGATCATCGTGCTGGCCCGCGCCGTCCCGGATCCCGCCCGCGAAGGGCCGACGCCGCGGTTCGACCTGTTCGGCGCCGTCCTCTCGGCCGCCGGCCTGTTCTTCGTCGTCCTCGGCATGCTGCTCTCCCGCACCTACGGCTGGTTGGCGAGCCGGGAGGACTTCACCGTCGGGTCGACCGTCGTCATCCCCAAGGGCGGGATCTCCCCGGTATGGATCTTCATCGGCATCGGCGTCCTGATCCTGCTCTGGTTCTTCCTCCACCTGCGCCGAAGAGAACGGGCGGGCAAGGAGCCCTTGCTGCACCTGCGGCTGTTCCGCAACAGGACGGCGAACCTCGGGCTGGGGACCCAGACCATCCAGTGGCTGATCCTGCAGGGGTCGTTCTTCGTGGTGTCGGTGTTCATCCAGGAGGTGCGTGGTTTCTCGGCGATCCAGACGGGCCTCATGCTGACCCCGGCCACGCTGGGAATCCTGGTCTCCTCGGCGGCCGCCGAGCGACTGGCCCAGCGCCGCCCGCAGCGCTGGCTGGTCGTCGCGGGCTTCGCCGTGACGTCGCTGGGGATGCTGTTGCTCCTGGTGCTGGTCCGCGAGCACTCGGGCGTGTGGACCTTCGTGCCGGGGCTGCTGCTCATGGGCCTGGGCGTCGGCGTCATGCTCACCTCGTCCGTGAACATCGTGCAATCCAGCTTCCCCGACGCCGACCAGGGAGACATCTCCGGGCTCTCGCGCAGCGTGTCGAACCTGGGGTCGTCGTTCGGGACCGCGCTGGTCGGGTCCGTCCTCGTCGGGGCCGCGACGGTGCTGCCGGGCAACGGCCCGTTCGCGGCTGCGATGGGCCTGCTGCTCGGCTTCTCGCTCGTCGGGCTCGTGCTCGGGATCCTCATCCCCGGCCCGCACGGCCTGCGGGCCCGGCCCTGAGGCGATGCTCGGGCGCCGACCGCACAAGACCGCCACGTGTGTGCGCTCGTCGGGGTCACGTCGGCCGCGGAGACCCCGATAAGCGCACACACGTGGCGGGGTCCCAGCGGCACACCGACACGTGGCGGGGTCCCAGTCATGACGGCGGGGGCTCCCACGGGAGCAGGCTGAGCGCGAGGACGTGGTATCCCCACGCGGGCAGGTCCACGAACAGTCCGGGATCGACGAGCTCGGAGCCGTCGCGGTCCAGCCTGGCGTTGGTCAGCAGCTCCTCCAGGGTGCGCAGGCCGTGTGCGAGCTGGGGCCACGGCAGCGGTATCCGGCCCTGGGCCGGCGCGTCGGACAGGTTGACGACGACGACGTGGCCGGCGTCCGCCCGGCTCCAGGCCCAGGCCACGAGGTTGTCGTTCGTCCGGTTGTCGGGCCAGCCGGTGCTGGCCAGTAGCGACCAGGCGCCGTCCCGGAGCCGGTGGCCGCTCACCGCCGCGAGCAGCCGCCGGGAGAACGCCTGGAGCTCAGGGGCGACGGGCTCGGCCGGGCGGCGCCCGAGGAACACCGGGAGCTGCACCCGGCGACCCTCGAACTGGCCTTCGTGCCAGAGCGTCGCTCCTGGCAGGGTCGCGATCGTGACCGCTGCCGCCCTGGCGCGATCGCCGGGAAGCGCAGTGGCGGCCCGGGGCTCGTCATGGTTCTCGGTGAACCGGACGAGCTTGCGCTGATAGCCGAGGTCGGCGCCGAGGTGGGCGCGGACGGACCCGCCGCCCTCGTGCACCAGCCGGTCGTACAGACGCTTGTCGTAGCAGAAGTCGAACCCCTGCTGCTGGAGCTCCCACTCCAGATCCCAGTAGGCCTCGGCGACGAACACCATGTCCGGGTGGCGGCCGCGGACCCTCGCCAGGACTCCGGGCCACAGCTCCTCCTGCGGGGCCGGCCCGACCCAGGAACCCCAGGTCTTCTCGAAGACGTCGGTGAGCAGCAGCATCGCCATGTCGCAGCGGACGCCGTCGCACTGCTCGCCGATGTCGATCAATGTCTCGGCCATGGCGTCGCGGGTGCTCGGCGAGAAGGCGTCCAGCTGCACCACGTCGGGCCAGGGCGGGAAGTACGGGTCGCGGCCGTGGGCGACGACCTCGCCCTCGACGTCGAACCACAGATCCGGATCCCGAGCCCGGTCCGCGGCGGTGCCCCGGACGAACCGCTCAGGGTGCTCAAGCACCCACGGGTGGTCGGGCGCGACGTGGTTCGGCACGAAGTCCAGGACCAGCCGGGCCCCGCGCTGGCGCAGCTGCTCCCGGGCGATCGCGAGGGCGGCGGGACCCCCGAGTCGTTCGTCGACGACGTAGCGCCGGATGCAGTACGGCGAGCCGACGACGTCGTCCGGTGTCAGGTCCGGCAGGGCCGCGCGGAACGAGGACATCAAGGACGGGTTGGCCAGGGCGACAGCGAGCCCGGCGGGGCTGCGCTCCCACACCCCCATCAGCCAGACGGCGTCGACGCCCGCCGGGACGACGGCGTCCCAGGCCTCCGCGGGCAGCTGGTCGAGCCGGAGGAGGGGCACCCCCGGTCCCGACAGGTCCCGCAACCACGGCCAGGTGTCGACCTCGTAGACCACCGGCTGGTCCGGCCAGCCGGTCACGACCGGCCCCCCGGCGCCCCTCGCCGCGGCTGCGCCCACAGGCCGCGCAGGGCGACGTCCTCCGGGCTGAGGACGGCGAACAGCTGCGGGAACACGGCGGCGAGCCCGGTCCAGCCGGTCTGGTGGGTGGCTCCGAGGCCGGCGCCGTTGTCACCGTGGAAGTACTCGTGGAAGAGCAGGAGGTCCCGCCAGTGCGGATCCTCCTGGAAGACCCTCTCCCCCCCGTAGACCGGCCGCCTCCCGTCGGCCCCTCGCAGGAAGGTCCGGGTCAACCGGTCGGAGATCTCGCGTGCGACCTCGAAGAGGGTGAGCTCCCGCCCGGACCCGGTGGGGCACTCGATCCTGAACCCGTCGCCGTAGAACGCGTAGATGTTGAGCAAGGCCCTGATGAGGAGCGCGTTGACCGGGAACCAGACCGGGCCGCGCCAATTGGAGTTGCCGCCGAACATGCCGGTGTCGGACTCGGCGGGCGCGTACGCCACCCGGTAGGCCTGGCCGCCGACCCAGAACTCGTACGGCTGGGCCTGGTGGGCCTTCGACAGCGACCGGATCCCGTACGGCCCGAGGAACTCCTGCTCGTCGAGCATGCGCGCGAGGATCCGGCGGATCCGGCCCTCGTCGAAGATCCCCAGCAGGTAGCCGCCACGCCCGGTCGCGTGGCGGGCCGCGGCGGCCTGGAGGGACGGCCCGTCGACGTGCCGCTCGACGAACTCCCGCCCCACCTGGATGAGCTCGGGGAACGTGGCGGCCGTCTCGGGGTCGATGAGCGTCGTCGCGGCGAGCGGGAGCAGGCCGACCATGGACCGGACCGCGAGCCTGGTGGAGCTGCCGTCGGGAAGCCGGAGCAGGTCGTAGAAGAATCCGTCGTCCTCGTCCCACATCGATGTCCCGCCCACCCCGCGGCCGACGGCGATCGCGATCCAGCCGAAGTGCTCCAGATATCCGGCTGCCTGTTCGACGTAGACGTCGTCGTGTTCGGCCAGCTCCAGGGCGATCTGGAGCATCGTCTGACAGTACAGCGCCATCCACGCCGTGCCGTCGGCCTGGTCCAGCGTGCCGCCGGTGGGCAGCGGGGCACTGCGGTCGAAGACGCCGATGTTGTCCAGCCCGAGGAACCCGCCCTGGAACACGTTCCGCCCGTCCGGGTCCTTGCGGTTGACCCACCAGGCGAAGTTCTTCGCGAGCTTGTGGTACTGGTTCTCGAGCCAGCGGACATCGCCCTTGCCGGTCCGGCTCTTCTGGAACTGGTAGACGAAGTAGCTGGCCCAGCCGTGCACCGGCGGGTTGACGTCCGAGAAGTTCCACTCGTACGCAGGGATCTGGCCGTTCGGGTGCTGGTAGCGACGGGTGAGCAGGAGCTCGAGCTGCTGCTTGGCGAACGTCAGGTCGACCATGGCCAGGGGGACGCAGTGGAAGGCCAGGTCCCAGGCGGCGAACCAGGGGTACTCCCACGTGTCGGGCATGGAGATGACGTCGCCGGCCCTCAGGTGGACCCATTCGGCGTTGCGAAGGCCGCGCGGATCCGTGTCGTGCTCGCGCTGCCACTGCTCGACGTCGTAGGCATAGAACTGCTTCGACCACAGCAGGCCCGCCAGGGCACGACGGACAACCTCCCGCTCGCCCTCGCCGAGGCCCGGCGAGATCACCCCGGCATAGAACTCGTCGGCCTCGGCCCGCCGCTGCGCGATCACGGCGTCGACGTCGGCGTCGAAACCGGCGGAGACCACCTCGCGGTCGGTCAGACGCAACCGGACGACGGTCGAGCCGCCGGCGGGGACGTCCAGCAGGTAGTGCGCGGCCGCCTTCGTGCCGACGTGCGCGGGATTCACGGCGTCGGTCTCGCCGTCGACGACGAAGCGCCCGACCCCGTCCTTCACATAGGGCGTCGCGTTGGGCGTCCCGAAGAGCCGCTCGGTGTTCGTCTCGTTCTCGGTGAAGAGCAGCGGCGGCCGGCCGGCGCACAGCAGTCGCCGCCGTCCGAGAACGGGGTGTTCGACGTCGACCACCGACAGACCGGGCTGGCCGGGCGCGGCACGGAGCCCGGGACGCGCGTGGTCCTCGGCGTCCGCCCAGGACCACGTGTTACGGAACCAGAGGGTGGGAAGCAGGTGGACGGGGGCATCGTCGGGGCCGCGGTTGTGCACCGTCACGCGCATCACGAGGTCCTCCGGCGCCGCCTTGGCGTACTCGACCTCGACGTCGAAGTATCGGCCCTCGTCGAAGACGCCGGTGTCGAGCAGTTCGTACTCGAACTCCGTGCGGCTGCGACGCGCATTCGTCGTCACCAGATCCAGGTACGGGAACTCGCGCTGGGGGTACTTGTAGAGGAAGCTCATGGATGAGTGAGTGGGCGTGCTGTCCCGGTGGAACCAGTACTCCTTGACGTCCTCGCCGTGGTTGCCCTCGGGGCCCGAGAGCCCGAACAAGCGCTCCTTCACGATGGGGTCACGCCCGTTCCACAGCGCCACCGCCAGACAGAGTGTCTGCTGGTCGTCGCAGACGCCGGCGATGCCGTCCTCACCCCACCGGTAGGCCCGGGACCGGGCATGGTCGTGCGGCAGGTAGAACCAGGCCTCGCCGTCCTTGCTGTAGTCCTCGCGGACGGTGCCCCACTGGCGGGCACTGACGTAGGGACCCCAGCGACGCCATCCCGCCCCGTTGTCGTCCTCCTCGAGCCGGCGCCGCTCGGCCCCGGCCGCTCCTCCCCCGGACACGACGTTCCCCTCACTCGTCATGACGACGAACGTGCCGCCCGCCGCCGGATCCGGCCTCCCCCTCGGAGGATGAGCCTCCCGGACCCGTCGGCGGAGGGGACGGCGGCTGCTGAGAGGCAGGCGGCTGAGAGGCAGGCGGCTGAGCGACAGGCGGCTGAGCGACAGGCGGCTGAGCGGACGACGACTGTGCGGACGGCGGCTGCTGAGAGGTAGGCGGCTGGGCGGACGGCTGGGGGATGACGGCGGTTCCGTCGGCGAGCGTGACGGTCGACGGCTGATCCGCCGGCGACGTCGGCGAACCCGGCGGCACCAGCGGTTCGTGCCTCAGCCGCCGCTCGAGCCGCTCCCGCGCCAGCTCGACGTGCATCCCGGCGGTGCTCCAGTCCTGTGCCGAGCTCGCCACGGAGCGCTCGTCGAGCGCGGCTGCGAGGTCGGCCAGGGCGGCGCGCAGGGAGCCCGCCATGTCCCGGCGTTCCGGGTCCGGGGCGGTGCGGGCGAGGTCGGTGAGCTGCTCGTCGAGGTCGAGGAACCGTGGCCGCGTGGCAGACCAGGCCGCAGCCGATCGCCCAGGATCGGGTTCGGCGAGGACGACGGGGACCGCGCGGTCCTGCAGCCACCTCGCGGCCTGCTCGGCGTCCGCCATCGGCTGATCCCAGGCGGCGAGGGCCCGCCGCCGGCGGCCGGCCAGCATCGGGATGAGCGCGATCAGGCCGACCACGGCCGCGACCAGGAGCAGCCAGGCCCACCAGGGCACCTCGCCGCTCGACCCCTGGGACGCCGGAGCGGTCGCCACGGCCGTGGGGGAGGCAGCGGCGCTCGGCGGTGGGCCGGTCGCCGTCGCGGTCACGGTGGTCGTCTGGGCGCCGGTGGACGTCGTCGAGGCAGCCGTGGTCGTCGAGGACGTCGTCCTAGTGGTCGTCGTGGAGGTCGTCGTCCCGGTGGTCGACGTTGTGGCCGACGTCCTGGTCGACGTCGTGGCCGGGGCGGACGCAGTGGTCGTCGCGGTCGCCGTCGCGCTCGTGGGAAGCGTCGACGCCGGTGTGGACGTCGTTCCGCCAGGTGTCTCTGGCGTGGCGTTCGCGCCCCCGGTCCGCGAACCGGCCGGCGACCGTGTGAGGCTCGCGGTCGGCGGCGCCACCGAGCCCGTCACGGTGGGCCGCGTCGAGCCCCCCGATCCGGCCTGGGAACAGCCGGCGACGGCGAGGCAGGCACCTGCGAGCAGCACCACGACGATCGCCGGCGTTCGTGCGGCGCGCCGAGAGGTGCCGTGCTTCCCGGCGCTCCGCCGGCTCATCGGTCCTCCTCCTGGCGGACACAGCCTGGACCGGGCCCGCCTGACGCCAGCTCACCTGCTGGGGATGAACCCCATCGCGTCACGGCGTCGGGCCGCCGCGTCGCCCGTCGGGCCATCGCGTCACGGCGTCGGGCCGCCGCGTCGCTGAGCACGCCCGCGGCGCGGAACCCAGACGGCACCTTAGGTCCTGCGTCGACATGAAGCCGACGATGAAGATCACGGTGAAGCGAAACGGTCGCTCTGGCGCACATTCCCTTCACCGTGATCTTCACGACGCCCTTCACGCTCGATGCGGGACCAGCGGTGGCGTGTCCTCGCGTCCGGCGTCGGCGAGGCGCGGTCCGCGAGCCGAGGTTCAGGACACGCCTCAATCCCCGAGGATCTTGGCCTTCTGCTGCTGGAACTCCTCTTCGGTGAGCACGCCCTGGTCCTTCAGCGAACCGAGCTGCTGCAGCTGCGCCAGCTTGTCCGTCATGTCCGTGCCGGAACTCGCGGCCGGCGCCGGCTGCGCGTACTGCGGCGGCGGCGCATCCTGCTGGGCGGCCTGCTGCTGTTCGTACTGCTGCTGCTGTTCGTACTGCTGCTGCTCGTATTGCTCTTGGTCCTGATTGGCCCATCGGTTCGCTTGCCGACGGGACACCCGGTTCGAAACCGCTGTCGCGGTGCCGGCGACGACCGCCGTCCGAGCGACTCCGCGAATCAGTCCAGGCATCTCCTCACCCTTCTCCGGTCCCGGCCGCGACCGTGGTCGCGTCGGTTGATGTGAACTGCGGACGGCCGGCGCCGGCCTCCGATTCGAGGGCGTCGAGCGCCTCCAGCAGCACCGGCGCCGGGATCCGGGCGCTGGCGACGAGGCGTGCGCCGCCCCGGTACAAGGCTGTGGCCAGCGGAGCCGCCCAGCGGTTCTCGTAGACGACGACGGCGGCGGCGCTGCCCGCCTCCAGGACCTTCCCCACCTCGTCCAGGTCGGCCTGCCCCACCAATCCCGAGGAGGCGCCGGAGAAGAGCCCGAGACCCCGGGTCCCGTCCTGG
>DATKNA010000297.1:0-19070 GCA_035541595.1 Kineosporiaceae bacterium | reverse complement strand
GACGGGGTCCTCCACCCGGCCGGCACGGACCGCGGCCAGGAGCCCAGCCATGGCCTTGGCACCGAAGACCGGGTCGAGGAGGACACCCTCGGTCCGCGCGACGAGCGCCGCCGCCGCGTCCCCCTCGCTCGAGCGGTGTCCCTTGGCCGGGCCGAGGAAGCCGTCGACGATCCGCGGCGGCCAGTCCTGCGGCGGCGTGCCGATGATCTGCGCCGCGTCGTCGGCGATGTCCCTGACCCGGCGCCGGGACTCGTCGGCCGGGCGGCTGACGGTCACACCGACGACCTCGTACGGCGGGCGCAGCCAGCTGCGAGCCGCGGCCAGGCCGGCCTGGGTGCCGCCGGAGCCGGTCGGCAGCCAGAGCTCGCGCGGCCGGAGGTCGAGCTGGTGCAGCTGGTCCCCGAGCTCCAGGCCGGCCGCGACGTAGCCGAGCGCCCCGACACCCGTCGCGCCGCCGCGACCCACGCCGTAGGGCTTGCGGCCCCCGGCCACCAGCCGCGCGCAGACCGCGTCGACGCCTCGGTCCACCGACGCGCGGTCGTCGTCCCCGGTGAACTGCACCGCTGCCCCTGCGAGCACGGCCAGGGCGAGGTTGCCCGTGGGCTCGACCGGGGGCCCGTAGGTCACCAGCACCGGGTCGAGACCGCGGGTCCTCGCCGCCAACGCGGCGAGCATCGCCCAGTTCGACTGGGGGCCGCCGCCGGTCACGAGGCAGTCGCAGCCGCTGCCGGCGGCGTCCGCGACGAGGTACTCCAGGCCGCGCACCTTGTTGCCGCCGAGACCGAGGCCCGTCAGGTCGTCGCGCTTGAACCAGACCTCGACGCCGATCGCGTCCGACAGGCGCGGTGCCGGGTGCAGCGGCGTCGGGAAGATGCCGAGCCGCACCCGCGGGACGTCGAGGAGCCCCGTCACGGCTCGTGCCCGTCCGCGCCGGCCAGCACCCGGTCCACGAAGGCGGTCGCGACACCGAGGGCGTGGGCAGGGTCGAGGGCGTCGTCCAGGTCGGTCGGGGTGAGTCCGCCGGCACCGACGATGCCGGCGGCGACCAGCGCGGTCCGCAGGTCGACGCCCCGCTCCTGCCCCGCCATCGCGGCGGCGTAGACCGCCTCGTGGGCGGCGTGTTTGCCGACCCGGTCGGCGAGCCGGCGCATGACCGGCTCCGACAGCGGGTATCCCCGCTGCGCGTCGAGGTTGGACCGCATCCGGGCGGCGTTGACCTGCAGGCCCTCCAGCAGCCGGGCGGCGAATGTCAGCGCCGCGCCGGTGAGCAGGCTGCTCTCGGGCAGCACCAGCCACTCGGCCTTCCAACCGCGGCCGTCCCGCTCGTGCAGCGCGATCATCCCCTCCAGGGCGACGCCGGCGTTGGCCCGGACGACCCGGCCGAGGGTGTCGAGGTGCTCGGCGAGCTCGGGGTTGCGCTTGTGCGGCATCGTGATGCTGCCGACCTGCCCGGGCGTGAACGGCTCGGAGACCTCCCCGAGCTCGGGTCGCTGCAGCTCGTAGATCTCGTTACCGATCTTCGCCAGGGTCGCCGTCACCATCGCCAGCAGGCCGGCGAACTCGGCGATCCGGTCCCGGGCGGTGATCCACGGGGTATCGGGGACCCCGAGGTCCAGCCGGTCGGCGAACGCGTCGAGCAGGGGCAGGGCGTGCTCACCCCAGAACTCCATGGTCCCCAGCGCCCCGCCGAGCTGCACCACCTCCAGGCGCGGGCGCGCCTGCCGGATCCGCTCCAGATGCCGGCCCAGCTCCGCCGCCCACACGGCCGCCTTCAACCCGAAGGTCACCGGCAGGCCCGGCTGGCCGTGGGTCCGGCCGCTCATCACCGTGTCCCGGTGCCGTCGGGCCAGGCCGAGCGCCGCGGCCCGGCAGCGGCCGACGTCCCGCTCCACGACATCGAGGACCCGCCGCATGACGAGCGCGAACCAGGTGTCCGTGACGTCCTGCACGGTGGCGCCGTAGTAGACCCACTGTGCGGCCTGCTCCGGGAGGACGTCCTGCAGGCAGCGGATGAGCCCCAGGGTGGAATGCCCCGTGGCGCCGGTACCCGCGGCGACCTTCTCCAGGTCCAGGAGCCGGACGTCGGCATGCTCGCGGATCGCCTGCGCCGCCTGTTCCGGGATGACGCCGAGCCCGGCCTGAGCCTCGGCGAGCGCGGCGAGGATGTCCAGCCAGGCCCCGGTGCGCCCCTCGTCGTCGAAGAGGGCGTGCAGCTCCGGCGTCGACCACAGGTGCCGGTAGACGACCGAGTCCGGCGGCAGCGCGGTCACGGCGCCGTCGCCTCCCGCGAGACGGCCGGAGCGGCGGACGGCGAGGCTCCTCGGGTGGCCTCCGGGGCGAGGGGGAGGAGCATCCGGCGCAGGCCGTCGCGGATCTCGTCGAGGTTGGTCCCCCAGGGGACGACGGCCAGGTCGCCGTTCACCTCGAACCCGCGCTCGATCAGGCAGCACTTGGTGAGGGTGACCCCCCGACCGGAGCTGGGGGCCGGGCGCGGTCCGCCGTCCGCGTCGACCCGCCGACGCGGGCACAGGTCGACGCGCGGCGGCTCGTCGCCGTAGAAGTGCCGGTGGAACTGCAGGGATCGCTCGCACCCGATGAGCGTCCAGTCCCCGCGCCGGGCGGGCCGGGTGTCGAGGAACGCGACCGGAGCCCCGAGATCGGTGCCCGAGCCGCGGCAGGGCAGCAGGTACTCCGGCGCCGGGTGGTCGACGGCCAGGCGGTGGACGTCGACCGTGTCGAGGACGAGGTCGACCGGGGGGAGGTCCTCGTCGTAGGCGAGGACCTGCCGGGCCTGCTCGAACAGCTTCGCCGGGTGCGGCGGGACGACCTCGGTGACCCGGACCGGGATCGCGGCGGGCTCCCAGATGAAGTTCACGTGCTGGAAACGACCCAGGACGACGCTCGCCCTCGCTCCCGGGTCGGCGACGGCGGCGAGCGCGGTCGCGTTGCCGACGTCGGTCTCCGGCGAGACCACCCATGCCGTCTCGTCGGGCCCCGCCAGCACGCGCGCCCGGGTCACCGGGGAGAACAGCGGCTCCAGGCTCGCCTTGCGGACCGCCACGAGCGCCGTCTCGCCGCGGGACCGCAGCGCCAGGTAGTCGGTGCGCCGATAGACCTCGCGACCGTCGAGATAGTCCTGGATCCCCCGCTCGGTGAGCGCGAAGTCGACGTCCTGCACCGAGAGCCCCCGGTACGGGTGCGCCCGGGTGTTCGGCAGCGGGAGCGGGATCACCCGCGCTCCTAGAGGTCCCGCAGGTTCGGGTTCCCGGCGCGCAACCGGGACAGCTGCACGAAGTGCTCGGGGTTGAGGAACAGCTCGTTCATCCAGCCGAGGGTGTCCACGGTCAGACCCTCGGGTCGGTGGATCAGGTAGTCCAGGTACTGGAAGGCGTCCTTCGCGCCGTAGCCGACGTGGTGGGCGCCGAGCACCTTGCGGCTCGCCCCGTCGACGACGAGCTTCTGGAACCCGGAGAGCTCGGGCCGACTGAAGGCATAGAGCATGGTCCCCTCGGCACACGGCAAGGGGAGGTGCTCAGTGTCGAGATCCTTCACCGTGGGCGGCATCTGGATGATGATCACATCGCGATGGCGTTCGCGCGCCTCAGCCTCGGTCAGGCCGACCCAGGTCACCTCGTACGTGGTATGCAGGAAATCAGGGAACTCGGTGTAGTCGAACTCGACGTCCTCGCCCATGACGTTCCGCGCGGCGGTGACCCCCGACTTGCGCGCCTTGAACATCTCCATCGGCCCGTCGATCATGTCGCCGATCGCGTAGACCCCAGGCACCGACGTCTGCATCCGCCGGTTGACGTCGACCCGGCCCGACTCGGCCACGTCGATGTCGAGCACCTCCCGCGCCTGCCGCACGGTCGGTCGCTCGCCGGTGCCCATGAACACGAAGTCGGTCTCGAGGTCGATCTCGTCACCGTTCGCGAGCCGTACGGTGACACTCGCCACACGGCCGGCGCGACCGTTGACCCGCACGGGGTGCGCCTGCTCGAGGATCGTCATGCCGCGCCTGCGCATGCCCTCGACCACGTACCGGCGCAGGTCCTCGTCGACGTGGTGGAGGACCTTCGTGCGCATCAGCGGTGAGCGGGAGACGATCGCCGTCTCGCAGCCGGTGGCGTGGAAGAACGAGCCGTACTCCATGGCGACCTTGCTCCCGCCGATGATGACGCAGCGGGTGGGCTCGTAGTCGAGCTCCTCCACCATGGAGACGAAGTCGTAGACGCCGGCGAGGTCGAGGCCGGGGATGTCCGGCCAGACGGGTCGGGCACCCATGCCGAGCACGAGGTTCTTCGCCCGGAACGTCCGGCCGGCGGCGGTGACCGAACTCCGGTCCACGATCGTCGCCCGCGCGTTGAGGACGTACTCGACCTCCAGCTGCTCCTTGGTCTGCCAGTTCATGAACGCATGGGCGCTGCCACGGCCGGCGAGGAACAGCGTGACGAGACCGAGGATGCTCGCCTTCGACGGGTCGAACTTGGGGAAGAAGAGCTCGTCGGAGAACCACCGCATGCGGTCGAGCTCCTCGGCGGCCTCGGAGAAGAGGTGATGTGGCACGCAGGCCTGGTGCGGGCATGATCCGCCGAGGAAGGGCCAGGCGTCGATGATGAGCGGGCGCCCGCCCATGGCCTTCATGTACGCGGCGCCGAACCGGCCGCCGGCGCCGCCGCCCACGAAGACCGCGTCATACAGCGGGTCCTCGTCCCGGCCGAGGTTGAGGATGGGCTCGGACTCCGGGTCGGACAGGCTCGCCTCGATGAGCTGGTTCCACTCGGCGAGGTTGGGGTGCTGGTCGCGGATGTCCACTGGGCTCAACCCTTCTCGGTCGGGGACTGCGCAGGACGGTCGGGGAGGTCGGCGGCGCGCGACTCGGCCAGCGCGACCAGGGACCGCTCGGCGGCCTGGAGAGCGACGCGGCGCTGCGCGGTCGCGGCCAGGACCGTACGGGCCCGCTCCGCTCGACGGGCCGCCATTGCGCGGACGACGTCCGGGGCCGCGCCGCCGATGCCCGCTCGGGTGGCCACGACCGCGACGGGGTCGAGCACCGGGGACAGGTCACGCCCGGCCAGCCCCAGGGTGCGCCCCTCCAGCCGGACGGCGGCGGCGTCGAGCATGGCGCCGTCGATGTCCCGCCCGGTCTGCCCCCGCCGCGCGGCTTCGCGGACGGCGGCACCGACGACCTCGTAGGCGGTGCGGTAGTCCACCGCGCAGGTCTGCATCACGAACTCTGCGAGGTCGGTGGCCTGGGTGAAGGACCGGTCGAGAGCGCGTCGCATCGCGGCCGCGTCCACGGTCAGCCCGGCGACGACGCCGGCCATCAGCCGGGCGGATCTCGTCGCGAGGTCGAGAGCGCGGGGCACCTCGCCGTAGGCGAAGATCATGCCGTCGCTGCGGGCGGACGGTGTCTTGCCGACCGCCAGCAGCCCGGTGAGCCGGCCGATGAGCACGCCGGCCTGGCCGCGGACCATCGACAGGGCGTACGGGTTCCGCTTCTGCGGCATCATCACACTGCTGCGGGAGTGACCGTCGGCGAGCGCGACCCAGCCGTACTCGTCGCCCGCCCAGATCTCCAGGTCCTCCGCCAGCTTGCTCAGGGTCACGACCAGGCTCGTCGCCGCGGCGAGGGCCGCGACCAGCCCGTCGGCCTGCCACATGGCGTCCCTCGTGTGCTCGATCACGCCGTCGAACCCGAGGAGCTCCGCTGCCCGGTACCGGTCGTAGGGCAGCCGGCCGCCGTTGACGCTGCCGACACCCGCCGGGCTGCGGTTGACCCGGTCCAGCTCGCACCGGAGACGGTCGACGTCGCGCAGTGCGGGGTCGGTGAAGGCGAGCAGGTAGTGCCCGAACGTCGACGGTTGCGCGTGCTGCAGGTAGGTCTGGTCCGCCAGGTAGGTCTCCGCATGGGCGCCGGCCTGCTCGGCGGCGGCGAGGGCGAACCGGGCGCCGGCCTCGACGAGGCCCAGGAGGTCACCGCGCAACCGCACCCGCAGGGCGACCCGGACGGCCTCCCGACGGGTCCGGGCGACGTGCAGCCAGCCGGCGTCCTTGCCGATCAGCCCGGCGAACCGGCGCTCACGGCCGTTGTACACCTCGCCGAGCGCCGGGTCGTAGCCGAACTCCTCCACCGGTGTCCGCCGGGCGTCCAGGAGGACGGCGAACAGCCGCGCCGCTGCGCCGTCCGGGATCAGTCCCTGCTCGGTGAGCACCACGAGGTGGGCCAGGTCCGCCAGGTTGAGCCCGTCGTGCAGGAGCGGGGCGTCCGCCACCTCGATCGCGAAGCCGCCGTCGACGAGTTCGGGGGCGTACCGCGCCGGCGTCACGCCGTGCCTACCGGAGCACGGGTGCTGACGATGTCGGCGAGCACCCGCCGGGTGCGCGCGACCGCGTCCCCGTCGGAGTCGACGGGAAAGGGCACCGCCCAGATCTCCGTCGCGCCGGCCTGCACGTAGGACGCCAGCTGCCGCGCGACGGCGTCACCGTCGCCGACCACGGCCAGGTCGGCCACGGAGGTGACGTCCTCCCGCGCCAGCTGCCGCTGGTAGTTGGCCAGCCCCTGGTAGCGCGCGAAGACCGTGGCCGCGGCGGACCGGGCGGCGTCGGGATCCGCGCAGACCGCCACCGCGACCGCGGCCACGACGCGGGGGGCGGGGCGGCCGGCGGCGTGCGCGGCCGCCCGCAGCCGCGGGCCGATCCGACCCTCGAGGCTGCGGGGACCGGCCAGCCAGGTCACGACTCCGTCCGCGAGCTCCCCGGCGACGGCGACCATCCGCGGGGCCAGCGCACCGACCAGGACGCTGACCGGGCTCGTCCCCGGCACGACGAACCCGCCGTCCACGGCGTAGGTCTCGCCGCGGTGGGTCACCGAACCGTCCCGCAGCAGGGGGACCAGCACCGAGAGGTAATCGCGCATGTGAGCGGCCGGGCCGGCGTACGGCAGGCCGAAGAGCCCCTCGATCATGGGCCGGTGGGACACGCCGACCCCGAGCGTCAGCCGGCCGGCGCACAGCGCCTGGATGGTGGCCGCCTGCTGGGCCAGCGCGTGCGGGTGGCGAGGATAGGTCGGGACGACCCCGACGCCGAGATCGATGCGTGACGTCCGCTGCCCGGCGGCGCCGAGCACGGTGAGGGCGTCGATCCCGCGTGAGAAGTGCACGGTCCACGCGGCGGGGAACCCGGCGACCTCGGCGTCCTGGGCCTGCGCCACGACCTGCTGCGGTGCCATGGGGGTGCCGACGACCTCGCTGCCGACGCCGATGCCGATCCGCACGGTGCCAGGATCGGCGCAACGCGCCGCCACCGGCATGTCCCCACTGGACGAACATTCGGGAGGCCGTTGTCCTGTGCGACCCGCCGGCGGCTCGGAGCCGACCGGGGAAACGGTCACGAGGAGTGCAGCACGGCGGGCCGGTACCCGAGCACGCGGCGCGCGCCGTCGGCCACCCGGGCCACGGACGGCGACACCTCCGCCTCGAGCTCCTTGGCCACCGGGAGGGGGACGCCGCCGCCCGCGACGCGCACGACCGGCGCGCGCAGGTCGCCGAAGGCCTCCTCCGCGATGATCGCCGCGATCGCCGCACCCCAGCCGAGCTGGCCGGGGTTCTCCTCGACCACGACGAGCCGACCGGTCCGCGCGACCGACTCCAGCACGCGGCGCGCGTCCAGCGGGACCAGGCAGCGAAGGTCGACCACCTCGGCGCTGACCCCTTCGGCGGCGAGCGACTCCGCCGCGAGCAGGCTCATCGGCACGGTCTGGGCGAGCGCGACGAGCGTGACGTCGGCGCCGGCGCGCCGGACGGCGGCCCGACCGAGCGGCACGTGGTGTTCGCCGTCCGGGACCGGGCCGCGGACGCCGTAGAGCGCCTTGTGCTCGAAGACGAGGACGGGATCGTCGTCGCGGATCGCCGCCGCGAGCAGCCCGGCCATGTCGGCCGGCGTGGACGGTGCGACGATCTTCAGGCCGGGCACGCACATCGCCCAGTTCTCCAGCGCCTGGCTGTGCTGGCTGCCGAAGCCGAGGCCGCCACCGTTCGCCGACCGGACGACGAGAGGCAGCCTCACCTGCCCGCCGCTCATGTACCGGGCTTTGGCGATCTCGTTGGCCACACCGTCCCAGCAGGTGGCGTAGAAGTCCGAGAACATGATCTCTGCGACCGGTCGCAGCCCGGCCATGGCCGCGCCCATCGCTGCCCCGACGATCGCCTGCTCCGAGATCGGCGTGTCGTGGACGCGCGCGTGGCCGAACCGCTCGAGCAGGCCCTTGGTCGCCTTGAACACGCCGCCCGATCCGATGTCCTCACCGATGAGGACGACGCTCGGATCACGGTCCATCTCCTGGGCGAGTGCCGTCGCGACCGCTTCGCGATAGGTCAGTTCCGCCACCGGCTGCTCCCGTCGCTCCACATGTCCGTCCACGCCGACGCGACCGGCGGCGGCGGCGCCGCCAAGGCTCGCCGAGCGACGGCCGCCACGTCCTGACGTACCGCCGGCAGCACGGCGTCGATCTCGGCGGGATCGGCGCCGCGCGCCACCGCCGCCGCGCGATGGACGGTCAGCGGGTCACGGGCCTTCCAGGCCGCGACCTCGTCGGCCGGCCGGTACGCCGCCGGGTCGGCCACCGAATGTCCGCCGTGCCGGTAGGTCCGCGCCTCGACGAGGACCGGGCCGTCGCCACGGCGGGCGGCCGCCACGGCGTGGACCGCGACCTGCCGCACCGCCAGGACGTCGTTGCCGTCCACGGTCGAGGCCGTCATCCCGTACGCCGGGGCCCGGTCTGCCGCCGGCCGGCCGACGGGGGTCACCCGCTCGATCGGCGTGTACTCCATGTATCCGTTGTTCTCGCAGACGAAGACGACGGGGAGCTTCCAGACGGCGGCCAGGTTGATGGCCTCGTGGAAGGCACCGATGTTCGTGGCCCCGTCACCGAAGAAGCACATGGTGACCCGGGAGTCGCCGAGGATCCGGCTGGCCCAGCCGAGACCGGCGGCGATGGGCAGGTGGGCCCCGATGATCGCGTGCGAGCCCAGGTACCCGTGCTCGACGCTCGCGATGTGCATGGACCCGCCCCTGCCGGCGCAGATCCCGCCCGATCGGCCGAGGAGCTCGAGCATCACGGCGTCCGGGTCGGCTCCGCGCACCAGCGCGTGCGCGTGGCCGCGGTACGTTCCGATCGACTGATCGCGCGGCCCGAGTGCCGACCCCGCGCCGACGGCGATCGCCTCGTGTCCCAGCGCGAGGTGAGCCGGCCCGCGCACCCGCCCCTGCTTGTACAGCAGGTCGACACGCTCCTCGAAGGCCCGCACGTAGGCCATCGCGCGGTACAGCCTCGGGTCCTGGTGACGGGGCGGCAGGCCGTCCAGGTCCGCGGCGGTCAACCCCTCGTGGCGGTCCGTCGCGGGCGGCGCATCGGCTGTCATGGCACCCCTTCACGTCGTGGGCGCGATCCACGGTAGGGACGCAGGAGACCGGCCGGATTCGTCCTGCCGGGCCAGTCTTGGGGCCGGGCCTTGGGTCGCCTGGTCGGTCCCTCACCCGGCGCCCACGCCTGGGCGAGCCGAAGTCCGTCACGCAGCGTGGGCCGTCCCACGGGCATCAGCGGGTCCCTACTGACGTAGGGTGATCAGAAATCCGCTCCTCGCCACAGACGGCGACGCCCCAGGGTAACCTGCGCACGTGACCGTCAGACGAGAGCTCCCGCGGGGCGGCGGGACGGTGTCCGGGCCCGCGCTCGAGGTAGCCGACAGTGCCGGCCCACGCCAGCGCGCCCCAGGTGGTCAGGCCGGTGACGACGGCCCGGTGGAGGACCTGGAAGGCCAGGTCCTCGGCGCCCGCGACCTGCACGGCGCGCAGCGGACCGAGGCGAAACGGCTGCTGGCCCGCGCCCGCAGGCAGCTGTCGGAGCAGACCTATCGGCGGGCGCTGGTCCTCGCCCGCGACAGCGTGCTGCTCTCGATCGCGGAGTGCATCAGCGGCGCCCAGGCCATGGAGTGGGAGCCCATGCCGCGGCCGGAGTTCAGCCTCGCCACGATCGAGGCGGCGGTGGCGGAGCAGGAGCGCTCGGGGCGCACGGTCGAGCCGGCCGAGGGGCGCTCGGCCTGAGGCCCGCCGGGCTGGGTCAGCCGGGGACCGGCGGGCCGTCGGATCGCCCGGTGGTCGACCGGCGGTCGACGGGTTCGGTGAACAGCCGCGCGACGTCGCCGGCGTCCGAGGGATCGGCGAGCACCAGCACCTCGTCGCCGGCCCGCAGCCGGGTGTCCCCGCGCACCTGGACCAGCGCTCCGTCGCGCCCGACGAAGCTGATCCAGACGTTCTCGCCGAGCGTCAGGTCCTCCATGCGGGAGCCGTCCGCGAGGGCCCCCGCAGCGATCGTGAAGCGGTGCAGCCCTTGCGGCTCGTCGCGGAAGCGCAGGCCGAGCGCCCACGGTTCCTGCTCGACGATCCGCACGGGCAGCCGCAGCCGCTGCGCCACGGCCGGCACGAGCCCGCCCTGGACGACGACCGAGAACAGCACGACGACGAACACGATGCCGTAGGCCCGCACGGGATCGGGTTGACCAGACGTCAGGATGTACGTGCCCAGAAGGATCGGCACCGCCCCCTTGAGCCCTGCGAACAGCACGAACAGCCGTTCACTGCGGTCGAGCCGCACCGGTAGCGACACCAGACCGACCAGCAGCGGCCGCACGACGACGGCCAGCAGCACCGCCAGGCCGAGGCCGATCCACCAGGCGTCGCTCGACAGGACGTTGCGGATGTTGATGGTCAGGCCGAGCACGGTGAAGGCGACGATCTCCCCGAGGCTCGCGGTGGCGTTGGCGAACCGTTCGATGTCGCGCTTGTAGGGCGCCCTGGCGTCCGCCACGACGATGCCCGCGAGGAACACGGCGAGGAACCCCGAGCCCCGGGCCGCGACGGCCACCCCGTAGATCAGCCCGACCAGGGCGATCGCACGGATCACGTACAGGCCTTCGCTGGGCAGGGGCGGCCGCAGAGCGCGCACCATGATCCGGCCGCCGGCGATGCCGGCGAGGGCGCCCACCACCATCTGGAGCGCGAACTCCTCCACGACGGTCAGGGCGGCGCCGCCACCGGCGCCGGCGGACGCGGCGGTGAGCAGCGCGACCATCAGCGAGATGCCCACCGGGTCGTTGGCGCCCGACTCCCCCTCCAGGATCGTGGCACTGCGCCCCGAGATCTCCCGGCGGCCGAGCACCGAGAACACCACGGCCGGATCCGTCGGGGCGAGCGCGGTGCCGATGAGCAGTGCCAGTTGCCAGTCGAACCCGAAGATCAGGTGCCCTGCGAGGGCGAGGGCGCCGGCCGTGACGAAGGTGCCGGCGACGCCGAGCCAGGTGATCGCCCCCACATTGGCGCGAAAGCGCGGCCACCCGAGATCCAGCCCGCCGTTGAAGAGGATCGCGATCAGCGCGACGGTGACGAGCCGCTGCACCGACTCGATCGACCTCGGGGTCAGGCCGGGGACGACGTCGGAGGCGACGGCCGCGGCCACCAGGAACACCGCTGGCGCCGGGATACCGACGCGATCGCCGATCCGGTTGGACACGACGGCCAGCAGGAGGACGGCGCACACCAGTCCGACGACGATCCCGAACCCTACGACGTCCTCCACGACGACGGACGCTACCGGCCGCTCTCGACGAGCGGCGCCATCGCGCGGCGAGGAGGCGTGCGGCCGGACCAGGACGTCGCCGCGACCTACCCCCACACTCCGGGATCCGGTGAGTCGGGAGAGGTCAGGTCGACCTGCCCTAGATCCAGATCGCAGGGTCCACGGCGTCGTCGCCGTCCGCTACCACGCCCCGGGCGGCAGGCCGGACCCGCACCTGCCCGGGGACGCCCACGACGATGGCGCCGTCGGGCACGTCCCGGACGACGACCGCGTTGGCGCCGATCTGTGCGCCCTTGCCCACCACGACCGGCCCCAGCACGCGCGCGCCGGCGCCGATGACGACGCCGTCCCCGATGGTCGGATGGCGCTTCGTCCTGTGCAGGCTGCGGCCGCCGAGGGTGACGTCGTGATAGATCATGACATCGTCGCCGATCTCGGCGGTCTCGCCGATGACGACGCCCATGCCGTGGTCGATGAAGAACCTGCGCCCGATGGTGGCGCCAGGGTGGATCTCGATCCCGGTGACCGCCCGAGCCAGCTGGGAGACCAGCCGCGCGGCCAGCCGATGGCCGCGCCGCCAGAGCGCGTGGTGCACCCGGTGGGCCCAGACGGCGTGCAGGCCGGGGTATCCCAGCACGACCTCGGCGCGGCTGCGGACGGCGGGGTCGCGCAGGACGGCGGCGTCGACGTCCTCGCGCAGCCGCGCCCGCCAGCCCAGCCGTGCCGGCGTCGTCCTGAGCACCAGGCCGGCCGCCGATCAGTCCAGGAGGTCTTGGAAGAGGATCGTGGACAGGTAGCGCTCGCCGAACGACGGGACGACGACGACGATCAGCTTGCCCTCGAACTCGGGCCGCCTGGCCACCTGGACCGCGGCCCAGATCGCCGCCCCCGAGGAGATGCCGACGAGCAGCCCCTCCTCCGTGGCCGCGCGCCGCGCGTAGGTGACGGCGTCCTCGGTGGGGGCGTCGAGCACCTCGTCGTAGATCGTCCGGTCCAGGATCGACGGCACGAAGTTCGCGCCGATGCCCATGATGGGGTGGGGGGAGGGCTGGCCGCCGTTGAGGATCGGGGACGCGGCGGGCTCCACCGCGAAGATCTTGACCTCGGGCTTGCGCTCGCGCAGCACCTGGCCCACGCCGGTGATCGTGCCGCCGGTGCCGATGCCGGCGACCAACGCGTCGATCCGGCCGTCGGTGTCGTTCCAGATCTCCTCGGCGGTCGTCCTGCGGTGGATCTCGGGGTTCGCCGGATTCTCGAACTGGCGGACGAGCACCGCCCCCTCGTCCTGCCCGATCTGCTCGGCGCGGGCGACAGCGCCCTTCATCCCCTCCGCGGCGGGGGTCAGGACCAGCTCCGCGCCGTACGCACGCAGCAGGGCGCGCCGTTCCCTGTTCATCGACTCCGGCATGGTGAGGACGACACGGTAGCCGCGGGCGGCTCCGACCATCGCCAAGGCGATCCCGGTATTGCCGCTGGTCGCCTCCACGATCGTCCCGCCGGGCTTGAGCTCGCCGGAGGCCTCGGCCGCATCGATCATGGACACGCCGATCCGGTCCTTGACGCTGCTCGCCGGGTTGTAGAACTCGAGTTTGGCCACCACGGTGGCGCCCGCGCCGTCGGTGATGCGGTTCAGCCGCACGAGCGGGGTGTTGCCGATGAGCTGGGTCACGTCCGCATAGATCCGAGCCATGGCAGGGAACCTAGCCGGGGCGCCGTCCACTTCCCAGTCGCAGCGTCAACCGTCCGGCATGCGGACAGGTGCCGGCCGCCACCGGCACGCCCGCGACCGCCACGAGCCCGATCCGTTCGTCGCGCGCTCGATCATTCCGCGACGAGCCGGTCATCCTTCAGTGCGGGCTCCGGGGCCACGGCGCCGCGGGCGGCCTCGACGGCGCAGGCTCCCTGCCGCGCCATCCAGTCGGTGATCCGGTCGAGTGTCCAGTCCGGCGCCTCCAGCATCGGGACGTGCCCGACGTCGTCGGCCTCCTCGTACCGCCAGCTCGGGTTCAGCGCCGCGACCCGGCGCGCGGTCCGGACCGAGACAAGTCGGTCACTGTCGCCGTGCAGGAGGAGCACCGGGCAGCGGATCCGGGTGAGCATGGCCAGGTAGTGGCGGCGGGCCGCGAGGACCGTCACGAGCGACCGCGTGGCGGCGACGAACTCCCGATCCATGTCCGTGTAGGCCTGGCGGCGCCGCGCCAGCTCCAGGTGGGCATCCACGGTCTCCTGAGGGATCCGCCGAGGATCGACGCAACAGAGACGGAGGGTATCCATGGCGATCTGCTCAGCCGTGCGCCCCCGACGGCGACCGCGCATGAAGAGCGAGCCCGCCCCCGGCGCGAACTGGGCGGCGAAGAGCGCGGCGACGGCCGGGTCCGCCCGGGACGACAGGTACACGGGCAGTGCCGGGTCGATGAGCACGGCGCCGGCCACGACGCCCGGATGCGCCGCGGCCTCGAGCGCGCTGATCATCCCGCCCATGGAGTTGCCCATCAGGATCGCCGGAGCCCCGGTGACCGTCGTGACGAAGCGATGCAGCAGCTCGCGGTTGGCGTGGACGGTGGTCCGGCGCAGACCACCCCGGGTCAGGCCGAAGCCGGCGAGGTCGAGCGCGACCACACGGCAGCTCCGGGCCAGCTGTGGGGCGATCGCCAGCCAGTTCGCGTGCGACCCGCCGAGCCCGTGGACGCACACCACGAGCGGCCCGTCGTCCGGTCCGCCGAAGTCGACGTAGTGCACGGGACCGTCGAGATCCGCCCAGCCGGAGGGGGGCAGCGTGACCATGGTAGCTAGGCTCGGGACCGCTGCGGGCCGTGTCAATCCGAACTCGGGAACGCGCTCCCGTGCCGGCGGGCGCCGGCACACCGCCGCAGTGACGGCCCGACACTGCGCGCGTAGCGTGCCAGCATGCAGCAGCTGACCGGGCTCGACGCCGCCTTCCTCGCCCTCGACACGCCGACCTCGACGGGCCATGTGGGAGGCGTGCACGTGCTGCAGGGCCACCCCGGCGGCGGCCGGCCGCCATTGACGCTGGAGCGCCTCACGCAGATCATCGCCGACCGGCTGCACCTGGTGCCGTCGCTGCGCCGGCGGATCGTCGAGGTGCCCTTCGGACTCGATCAGCCGTACTGGGTCGAGGACCCCGCGTTCGATCTCGAGTTCCATGTCCGCGAGCTGGCCCTGCCGGCGCCGGGCACGACCCGACAGCTCACCGAGCAGGTGGCGCGCATCCATGCCCGGCCGCTGGACCGGTCGCGGCCGCTGTGGGAGACCTACCTCATCCACGGCCTGGAGCACGATCGGGTCGTGCTGTACATGAAGGTGCACCATTCGATGATCGACGGGGTGGCCGGCCAGGAGTTGGCGACGGCCCTGCTGGACCCTTCGCCCGAGGGCCGCGAGGTGCCGCCCGCGCCGCCGTGGAGAGCCGAGTCCCTGCCCACGGGTGGGGAGTTGCTGGCCCGCACGCTCGGCAGCTATGCGGTCCAGCCGTGGCGGGCGGTCAAGCTGACGGCGGACGTCGTCCGCGCCGCACCGGGTCTGCTGAGCACGGTGGTGGCTCCCCGCCTGCCGCTCGTGGACCGGCTCGTCGCCCACCCGGGCGTGCTGTCCCACACGCCCGTGCGGGCGCCGGCGACGCCGTTCAACAAGCCCGTCAGCCCGCACCGCCGGGTCGCCCTCCGGACCCTGTCCTTCGAGGTCGTCCGCGCGGTGAAGTCGGCGAGCGGGATGACGGTGAACGACGTGGTCCTGGCGATCTGTGCCGGCGCCCTGCGCCGCTGGCTGATCAGGCACGACGCCCTGCCCGAGGGTCCGCTCGTCGCGGCCTTGCCCGTCTCGGTGCGGGCGAGCGGGGGTGCGGTGAAGGGCGGCGACGGCACGCTGGGCAACCGGGTCTCACTGATGATCGCGGTGCTGCCGACGAACCTCGAGGATCCGCTCGACCGCCTGGTCGCGGTGCATGCGTCGACGCAGCGGGCCAAGGAGGAGCACCAGGCGCTCCCCGCCGACGTGATCAGCGAGCTATACGCCCTCACGATGCCCAACCTGGTGGGGCTCGCTGCCCGGGCGAACGCGCAACTGCGACTGCTCGAGCGGGCTGCGCCGTTCAACCTCTTCGTGTCCAACGTGCCGGGCCCGCCGATCGCGCTCTTCGTCAGCGGCGCCGAGGTCATCGCCAGCTACCCCGTCTCCGCGATCACCGACGGTCAAGGACTCAACATCACAGTCGTCAGCTACCTGGGCGGGCTGCACTTCGGGCTGATCTCCGACCGCGAACTCGTCCCCGATCTGGAGGATCTCGCAGCCTTCCTGGAGGACGAGCTCGAGACCCTCGCCCGGGGCACGGGACGGTCCGATGCCGCTGAGCTCGCTGCCCGTCTGGCCCGGGAACCGGTCCCGCTCGAGCCGCTCCTGGACGCTCCGGCGGCCTCCGCCCGCGTCACGGCCCCCCGGAGGACGGCGGTCGCCGGTGGGGCGGCTCCGGCTCCGGCTCCGGCAACGAGGTCCGCGGGGGCGAGGAGGAGATCGGGTCCGTCGTCGCCCGACGCGTGACCATGCCGGGCGACCATGTTCGCTCTGGGCGAAATCGCCTGCGCGACGGCCCGGCGCATCGGTCGGACCTCGTCGGCCTCGGTCGGCCTCGGTCGGCCCCGGTCGGCCCCGGTCAGCCCCGGTCAGCCCCGGTCAGCCCCGGTCAGCGGGCCGGCGGCTGCTCCCGCCATCGCCCGGGTGGAGTGCTTTGACCCTGGGTGACGAGCTCGTCCGTGCCGGTCCACCGGCCCGTCACGTCGGTACGCCATGATGTCTGGGTAGGGCTCCGGCGGCGCGACCGTCACGGCGTGTGACGCACTCGGCCCGGAAGGGAGAAGAATGCAGCCGCCCGGACGGGTCGAACGGCCTCCGCGATCGGAGAGCGCCCGGGACACCGCCGAGCAGGATCCGGTCGCCGCCGCGTGGTCGACGCTGCGCTCCTATCAGGACCCCGACCGCTACCTGCGGGTCCTCTCGTCGGGAACGCCGGGTTCGGGTGCGGTCGGTGCCGGCGTCCATCCGATGCTCCGGCCCCCCTCGAGCCTGTCCCGGGACGAGAGCGGCGAGCCCGAGACGACGCGCGCATATCTGGCCCACTCCTGCGACCTCACCCTTCGTGGGGGGATGGCGGCGGCGGTGACGTACCCCCTGGCGGTCTGCGCCCTGGCCGAGAACTACCTGGTGCGCAGGGTCGGAGGCGCCTCGGCGGCGGCGGTGACCGCGGCCGCCGTCGCGGCTGCGGAATTCGGCCGGACCGCGGCCGCAGCGACGCCCCGGGCATCGGGGGTTGCGGACGCGGCGGCGGGCGCAACGGACCCGTCGCCGGCGACCGCCAGGGCGTCGCCCGCCCGGACCACCGCCCGGGTCACCACGACGGGCTTCCCTGTGCGGACCGAACGCGCTGCCGGCGCTTCGGACCTCCCGCCGCCGCTCGCCGCCGGGTACGCCGGCCTCGCCCAGATGCTGGGCTGGCTCGCGGGAAACCGGGACCTGGATCCCCCCGTCGCGACTGGGGGGCGGATCCGCCGGGCCCTGCGCCGTGACCAGCATCGGCTGGCTCGGATGCTGCAGCCGTCGGGCGCGATGCGCGCGCCGTACCGGCTGCTGGTGGCCACCACCCGACACGACCTGCCGCGCCCTGGGTGGTCCTCGCGGCGGGTGCTGGCGCTGGCCGCGGGCCTCGTGGCCGCGCCTGGACGGGGCGCCCGCATGGTCGCGACCCTCGTCTGGGCAGGGCTCCTGCTCACCTGGATCGGGCTGACCGTCGCACTCGTGCGCTCGCCGACCGTGCAGCCCTGGGTCGTGGCGGTGGTCTCCCCGGCCCTCCTCCTCACCGTCCTCCTGGCAGGTGCAGCGATCACGGTCGTCGCGTCCGCGGCCGGGACGCGCCGCCTCTTCGACGACCGTGCCGCCGCCGAGCAGTACGGATTGGTCCCCGCCGTGAGGCTCGATGCTGCCGACGTCCGGAGGGGAGGGATCTCCGCCTGGCTCGACCACGTGGCGGGGGTTCCCGACCCGGCGGGCCTACCGCCCTTGTTCGACTGGCTCACCGGCGCGCTCGACGACCTCGCCGGGCTCGGACGTGCCGGCGGCGATACCGCGTCCCTCACGTTCGGCGATCTCTGGCTGGGCCGCCGCCGGGACCGCGGCGATGCACGCGGGGGACGTCCGGCGCAGCTGGTCGACCTTCTTCGGCGGGCTGCAGCGGACCCGGAGCACCGGGTCGTCGACCTGCGCCTGGTCGCCACCGACCTCACCCGCGGGCGACCCGTTCAACTGCCCTTCGGGGCCGTCGGGGCCGTGGCGAAGCGGTGGCTGTTCTGCCCGCGCTGCCTCGCCGGAGGCCTGCCCGGGCCGATCGTCGAGCAGATGGTGGCGGCGTCGGCCGGGCCGGGTGATGCGGCCGCGGACCAGCGCTGCCCCTCCCACGGCAGCCCGTTGCTCACCGTCCCCGAACCGTGGGACGTCCCCGTCGTGGTGGCGGTCCGGATGGCCGCCGCCGCCCCCGGCGTGCTGCGGGCCGTGCCGCTCTACTCGACGGTGACCAAGGACCTGACCGATGTCCGGGATCCCTACGGCGGCTGGACGGGGCGGCTGCCGGAGACCGGCCCGGACATCGGCGTCGTCACGCACTGGTTCTGCGGTGGCGGGCCGGCCGACGCGCCCGTGTCGATGTTCGACACGGTCCTGCCCCGGTGGCCGACCTTCGGACTCGCGGTGACCGAGGGATTCGAGGCTCGGGACGACGCGGACGGACACTGGGTGGAGGTTCCGGAGACCTCGGCCGACCCGGGGCCGCGCCCGTCGGCATCGGTGACGGGCGTCGACCACTTCGTCGAGGCCGTCCGCAGCGCCCCGTCCGGATGGCGTGACCGCGCCGAGGTCGAAGGCCTCGGCACCAGGGGCCGGGTGGCGATCGTGCGGCGCGGCGCCGGCGTGGCGCGCGGTCCGTTCCTGGGTGAGCAGGAGATCCTCCGGCTGGCGCTGCGTGGGCACCACGCCGGCCGGGAGCTGCGGGCCCGGTTCGCCGGCCGCGACGGCGACGTCACCGGCCAGACCGGCATGGACCGCCACCGCTGGGTCCGCCTGCGAACCGCCCTGCGGGATCACCGCCGGGGCAGCCTCGAGGTCGCGGCCAGGTTCCCGGTGTACTCCGACCTCGCCGCCGCATACCGCGTTCCGACCGCGCTGACCGGGTGGTTCAGGCCCCCCCTCCCCCCCGGCCGCGTCGATCCCGCATGGGCGGACGCCACGGCCGCGCTGACCCATCTCACCTCCCTGACCGCGGGCGGCGTCCTCGACTGGGACACCGACTTCGGCGCGCCGCCGCCGGACAGCGAGTCGCCCCCCACCTAGCGCCGGCTGCGACTCCTCGGGTGCGCGACCCCCGGACTTAGTCGTT
>DATKNA010000296.1:0-23161 GCA_035541595.1 Kineosporiaceae bacterium | reverse complement strand
GCACCTTCGGGGTCGAGGGGCTGGCCGCCGGCAAGCCACTGTTCGTCGGCCTGCCACGGCCATTCCTCACCGGGATGGTGCCCATCCCGGCCGAGCCGGCGGCCGTCGTGCTCGAGCTGGGCCGGCACGCGTCGCCGGACGCCGAACTCCTGCTCGCGCTGACCAGGCTGCGGCAGTCCGGCTACCGGATCGCCGTCGCGGACCATCGTGGGGACCCCGACCGCGGCGCACTGATCGAGCACGCCGACGTCGTCTGCATGGACGTCTCCGCGCTGCCCCCGCTCGTGGTCCCCGGGCTCGTCCGTGAGTGCCGCTCACGCGCGGTCACGCTCGTCGCCCGGGGCATCGCGGACGCCGACTCGTTCACGTCCGCCGCCGAGCTCGGCTTCGACCTCTTCGAGGGTCCGTACCTGCGGCGGCCGACCCTGCTCGAACGGCGGGTGCTCACGCCGTCGCAGTTGGTGTGCATCCGGCTGCTCGGCGAGCTGGCCGACCCCGACCTGCCGATGACCCGGATCGAGCAGTTGGTCGGCAGCGACCCCGGTCTCACCCTGCGCGTGCTGAGGACCGCGAACTCCGCCGCCACCGGGGCGGCCTCGGAGCTGACCTCGCTGCGGCAGGCATTGGTGCTGCTCGGCCCGCGCCGGCTCCGGGCGTGGATCGTGCTGGCACTGCTCGACGGCGGGTCCTCGCCCCGGGACGCCGCCCACGACGTGTGGAGCGTGCTCGCGCGGGCGCACGCCTGCCAGCGGCTCGCCGCCGGCCAGGCCGAGCTCGGGTACACGGTCGGCCTGCTGTCCGGGGCCGCCGACCTGCTGGGAGCCGCGGCGGACGACGTCGCCACCGGTGCCGGCCTCGGGGCGCAGGCCCGGTCGGCCCTGCTCGACGGAGTGGGGGACGCCGGTCGGGCGCTCGTCGCGGTCCTCGCCCACGAGCGTGACGACGTCGACGGGGTGAGCCGGACCGGCCTGACCCCGCTCGACGTCTCGCACGCCTACCTGCGGTCGCTGCGGGACTCCCTCGAGATCGTCCACGCCCTGCAGGGCGAGTGACCGCCCCGTCCGCGGTGATCAAGGAATAGGTGACCGCGGTAGCCGGAGGTGCGGCGCCGGTACCAGGGGGCCGGTCACCTATTCCTTGATCACCGCGGACGGGGGGTGGCGAGGCCGCGCTCGACGGCGTCGATCAACCTGGGGCGCAGCTCCGCGGCAGAGATGATCTCGTCCACCGAGCCGACCGCGACCGCGCGCTCGATCGAGTGGACGGCGTCGAACTCGGCCGCGACCTCGCCGAGCTTCTCCGACCGCACGGCCGCCCGGACCTCCGCCAGTTCGGCGAGCAGCCGGCCGCGCTCGGCGTCCCCGCGCTGCTGGCCGCCGTCGGCGAGGCGGCGCTCGAGCGCGCTCACCCGCGGGTCGGACCGGGTTCTTGCGTCCACCTCGCCGGTGAACACGACGCCGGCGGCGGGCGCTCCGCCGATCACGGAGGCGTAGGAGCCGTCGACCGCGAGCACCTCCATGGCGTCGTTCAAAGTCTTGGAGAAGACCACGAAGGCGCCACCGTGGTAGCGCGACACCACGCAGAACACGATCGGGCCGGCGAAGTTCACCACGGCTCGCCCGATCTCCGCACCGTACTCGAGCTGTAGCCGGCGCATCGACTCCGGCGATCCGTCGAAGCCCGAGAGGTTCGCCAGCACGACCAGGGGGCGTGACCCGCTCGCCGCGTTGATCGCCCGCGCCGCCTTCTTCGAGGACTGCGGGAACAGGGTGCCGGCGGTCCAGGTGTCCGGCCCGTCGCTGGGCGGGAACCCGCGCCGGGGCACCGGCCTCGACTCCACGCCGAGCAGGCACACGGGATGCCCGCCGAGATGCGCGTCGAGGACGACGGCGGTCTCGGCGTCGGCCATCCCCGCCCAGCGTTCCAGCGTGGGGTGGTCCTGGTCGGCTACGGCGCGCATCAGTGTGCGGATGTCGAACGCCTTCTTGCGCTCCGGGTTCGTCCGGGGCGAGAAGATGTCGCCGACGGTGCGGAAGTCGGGGCTGTCGGGGTGCTCGTGCGGGTGGTCCCGGACGTCCCGGTCCCGCGGATCGGACGTCGGCGCCGGGCGCGGGAACGCCTCCCCGGGCGCGACGTAGGAGTGCTCGTAGTGCTGGAACAGGACGTCCACGGCCCCGGCGAGGTCGCCCGCCCAGTACTGCGCCTGCCCGTTCGGGCCCATCACCCGGTCGTAGCCGCCGATGCCGAAGTTGTCCTCCGCCGACACGCCGCCGGAGTAGTCCAGCGACTGCTTGCCCGTCAGCACCATGGCGCTGTCCGGGGTCATGACGAGGATGCCCTTCGTGTGCATGAGCATCGTCGCCTCGGCGTTCCAGTACGGCTGGGCCCCGACGTTGATGCCGGTGACGATCACGTTGATCTCCCCACCGCCCTGGGTGAACTCGACGATCCGGCGCAGCGCGCGGGCCACCCAGTCCATGTTCTCGGTGCCGTTGTCCATCGAGATCCGTGCGCCCGAGGAGAGCGCGAACCACTCCAGCGGCACGCCCAGCTCCGCGGCGAGGTCGAGCGCCGCGACGACCCGTAGGCACTCCGGCTCCGCGACCGCGCCGAGCGAGCGGGTCGGGTCGCCGAGCAGCACGACCCGCGTCATCCCCTCCGGGTAGCGCACGGTCGGGGTCCGGACGACGCCCACCACGAGGCCCGCCTTGTTCCCGCCGGGTGCCCGCTCGACCGGCACGAGGCGTCCGCCGTCGTCGAGGTCGTGCTCGACGAACGTCCCGCCGTCCCGGGTGAGCAGCGGCACGAGCTCGTAGGGGTAGACCGTGCCGCGCCGCCTCGACCGGAGCACCTTCTGGGCGTAGTCGTCCAGCGGGCGCAGCCGCTCCTTCGGCGGCCCGCTCACGCGGGCCACGACGCCCGAACCGGGCTGATAGCTGAACCGGGCCGAGATGGCCACCGGCGGCCCACCCGGCCGGGCGATGCGGCCCTGCGCCGTGACCTCCTCGATGCCGGCGCCGACCGTCAGCGGGGCGATGGTGGCCTTGAGGGCGGTGAGCTCCTCGACCGGCGTGTCGATGACGGGCCAGATGTAGAGCCAGACGTGGTTCATGTCGAGGCGCGCGCCGTTGCGCATGCCGGCCCGGGCCCGGCGGATGGCGTCGAGACAGCTCGCGATGGCGCGCTCGGCCTGGGGCAGGGAGACCACGTGTCCGGCGGCGTCCCGGACCACCGACAGCTCCCGCACCTGGGCGAGGGCCACCAGGCGCTGGTCGGCCTCGTTCCCCGGCGCGACGCAGTGGTAGAGCAGCACGTCCTCGGGCGACGGCAGCCGGGTCAGGGTGAAGTCCCGCAACCGCCAGAGGTCGAGCCGTCGCCCGACCATCGGGTGCATGCGGCGGACCAGGGCGTCCTCGGCCACCCCGCCCGAGGAGTCGGGACGGAACGTGAACTGGTGGATCAGAGCGCCGCCCCGGGCCGTCGCCATGATCGCGATCCTGCGCAGTCGCCGCACCCACGGGAGGGCCGCGACCCGATCGGCCAGTTCTGCGGCGGCGGCGTCCGGGTCGGTGGGGGC
This sequence comes from Kineosporiaceae bacterium, assembly GCA_035541595.1. Taxonomy (GTDB): domain Bacteria; phylum Actinomycetota; class Actinomycetes; order Actinomycetales; family Kineosporiaceae; genus DATKNA01. The sequence goes on along the minus strand of DATKNA010000296.1, from coordinate 19,584 downwards.
GTCCGGCCACGACAGGTACAGGTCGACGACGGCCTCCAGGGCCCCGGGCGTCGCCTCGACCACGTCGGTGAGGCTTCGCACCAGATCCGTCCCCGGGGCGAACTCACTGTCCGTGGCGATCGTCGTCACCAGCCGGGTGCGGCCGCCGTGGATGGCGTAGTCGCCGACGAGGCAGGGCCGGTCGCCCGGCGCCTGCCCGCCGGCCCCGCCGATGATCAGCAGGTCATGCTCGCGGTAGTGCCGGCGGGCCAGCACCTCGACCAGCGGCTCCTCGGCCGGGATCCGCTGAGAGATCCGCTCGGCGAGGAACCGGACGAGCGGCTCGGGGCTGGCCACGAGGGCCTCGACGCGCTCCTCGTAGTCCGGCGCGCCGGGATGCGCCGACAGGTACCCGAGCTGGTCCCGCACGCCGGCGTAGGCCTCCTGACGGGCTGCTTCGACGATCGGCGCCTCGAACCAGCGGAACCGGGCGCTGCGGGCGAGGTCGCCGATCGCCGGGAAGCGCAGTTGGGTGGCCACGACGAGCCGGTCCAGCACCTCGCGGGCGCGGTCGGAGATGCCGTCCGACGGCGCCTGCTCGGCGAGCCAGCGCTGCAGCAGCGTGGTCACCACCGGCAGGTGGCTCTGCGTGCGCTGCTGCGCGAGGAAGACCCTGAAGACCGCCTCCTCGAGGTCGTCGCTGCGGTCCAGGCCGTCCACGCCGTAGTGGGCCAGCACGCGGCCGAGCTTGGCGCGGAAGTCCTCGGGCAGCCGCTCCCGCTCCACGTCCAGGGAGTGCAGGTAGCTGTGGAAGTACTCGCGCGGGCTGTGCACCCGGTCGTCCGCGCCCTCCGCGGCGTGCGGGCGGTTGCGGGTGAGCTCGCAGAGGTCGGCGAAGATCGTCAGGACGGCGAGCTCCGCCCCGAGGAGCTCCCGCCGGTGGTCGTCCAGCCTGGCGTGCACCTGCTGATACGCGGCGGCGGCGTGGCGGCCGTCGTCCGGCCGGACGTCGTAGCCGAGGATCATGCTCTCCAGGTCGGCGAGCAGGCGGAGGGCACGGGTGTCGTCATCGAGGACCAGCGCGCGGGTCGGGAGCTCCGGCCGCGTCTGCGGAGTCTCGTCGACGGGCCCGGCGTCGTCGTCGCCGACCGGTTCCAGCCGCAGCAGCGGCTGGCCGGCCCCGACCTGCTCGTTCGCCACGACGAGCAGCTCCTTGACCCGGGCCGGGAACGGGGCTGGGACGACCGTCTCCATCTTCATGCTCTCCAGCACGGCGACCGGTGCCCCCGCGCCGACCTCGTCACCGACGCCGACGGGCACGGACACCACGAGTGCCGGCGCCGGGGCGCGGAGCACGCCGCCCTCGTCCTTGGTCACCCGGTGCGCCCTGCCGTCCACCTCGACGAGGTGAACGGCTGCGTGAGTGGCGGTGACGACCCGGTGGGAGTGGCCCTCGACCGTGAGCCGGATCGTGTAGCCGTGCAGCTGCTCGACGATCGCGTCGACGAGAGAGCCGTCGACCAGGACGCGGTACCGGTGCGGCCCGACCTGGGCGACCTCGACCTTGTGCGTGGCGCCCCGGAGCTTGAGGTCGAAGCTCCGCCCGAGCGCATGCCGCGCCTCCGGCCGGCCGCCGTGAGCGGTCGCCAGGAAGCGGAACCGCTCGGCGCGCTCGGCCTCGTCGTACGCCTCGATGCCGGCGGCGACCAGGGCCACTCCCGCCTGGGCGTGCTCCGCCAGCCCTCCGCGGGTGCGTTCTCGGTCGATCCAGCCGGTGTCGGCGCTGCCCTGGACGACCTCGGGCCGGGCGAGCAGATCGAGCAGGAACGACTTGTTCGTCGTGCCGCCCTCGATGACCACCGTCGTGTCCGTGAGCGCGCGGCGCAGTCGTGCCAGGGCGTCCTCGCGCGTCGGCCCGTAGGCGATGATCTTCGCGATCATCGAGTCGAAGTCGGCGGGGATCACGTCGCCCGCCGCGACCCCGGTGTCGATCCGCACACCGGGACCGACCGGCACCTGGAACAGGGCGATCCGGCCGGGGGCCGGGGCGAAGTCGCGGTCGGGGTCCTCGGCGTTGAGCCGGGCCTCGACGGCGTGGCCGGAGGCCGGCGGCACCGGTCCGTCGAGCCTGCCGCCGGCGGCCACGTGCAGCTGTAGCCGGACGAGGTCGACGTCCGAGGTCAGCTCGGTCACCGGGTGCTCGACCTGGAGCCGGGTGTTGACCTCGAGGAACGAGAAGGCCCGATCGTCGGGCTGGTAGAGGAACTCGGCGGTGGCCGCGCCCCGGTAGCCGACGGCGACGGCGAGCCGGGCGGCGGACTCCTTGACCAGCTGCTCCTGGTCGGGACCGAGCAGCGGGGACGAGGACTCCTCGATCAGCTTCTGGTGACGTCGCTGCACGGAGCAGTCCCGGACGCCGAGCGCCCAGGCCGTGCCCTGGGGGTGGGAGATCAACTGGACCTCCACGTGCCGAGCGCCGGTGACGAGCTTCTCCAGGAACACGACGCCGCTGCCGAAGGCGCGCCCCGCCTCGTCCCGGGTCCGGTCGAACACGGCGGCGAGCTCGGCGTCGCTGGTGACGACGCGGATCCCGCGGCCGCCACCGCCGGCTGCCGCCTTGAGCATGAGCGGGTACCCGATGCGCCGCGCGTTGCGCAGCGCCGCCTCGAGGTCCTCGACCGGCCCGTCACTCCACGGGGCGACCGGGACGCCGACCTGCTCCGCGAGCTGCTTCGCGCCGATCTTGTCGCCGAGCCGGCGCATCGCGTCGCCGGACGGGCCGATGAAGGTCACGCCGATGCCGTCGCAGAGGTCGGCGAACGCCGGGTCCTCGGCCACGAACCCCCAGCCGACCCAGGCCGCGTCGGCGCCGGTCTCGCGCAGGGCGCGTTCGAGCACCGCGTGGTCGAGGTACGGTCGCGCGGCGGCGGGCCCGATCCCGTAGGCGTGATCGGCCTCCCGGACGAACATCGCCCCGCGCTCGCCGTCCGTGAAGAGGGCGATCGTCTCGATCTTCGGATCGGCGGGGTCGGGCACCAGGTCGTTGAGATCACGGACGGCGTGGACGAGGCGCATCGCCGCCTCACCCCGGTTCACGATGGCGATGCGTCGGAACATCAGCGCCTCCCCGGCACCTCGACCTGTGGACAGCGCCGGGCTGTCACCGGCCGCCGCTCACCATACCCAGGGCATGCAGGCCGTTCGACTGCTCACTCGTCGGCCAGCCGTCCGGTGCCCGCCACCCTTCTCCGACCCCGGCCCAGGTCAAGGAGTGCTGGTGATCAGGAGTGGGAGGTGCGCCGAGAAGACGTCCGCCGCCCCGAGGTCACCCCCGGGGCCTGGTGTCGGCGCCGGTGCCGACGCCATCGGTCGCGGAGCCGAGGGCCTGGCGTGCCTGGGCCAGCAGCGCCTGCCGCTGCCGGCGGCGAGCCTCGGCCGCGTAGTCGCGCCCGAGCTTGGCGATCCACGACCAGGCCACCGCGCAGGCGACGGCCACCAGGCCGCCGCGGAGCAGGGCGCTCTCCGCGTCCAGCTCGCCGGACTGCACCAGGGACCACAGCGGGGGGCCGGCGACGACGGCGGCGACCAGGATCCCGATGCGCGATCCGTTCATCGGGCCCCGCCCACCCGGCCGTCCGCGGGCCCGAGCTGGGCGCAGAGCACCGCGGTCCACGTGTAGCGGTCGACCGGGATCCCGTCGAGCCGCACGATCGGCAGGCCCAGCTGCAGCACTGCCGCCGGTTCGGCCGACGCGCCCGCCCCCTCGACGGCGAGGGCGTCGACCTGGCCGAGGGCGTCGAGGTAGGCCTGCGAGCGCTCGAGGACGTCCACGGCCGAGACGACGGCGATCACGGCGCCCGCCCCGACCGTCTGCAGCGCCTCGACGGCGGCCTGCACCTGCATCTCGCCCCCGTCCGCCTCGACCGCGACCACGACGTCGCCCAGCAACCGGGCCTCCGCGAGCGCGGCGGCCCGTTCGGCGCCCGCCGCGGCCGGCACGTGGACGACAGGCCGCGGTGCCGGGCCGGTGGCGAGGTCGAGCGCCGTCCGGTGTGCCTCGAGGAGCACGGACGTCGCCCTCCCCACGACGGCGACGGCGCGCGTCGCCGGATCGATGTCGACCTCGGGCATGCGGTCGAGCATGCGCAGCACGGCGCCGAAGCGGTCGCCCGGCCGAAGCTGGCGGGTCCAGGCCGACGGGACGCCGAGCGCGCGCAGCGCGCGGCGGTCGGCGATGAGTCGCGAGTCCTCCCGCCGGTCGCGGATGGTCGGCGACACCGCGTCGGCACGGTGGCGGCCGAGGGTATGGCGCTCGATCGCCGGCGGGCCGGGCTGGGCGGGGATCGCCGAGACCGGGGGGCTCGTCGCGAGGGGAACGGCGGCCGCGCGGTAGGCCGCCGGCAGGCCGGCCGGGACGGCCGCCTGAGCCGAGCCCGGCGCCGTCGTCACGGATGACCGAGCCGACGTCGTCGTCCGGAGCCCGTCGAGCAGCGCCGTGAACTCCGGGCTCGTCGTCGACGGCCGCACCGGGGAGGCCGTCGTGCCCACGGCGCCCGGGGCGCGCTGGTCGAGCAGCCGGCGCACGGCGAGGTCGAGCGCCTCCGGGACCTGCGGCGACCCGCTCGCACGTTCGGCCGAGGCCCGCTCGACGGCATCGGCCCGGTCGGCGAGGTCGAGCAGTCCCTCCGCCGCGGCGACCCGCGGATCCTCGGCCGCGGCGACCAGCCGGCGGGTGAGCCGCTCGAAGGCAGGGCCGGGAGGGTGCTCGCCGGCGTGGGTCATCGCGGGTCCTCTCGTCCCGGTGCCACCGGAGGTCGTCCCGGGGTCGACCGCCGGATGGGCGCCCGGCGCTGGATCCGGCACCTCCAGCGCCACCTCGAATCGCTCCCGCGCGAAGAACCCGAGCATCCCGCCGTGGCGGATCTTCTCGGCTCGCACGATGCGCGCGTCCGGGCCGCCCTCGGCGCGCGCCCGCGCCAGCAGGGTCTCGAGGTCGTCACCCTCGAGCAGCAAAGTCGTGGCCACGGCTCACCTGCCCGACGGTCTCGATCGAGGTCAGCCCCGCGGTCTCGGTGAACCCGACCACGGGGAGCTGGGGAAGCGTGCTGCGCAGCAGTCGTCGGACCGGCAGCCGCAGCGGGCCGGCGACGAGCAGCACGGGGGTCACACCGCTGTTCTCGGCCGTCGTCACCAGCGAGGAGAGCTGCCCGACCAGGTGATTCGCGAGCACGGGGTCGACCGCGAGGACGACCCCCTGCTCGCTCGCCCGCATCGCCTCCGCCAACTCGCTCTCGACGCCCGGTTCCAGGGTGATCGCGTGCAGGACGCCGTCCCGCTGGTACGGCGCGGTCAGCGCCGGACCGAGCGCCGCGCGCGCGGCGTCGAGCAGCGCGTCCGCGTCCGTGGTGACCCGGGCCCGCTGGCCGATCCCCTCGAGCACGCGGCCCAGGTCGCGGATCGAGACCTGCTCGTCGAGCAACCCCTGCAGTACCCGCTGGACGCCGGCCAGCGGCAACAGCCCGGGCACGACCTCGTCGACGGCCACCGGGCGGTCGGTCTTGAGCACGTCGAGCAGTTGTTTGACGTCGTCGAGAGCGAGCAGCCGGGACGCGTGCCGGCGGACCATCTCGGCCAGGTGGGTGGTGACGACGGCGGCCCGCTCGACGAGCGTGGCTCCCAGGGCCTCGGCGGTCGTGCGGTGCTCCAGCGGCACCCAGACCGCCGGGAGTCCGAAGACGGGCTCCGTCGTCCGCCGGCCCGGCAGCATCTCGGGCGAGTCGCCGATCGCGAGGATGTGCCCGGGCGGGGCCTCGCCGGTGGCGACCGGCACGCCGCCGATCCGGATCTCGTAACCTCCGGGCGGCAGGCCGGCGCCGTCGCGGGTGCGGACCGGTGGCAGCACGATCCCGAGGTCGAGCGCGGTCTTGCGGCGCAACGCGCGTACCCGGTCGAGGAGATCGCCGCCGCGGGTGGCGTCCACGAGGTCGACGACGTCGGCGGCGAGCAGCAACTCGAGCGGATCGACGTGCAACGACTCGGTGACCGGGTCGCGCTCCGGTTCGGTCCCGGCGGAGGCGTCCTTGCCGGCGTCGGCCGCGGCGTGGCCGGCGTCCGCCCCCGGGGCGGGCGGCCCCGCGGCCCGGGTGGACGCCGCCAGCAGGAGCCCGCCGGCGATGAGGAACGGCAGCTTCGGCATGCCCGGCACGATGCAGAGCCCGATCAGGGCGGCGCCGCCGATGCGCAGCGCCTCGCGGTGCCGGGCGAGTTGGCCGACCAGGTCGTTGCCGACGTCGCCGTCGCTCGTCGAGCGGGTGACGATGACGCCGGTGGCGACGGACATCAGTAGCGCGGGGATCTGCGACACCAGGCCGTCGCCGACGGTCAGCAGGCTGTAGGTGTTGATGGCGTCGCCGGGCGACATCCCTTTCTGGATCATCCCGACGGCGAATCCGCCGACGAGGTTCACCACGGTGATGATCACTGCGGCCATCGCGTCGCCCTTGACGAACTTCGTGCCGCCGTCCATCGCGCCGTAGAAGTCGGCCTCGGCGGCGACCTCCTTGCGACGCCGGCGCGCCTCGTCCTCGTCGATGAGCCCGGAGTTGAGGTCGGCGTCGATCGCCATCTGCTTGCCGGGCATCGCGTCGAGCGTGAACCGGGCACCGACCTCCGCGACCCGAGCCGCGCCGTTGGTCACCACCGTGAGCTGGATGACGACCAGGATGGCGAAGACGACCAGGCCGATGACCAGCGATCCGCCGATCACGATGTGACCGAACGCGTCGATGACGTGGCCGGCGTAGCCGTCCCGCAGGACCAGCCTCGTCGAGGAGACGGCGAGCGCCAGCCGCAGGATGGTCCCGACGAGCACCAGCGTGGGGAAGACGGCGAACTCGAGCGGCTTGCGCACCTGCATGGCGACGAGCAGCACGACCAGCGACATCGCGATGTTGCCGGCGATGAGCACGTCGAGCACCGCGGCCGGGAGCGGCACGACCATCATGACGACGACGACCACGACGATGACCGGCACCGCGAGCCTGGCGAGCCGGTTCGACGGCATCCGGGACCTCCACGACGTCGGGACGCACCCGTCCGGGTGCCGCGAGGCCGTCCGTGGCTCGGAATGGTCCTCGGCAGGTGCGGCCGGGGCCTTGAGCGGGAACCCGACCCTCGGGCGTCAGCGGTCCAACCGGGCCGTCGACTGCAGGGCCCGCGACTCCCGCCGCCCGGCGCGCCGCTCCCGCGACCGGCGCACCCGCAGTTCGGTCCTCGTCGGAACGTCGGTCACGCCGGACAGATCGGACGGCCCCGGCCGGGGGATGCCGCTCCCCGGCCGCCGCAGCGCGAACACGAAGGCGAGGATCTGCGCCACCGCCAGGTAGAGCTCGGCCGGGATCTCGTCCTCGAGGTCGCAGATCCGGTAGAGCAACCGGGTCAGCGGCTTGTCCTCGACCACCGGGACCCGGTGCTCGCGCGCCCGCTCGCGGATCTTGGCAGCGAGCGCGTCAGCGCCCTTGGCCACCACGCGCGGCGCTCCCCGGCCGGCCTCGTAGCGCAGCGCCACGGCGTAGTGCGTGGGGTTGACGAGGACGACGTCCGCGGTCGCCACGGCCGCGAGCATCCGGTTGCGGCTCATGGCCAGCTGCCGGGTCCGGATCGCCCCCTTGACCATGGGGTCGCCCTCGGTCTGTCGCTGCTCGTCCTTGATCTCACGAGGGGTCATCCGGAGCCGCTTCATGACCGTTCGACGCTGGTAGCCGTAGTCGGCGAGGGCGAGCAGGAGACCGGTCGCGGCCGCGGTCCAGACCAGGGACTGCACCCCGGATCCGAGCGTGCGCAGCGAGGTCGCCAGCGGGGAGAGCCCGGAGCCGACGAGCTGCGGCACGAGCGATCGCGCCAGGGCCAGCACGACGCCAGCGATGACCAGGACCTTGATCAGCGCCTTCGACGCCTCCCACACCGCTCGGGTGCCGAGCATCCTCGCCAGCCCTTGCCGGGGACTCAACCGCGACGGCTTGAACGCCAGTGTCTTCGCGGTGACGTGCACGCCCTGGGCCGCCATGGCCAGCACCACCGCGGCCCCGGCCGCGACGGCCACCGGCGCGGCGGCGCCCAGCACCGCCCGGGGGAGGTCGTCGACCGCGGCGAGCGCCCGGGCCGGTGTGGGGTCGGCGGCGACCGCCGGCAGCCCGGCGAGCATCCGGGTGACCTCGTCGGCGAGCACGCCCATGGCGTGCGGCACGACGGCGCTCCCGGCGGCGATGCCCAGCCACGTCGCCGGGTCCTGCGTCCGCGGGAACTGCCCGCGCTTGCGGGCCTCCCGCAGCCGGCGGGGGGTCGGCTTCTCGGTCTTGCCGTCCTGCGCCACCGGCCCGCCTCAGCCCGACCCGGCGTCCGCGCCGGACAGGTGGAGGACGACGATCACCGCGTGCTGGACGAGGTCGTGGACCTCGGTCGGCAGCCGGACGACGACGAATCCCACGAGCAGGAGTGAGAAGAGGATCTTCAACGGGAACGCCAGGGCGAAGGCGTTGAGCGCCGGGGCGGCCCGGGTGAGCAGTCCGAGCGAGACGTCCGCGACGAGCATCGCGGCGATGATCGGTGCCGCGATCTGGAGCGCGGCCGTCAGGAAGCCGGTGACGTCCGCGACCAGGGCCCGTCCCAGCTCGTCCCAGGAGATGCGGGGGTCGGGCATGGCTTGCAGGCTTCGGGAGAGTCCCTGAATGATCATGAGATGGCCGTCGGTGGCGAACAGCACGGCGACCGCGACGAACTGGTGGAGGCGGCCGAACACCGACGTCTGCGTGAGCATCAGCGGGTCGAGGGCGATCGAGGAGTTGAAGCCGCCCACGATGTCGACGAGGTCTCCGGCGGCCTGGACGGCGCTGACGGCGATCAGCACGAAGAAGCCCAGCGCGAGCCCGGTGGCGATCTGGGCGATGATCCGGACGACGAGCTCGCCCGACAGCAGCGTCGGCGCCCCGGCCCGGAGCGGCGCGGTCAGCGGAAACGCCAGCGCCAGGGCGAGGGCCACCCGGGCCTGGGCAGGCACGGCGCGGGTGTTGAACGGCGGTGTGACCAGCACGAACGCGGCCGTCCGGGCGACGGCCAGCACGAAGGCGGCGGCGAGCTGCTCGCCGATCGCCAAGTGCAGGCCGGACACGGCGTCGCCTCCTCGTCGTCGGTGCGGGGTTTGTCGTCGGTGGCGGTGCTCGCGGTGGTCCCGGATCCGGATCGGGCGTCGGATGTCCCGCGCGGGGGTTTGCGGTGGTGCCGGCTCTGGGCCGGGTGGGCCTGGGCTGCCGGTCAGCTGTTGATCAGCGCGGGCACGAGGGTGAACAGGTCGTGGGTGAAGCCCTCGAGGGTGCGTAGCGCCCACGCGCCCGTCAGAACGAGCACGAGCCCGGCGGCGAAGAGCTTGGGCAGGAAGGTCAGCGTCGACTCCTGGACCTGCGTGGCCGACTGGACGATCGACAGCAGGAGCCCGATCGCGAGGGTCGCGATCAGCACGGGTCCGGCGATCTTCGTCGCCGTCAGCAGTCCTTCCGCCACGATCTGCACGATCCGGTCGTTCATCGGTCGCTCACCACGTCTCCAGACGTCTCTAGTGGTAGCTGCCGAGCAGCGTGGTCACGACCAGTGACCAGCCGTCCACGAGGACGAAGAGCAGCAGCTTGAACGGCAGCGAGATGAGCGACGGCGGGAGCATGACCATGCCGAGGCTCATGAGGACGGCGCTGACGACGATGTCGACGACGAGGAACGGCACGAAGACGACGAACCCGATGATGAACGCGGCCCGCAGCTCGCTGAGCACGAACGCGGGGACGAGGGTGCGCAGGTCGACGTCGTCGGGGCGCTTCGGTTGCGGCGCGTTCGCCGCCTTCGTCATCAGGGCGATCTCCTCGGGGCGCACGTGGGCGAGCATGAACGTGCGCAGGGGCTTGACGCCGTCGGTGAAGGCCTGCGCGGACGACTTCGTCCCGTTCATGTAGGGGGCGACGCCCTCGCGTTGCATCGCGTCGAACGTCGGTCCCATGACGAACAGCGCGAGGAACAGCGCGAGCCCCACGAGCACCTGGTTCGGCGGCACTGACTGGGTGCCGATCGCGCTGCGCACGAGGGACAGCACCACGACGATCTTGGTGAAGGCCGTGCACATGAGCAGGATCGCCGGGGCCACACCGAGCACGCTGATCAGCAGGATGATCGAGACGACCTGGCTCGGCTGCCCGGGAACGGTAAGCGCCACCGACGGTTGCCCGCCCGTCGCGGACGGCGTCCCGGTGCCGTTCGGTGCCGCCGGTGCGCTCGCCCCCGAGGGCCCCGAGGGGCCCGCCGTCGCCGGCACGGCGCCGCCCACCGGGGCGAGGGCCACCCTCCCGGCCGCCCACCTGGCCGCCCACCTGGCCGCGGGGGCCGACGAGCCCGCTGACGTTGCCGCCGACGCCGAGGTCGCGACGCCGCACAGCGTCGCCGTCGCGATCACCAGGGCGACGCCGATCCGCCGGCGCCGTCGGCGTCCGGCGCGGCTCGCTGCCGCCGCGCTCCTCACCGTCGACGGGCCGTGACGTCGCGGAGGGCCTCGACGGTCTGTCGCCAGGTCCGTGGGTCGAGCACCGCGCCGGTGCCCTGCGGTCGGGCCACGGTCCCCGAGGAGCGGACGGCGATCCGCCGTGGCGTGGTGGTCCGGGAGGCCTCGACGGGCTCCGCCCCGGCCCGCTCCGTGGCCGCCGCCAACTGGTCGGGCTCGAGCTCGGTGAGCAGCGTCACGCCGCGGGCCGTCACGCCGAGGACGAGGCCGCGCCCGGCGACCTCGACGACGGCCACGGACGCCTCGCGGGTCAGGCCGGTGCGGTCGACGACGCGCAGCCCGGCGCCGGGCCCGCGCAGACCCGCCCGGCGCGCCAGTCGCGCGGCGAGCACGGCGAGGGCGACCACGACGATCAGGGCGAGCGTGATCCGACCGAGGACGGCAAGGTCGTCGGCCGCGCTCACGACGGGCCCCGGACGGGGCGGGCGGCGCTCATCGCGCGTCCCGGGTGACGATCTCGGTGATGCGCAGGCCGAACGCCTCGTCCACGACCACGACCTCACCCCTGGCGAGGAGCGTGCCGTTGACCAGCAGGTCGGCCGGCGACCCGGCGAGCCGGTCGAGTTCGACGACGTCGCCGGGGGCGAGGGCGAGCAGCTGACGCACGGTCATCCTGGTGCGGCCCAGCTCGCAGGTCACCTCCATCTCGACGTCCCGGAGCATGTCGAGGCCCCAGCTCGCGGCCGCGCCGGCGGCGGTCGGGCCGGCCGGCGCGGGAGCGGCCAGGGAGACCCCGACGAGCGCGTGCACGGTGTCCCCCGCGACCAGCGGCACCAGGACGGTGGTGCCGCCGGCGAGCACGTCGAGGCAGTCCTCGACGGCAATGGCGGTGGGCGTGCCGTCCAGACGCCCGCCGAGCGCGGCGGCGAGCGTGTCGAGCGCGGGCCGCAGGGCGTCGGCGGGTTCGACGGCGCCGAACGGGGTGTCGGCCAGAGCCTGGACGAGCTCGGCGGCGAGGACGAGCAGCACCTTGCCCTCGGCGCCCGCACCGAGATACGCCACGAGGGCCGTGCCCGTGGGCAGGGTCAGGCCCGCGCCGTCGGGCGCCGCGGCCTGGACGGCGAGCGGTGCGGCGCTGGGGATCTGGGCGGCGGCCTGGGTGACGGCCTCGACGACGGCGTCCGCGGTGCGTCGCCAGGCGTCGTCGCCGGCGTCGGTCCCGGGGGTGAGCGGAGAGGCGGAGAAGGTCATCACGGATCCTCGGCGTCGGGGCGGTGGGCGGCGTGGGCCGCTGCGGCGGGGCGGCCGGGCAAGGGGCTCGGCACGATGAGGACGGCGAGCCTGCGGCCCGAGGTCCCGGGAACGGCCTGGGCGAACGTCGTCGCGGCGGCGGTCACGGCGAGCGGCGCGGTGGTGCGGTGTTCCAACCGGACGACGTCACCGACGGCGAGCCGGCCGATCGCGGCCGACGGCAGGCGGGTGGGATTGAACCGGACGGCGACCTCGACCTCGACGTCCGTGAGGCGCTGCTGCGTGCGCTGGGCCGCCTGGCGCCGGGCGAGCAACCTGGCCTCGTCGTCCTGCGCGCGGGTCAGCCGCTCCAGAGCGGGTTCCAGACTGGCGTAGGGGATGCAGAGGGAGGCGCTCCCGGTCCGCTCGCCGACGGTGAGCTCGAGGCGGCCGACGACCACCGGGTCCGTCGGCGCGGCCGCCTGGACGAAACCCGGGTTGGACTCCAGGTTCTGCAACTGCGGTTCGACGTGGTCGAGCGGCTCGAGCGCGTAGGACAGCTCGCGGAGCGTCCGGGTCAGCAGGTGGCGCAGCAACGCCTGCTCGATGTCCGTCAGCGGACGGTCGGGCTGCCGGTCCGCACCCGGGCCACCGAGGAGGTGGTCGACCATCGTGAGCAGGGTCGGGAGCTCGATGGTGAGAAGGGACTTCCCGGCCCACGGCTCGAGCGCGACGACGGCGCACACCGCCTGGTCGGGCAGGCCGGTCAGGTACTGGTCGTAGCTGAGCTCCTCGATCGTGGGGGAGCCGAGGGCGCAGACCACGCGCAGGCTCGTCGTCAGCACCGTGGAGGACTGGCGGCCGAACGTCTGCATGGCGATGCGCAGCAGGTGCGCTTGGTCGCGGGCGAGCCGCACCGGTCGCCGGAAGTCGTACGCGCGCGGCTCACCTCGGCGGCGGCGCGAGTATGCGGTCGCCTGTTCGGAGTACCCCACGCAGCTGGCATCGGGCGCTCATCCCCCGATCTTGAGTCCCTCGCGCTGCCCTGCGATCGGCCGCCCGGCGTCCGAACGCGCCACGCCGCCTACCGTCGCCCAGGTCGCCCAGTCGGCGGAGCCGCCTCGGAGGCGGGGCGGCCGGACGCAGCGCCGACCTGGCGCATGACCTCGTGCGGCCGGGCAGGACCGCACGGGTCACTGCATGACGAAGTCGGTGAAGTAGATGTCGTAGACCTTGCCCTCGTAGAGCCCGGACACCCGCTTCACGAGATCGGACTTCGCCTTGTCGCGGCCTTCGGTGCTGGTCAGATCCTTGATCGTCTTGTTGCTGAAGAGGTCGATCGCCGCGTCCAGCGCCTTCGCGCCGGAGACGTCCTCACCGGCGTCCGCGGTGGCCTGCAGGGACAGGCCCAGCTTGAGGAAGTGGCCGCCGGCGAGGTTGAGGGTGATCGGGTCGAGTTTGACGACAGCGCCCGGGACGGGCTTGGGGGCCGCCGCCGCGCCGCCGCCGTGCGGCTTGAGCACGAGCAGGTACAGGGCGGCCACCGCCACGACCACGACCAGCGCCACAAGCACGACCTTCTTCTTGCCGCCGCGCTTCGACGGGGCGTCCTCGGTCGGGGGGGTCTCGGCCTCGGTCTTGGCGGCCATCTCCTTGTCCTTCCCTTGCGTGATCGTGCGGCCCGGTCTGGGCTTCTGGATGGTCGCGGCCGTCGTCGGGTCAGCCATGACGGGTTCCTCCGGCGCGGCCCGTGCCGGTCGCGTCGGCACCCGTGCCCGCGGCGTCCGTGCCGGCGTCCTCGTTGCCGAGCGCGGCGAGCGCCCGGCCCTGGGCGTCGTCGACGGCGGCCAGGACGACGATCTCCACGCGGCGGTCGAGCACGACGGCCCGTGGGTCGCTGCGGGGCAGCAGCGGCATGGTGTCGGCGTACCCGGTGGCGGACATCCGGTCGGTCGGGATGCGCCCGGGGGTGGCGAGGTAGCGCAGGACGCCGGTGGCACGGTCGGTGGACAGCTCCCAGTTGGACGGGAACCGCGCCGTGGAGATCGGCAACCAGTTCGTGTGGCCGCCCACGCTCAGCCGGTTCGGCAACGCCGCGAGCGTCGGCTCGAGGGCGTCCAAGATCTTGCGGCCCTGCGGCCGGAGCCGGGCGCTGCCGCTGTCGAAGAGCACCTTGTCGGTGGCGATCGTCACGACCAGGCCCCGTTCGTCGAAGCGGAAGGTCGCGCCGTTCGCCACTCCGGCCCTGGCCAGGGCGCCCTTCAGGGCCGTCTCCGCCTTCTTGAGGTTGGTCACCTCCTGGCGCAGCTGTGCCTGCTGCGTCGCGGTGACCAGCTGGCCGATCCGGCCGGGCGCCATGTCCTTCCAGGAGTTCGCGTCGGTCCCGCCGCTGCCGCCGTCGGTGCTGCCGGGGACCGGGGGCGAGTCCGGGGCGATGGAACCCGGGCCGTCCAGGATGTCGTTGCCGCCTTGGAGCATCGTGGCCGGAGACCCGAAGCCCGCGTGCAGGCCGGCACGGAAGACGTCGAACTTCCTCTGGTTCACCTCGCTCAGCGCGAACATGACGATGAAGAGGACCATGAGCAGGGTCATCATGTCCGCGTAGCTCACGAGCCAGCGCTCGTGGTTCTCGTGCTCCTCGTGCTCCTCCTCGTGCCCGCCGCGCCGCGCGTGCGCGCGGACGGGCCGCGGCGCACTCACGACGTCCCCTGCCGGGGACCCGCGCTCGGGCGCGTCGTGCCGGCGTCCCCGCCCAGGCCGACGGCCCGGCGGGTCATGCCGCCTCCTTGGCCGGCCCGGGCCCGGGCGGCTGCATCTTCGAGCGCAGCTTGGTCGCGACCACGCGCGGGTTGGAGCCCGCCTGGATGGCCAGGACCCCCTCGATGACGAGCTCCATCCGAGCAGCCTCGCCCGTCGCCACCGCCATGATCCGCTTGCCGAACGGCAGGAACATGATGTTCGCCGTCATGACGCCCCACAGGGTCGCCACGAAGGCCCCCGCGATGAGCTTGCCCAGCTTGCTGGGGTCGGACAGGTTCTCGAGCACGTGCACGAGACCCACCACCGTGCCGATGATCCCGATCGTCGGGGCGTAGCCGCCGGCATCGGTCCAGAAGCCGGCGCCGGTCCTGGCCGACGCCTTCTTGGCGCGGACCTCGGCGGAGAGGATCTCGTAGAGATCGTCCGGGTCGGTGCCGTCGACCGCCATCTGCAGGCCGCGCTTCATGAACGGGTCGTCCACGTTCTCGATCTCGGACTCCAGGGCGAGCAGGCCCTCGCGGCGCGCCCGCTCGGCCATCGTCACCAGCGGTTCGACGACCGCTTCCGGGTCGGGCTTCTTGGCCGTCATCGCGTAGACGAGCCACTTGATGCCGCCGAGCATGCCGGGCAGCGTGTTCGAGGCCAGGGACGCGCCCGCCGACCCGACGAAGATGAGGAACAGTGGCGGGATGAGCAGGATCGACGCCGGACTGCCGCCCTCGAGGATCTGCGTGCCGAAGACGGCGACGAACCCGAGGACGACGCCGACGATGGCGGCCGGATCCACCCGTCAGCCCTCGCGCGGTGGCATGCGCAGGACGCGCGCCAGCGACGAGCCGAGGGCGCTGTGGGCGGTGACGTCGTCGGCGGCAAGCTCGGCCGCGCGACCCCAGCCGCCCTCCCCGCCGTCCGGGCCGGCCCCCGGCGTCGACGGGCCAGCACGGTGGGAGATCCCGTAGGCCGCGGCCGCGACCGAGGCGCGCCAGGCGCGGACCGCCTCCACGACCTCCTCGACCGACTCGGCGACGAGCAGCTTGTGGCCGTCGACCATCGTGATGACCGTGTCCGGTGTGGGCTCGGCCCGTTCGATGAGGTCGGGGTTGACGGCCACCTGAGCGCCGCCCAGGCGGGTGAGGATGATCATGTCTCCGTCCCTTGGCGCCGCGTGCTCCGCGGCCGCCCTTCGCGGCCGACGCAGGACCGGTCGGCATCCCGGCGCCGATGTTGAGCAGCACCGACCCCGCCGACCGGGTCACGGTGCGTCCTGATGGGTGAGGCGGCGCCCGGGGCGCCGGCTGACTCGGGCCGGCCGTGGCGGACGACGGCTGGCGCGGGCCCCGGGAGCCCGGTGCCCGTCGCCGTCGCCGTCGCCGTCGTTCAGCCCTTCGACCGGGTCAACGCTTGATGTCCACCAGGTCCTGCAGCATCTGGTCCGATGTGGTGATCACGCGCGAGTTGGCCTGGAACCCGCGCTGGGCGATGATCAGGTTGGTGAACTCCTGGGCGAGGTCCACGTTGCTCATCTCCAGCGCGCCGCCGAGCAGGGTCCCGACTCCGCCCGACCCGGGCGTCTCGATCTGGGCGTTGCCCGAGTTGGTCGTCGCCCGGTAGGCGCTGTTGCCGACCTTCTCCAGGCCCATCGGGTTGTTGAACCCGGCCAACGCGACCTTGGCCATGACCAGCTTCTGCCCGTTGCTGAAGACGCCGGTGACGCTGCCGTCCCCGGCGATCTGGAACCCCTGCAGGCTGCCCGCCTCGTAGCCGTCGGCACTGGCGACGTTGATCGACTTCGGCCCGCCGTACCGGGTGACCTTGGACATGTCGATCGTGACCGTCGTCGTCCCGTCCGGGAGCACGATGGACGGCGGCGTGTTGACGGTGATCGCACCGGTGGCGTCGAAGCTGACGCTGCCCTGGGTCGGGACCGCGGCGGTGTTCGGGTCGTTGGCATCGGTGATGTCGACCGTGTAGTTGCCGGCGCCGTCGCCGGTGAGCGTGATCGTCAACGGGTGCGCGACGCCGCCGGAGTCGTAGACCGTCTGACCCAGGGTGATGGTGTCCGTCGCCGCCGTCGGCTGGATGTTGCCGGCCACCACGACGTTCGCGGACGGCTGCGGCTTGATCAGCGTCGAGGCGGGCAGCACGATGTCGCCGGGAGCGCCGTTGGTGTCCACCACGCCGTTCACCGCGTTCCACCCCTGCACCCGCATGCCCTCGGGATTGACCAGCCGGCCGTCGGTGTCGAAGCTGAACGAGCCGGCCCGGGTGTATTCCTGGGTGTTGCCGTTCTGCAGCACGAAGAAACCGTCGCCCTGGATCATGAGGTCGGTGGATCGGCCGGTGTTCTGGGCCGAGCCCTGCGCGAAGTTCATGCTGATCGCGCCGAGCTGCACCCCGAGGCCGACCTGGCCGGGGTTGACTCCGCCGACACCGTTGCCCGGGGACGACGCGGGTCGGACGAGCTGACTGAGGGTGTCCTCGAAGATCACCGAGCTGGCCTTGTAGCCGACGGTGTTGACATTGGAGATGTTGTTCGACACCACGTCCATCAGCGTCTGGTGCTGGCGCAGGCCGGTGATGCCGGAGAAGAGAGAGCGGAGCACGCGGTCCTCCTGGGGGTCAGGCGGTGGCGGCGTCCGTGCCGTCGGACCGGGGGCCTCCTGCCCGCGGGTCGTGCTGGACCGGTGGCGCCGGTCCGGTCGGGGTGGCGCTGGGAGCCGGATGGTGCGAGACGGCGTCAGCCGGTGGTCGGGGACGTGACGGTGCCGACGGCCGTGACGCGGTCGAGGGCCACCTGCGTGCCGTCGACCGTGAGGGTCGGCGTGCTGCCGACCGTCGTCCCCGTCACGGTGCCGGTCCGCGTCGCCCCCGCGTAGTCGGAGTACGTCACCTGCTTCCCGATGAGACCGGAGGCGGACTGCGACCGCGTCGCGTCGAGCACCTGCTGGTCCAGGGTGGACAGCGCCTCGAGCTTCTGCACGACGGTGAACTGGGCGGTCTCGGAGAGGAACTGGGTGGCGTCGGCGGGGTTCGAGGGGTCCTGGTACTTCAGCTGGGCCACCAGCAGCTTGAGGAAGGTGTCCTGGTCCATCGACGTCGACGGCGTCGTGCCCGCCGAGGTTCCGGTCGGGGACAGGGTCGTGGATGACGTGCCCGTCGTGCTGGCCACGCTGGTCATGGATCCTCCTGTGTGTCGGCGGGTGCGGTGGGGCCCGGGCGTCAGGCCCGGAGGGTCCCGCGAGTGTCAGACCCGGACGTCGAGGCGCCGCGGCCCGTCACCGGCGCCGAGGGACGGGTCGGATGCGGTCTCCTCCGCGACCACTGGGCTGAGGGGCGCCTGACTCGGCGCCTCGGGCGCGTCGGCCCGTCGCTGCTCGCGGCCGGGCGGGGGGTCGCCGTCCGGGGAGTGGGCGCCGGTGTCGGGACGCGAGCCCGAACCGAGGTCTCGGCCGTCCAGGGCGGGGGCGGGCCCGTCCGTAGCGGCCGCCCCGGCCGCCGCGGCCTCGGGGCGAAGTGCGACATCGCCGAGGTCCAGGCCGGAGTCGGCCAGGGACGAGCGCAGGTGACCGAGCCCCTCCCGGACCGCGGCCAGCGCTTCGGCCCCCCCGCTCACGGCCATCCGGACCGCCCCGGACCGGACGTCGAGCGTGACGGTCACCTCGCCGAGGTGCTCCGGCTCCAGCCGCAGGACCGTCCGGTGCCAACCCTCACGGAGGGCGCGCACCGCGGTCAGGTGCCGCAGGACCTGGTCCGGTACGGGCGCCGGCGGTCCGCTCCCGGCTGCCGCCGACGTCGCGCCGTCGGGGGCGACGGTGGCCGGGCCGGACGCGGCCTGTGCCGGGGTCGTCGCGACCGGCGGGCCCGATGCCGGATCGCCGGCCGACGGCGAGGCTGGGCCGGAACCGGCGACCGGCGTCCCCGGTGCGGCGACGGGCGCGGTGCCCGTCGCTTCCGCCGCCCCCTGGCCGGCAGCGGCAGCCCGCCCCGACCTGGCGCCGGGGTCGCCCGCCGAGCCCCGCGCCGGTAGGACGTCGCCGACGGCGGGTGTCGACACCCAGTCGACCGGGTGCACCGAGGAACCCCGGCCCCCGGCAGCGGATCGGGCAGGGGCGGGCGACCGCGGGGCGGGACCGGCCACGTCCGGGGTGCCCGGAGCGCGCCCGGCGCCGCGTGCCGGCGCACCGGCTCCGGCCGATGTCCCGGCTCGGGCAGCGGCGAGCGCCCACGGAGCCACACCCGGCGTCGCACCGCCCGTCGCGGCGGGACCCGCCGCCGGCGTCAGGCCCGACCCTGGGTCCGACGTCCCGGCTGACGTCGCCGACGCCGCGGCCGGCGACGGCTCGGGGGTCGGCGCGGGCGAGGGGGCCGGCGAGCTCGTCGACGGCGACGACCCGGCCGACGGTCCCGCCGTCGCCGTCGCCGTCGCTGTCGCCGTCGTCGCGGCGGCCGTCGTCGCATCGACCGCCGGAGCCGTACCGGCGGCGAGGGCCGTCGCCGCCGTGCCGGGGGCGACCGGCCGCCCGACGGCTCCCGGAGTCGCCGCCGACCCCGCTCCGATCGCCAGGGCCGCCGCGAGGGCCGGGCCGCCGGCGGCCGACGGGCCGGGCGGCGGGGTGATCAGTGCGGTCGGCGCGCCGTGGGCGCTCACGCCGAGCCCGGCGAGCTGGAGCAGCAGGACGAGCTCGGCCGCGGGCGGCCCGGCGGGGGCGGTGCCTGTCGCCGACGACACGTCCTGCACCGGCGTGCCGTCGCACGAGCCGGGACCGGAGCCCACGGCGTCGGCCGCCGGTCCGTCCGGTGAGGCGCCCCCGACCGTGCCGGACCGGCCCGTCGACCCGCGCGAGGTCGCACCGCAGGCGGGCCCGAGACCGGCCACCGCGGCGAGGGCGGCGCCGAAGAGCGGGCCGCCGGAGGAGCCGGCGGCACCCGGGAGGGAGGCCTCGGCGGGTGTGAGCACGGTCGGCAGCACAGGGGTCAGAGTCACCGGAGGGCCTCCCATGAGGTCGTCACGCGCTGGACGTAGCTGCGGGTCTCGGCGTAGGGCGGGACACCCCCGTAGCGCTGTACCGCGCCCGGGC
>DATKNA010000295.1:0-12411 GCA_035541595.1 Kineosporiaceae bacterium | reverse complement strand
GACGGGTCGGCCTCGTCCTCCTCGTCGTACGACGAGTAGTGGTAGGGCGTCGTCGCCGCGAACTCGGCCGCGCAGGTGTCCACCGTCTTGTAGACCGGCCGGACCCCGAGGGCGTGCCGCACCTGGCGGACGACGTCGGATACCCGGTCCTGGTACGCCCGTCCTACGTGCTCGGCGGCCGCGGGATGGAGATCGTCGACGACGAGGCCGGCCTTGCGGATCACCTGCGGCGCGCCCTCCATCTCGACGACGGGACGATCGCCGAGCACCCCGTGCTCGTCGACCGATTCCTGGACGACGCCATCGAGATCGACGTCGACGCCCTGTTCGACGGCACCGAGCTCTACGTCGGCGGCGTGATGGAGCACATCGAGCAGGCCGGCATCCACTCCGGCGACTCCGCCTGCGCGCTGCCGCCGGTCACCCTCGGCTCCCGACAGATCGCCCAGGTGCGGGCGAGCACGGCGGCGATCGCCCGCGGTATCGGCGTCCGGGGCCTGCTCAACGTGCAGTTCGCCCTGGCCGCCGGGGTGCTGTATGTGCTCGAGGCCAACCCGCGCGCCAGCCGGACGGCACCGTTCGTGTCCAAGGCCACCGGCGTCCCGCTGGCGAAGGCGGCGGCCAGGATCATGCTCGGCGCGACCGTCGCCGGGCTGCGGGCGGAGGGCCTGCTGCCCGCGGACGGCGACGGCACGGCCCTGCCCGACGACGCTCCGCTGGCGGTGAAGGAGGCGGTCCTGCCGTTCAAGCGGTTCCGGACGCCGGACGGTCGCGTGGTCGACGCCATCCTGGGGCCGGAGATGCGGTCGACCGGCGAGGTGATGGGCCTCGACGCGGACTTCCCGCGGGCGTTCGCGAAGTCGCAGACGGCTGCCTACGGCGGCCTGCCGTGCGGGGGCCGGGTCTTCGTGTCGGTGGCGGACGCCGACAAGCGCGCCATGGTCCTGCCTGTCAAGCGGCTCGCCGATCTGGGCTTCGAGGTGCTGGCCACCGACGGCACGGCCCGGGTGCTGCGGCGCAACGGGATCGCCAGCACCCGCGTGCGCAAGCACAGCGCCGGCCCGGGGCCGGACGGGGAACCGACCATCGTGCAGCAGATCTACGCCGGCGAGATCGACATGGTGGTCAACACGCCGAACGGCTCGGCCGGCCGGGTCGACGGCTACGAGATCCGGGCGGCGACGACGTCCATGGATCGGCCCATCATCACGACCGTCCAGCAGCTCGCCGCGGCGGTGGCCGCGATCGAGGCGGCGATCACCGCGGACGGCCCCGCCAGGGTATGCACGCTGCAGGAGCACGTCCGCGATCTCGGCCGGCTCTCCCTGCGGGTGCTGGGCGGCGGCCTCACCGACCTCGACCTGGCATCGACCTCGTGAGCGTCCTCTACCGCCGGGTCCTCCTGCCGCCGGTGGCGCTGGCGACCCGGCGGGACGCCGAGGTGGCGATGGACCTCCACCTGCGCGCGATGCGAGCACTCCAGGCGAGCCCGCGGGTCCGGGAGACGCTGAGGCGGCGACACGGCGTCGCCGGCGGCACGGCCGTCGGCCTCGCGCAGGACCTCATGGGGGGCCTGCACTTCCCGCACCCGATCGGCGTGGCCGCCGGCTACGACAAGAACGGCGCGATCTATCCGGCGTTCGAGGCGCACTTCTCCCCCGGCTTCGTCGAGATCGGCACGGTCACGCTCCGGCCGCAAGGGGGGAACCCGCGTCCCCGCGTCCACCGGCTCCCGGGCGGGCACCTGCTCAACGCCATGGGCTTCCCCAACGCCGGGGTGGAGGCCGTCCTGGCCAACTTGCGGTCACTGCCCGCCCCGACCGTTCCGCTCGGGGTCAACGTCGGCCGGCTCAAGGCCACCGCGGACGAGCGGGCCCCGGCCGAGTACGCCGACGTGGTCGGCCGGTTCGGCACGCTCGGCGAGCGCACCCCGGGGTACTACGTCGTGAACGTCTCCTCGCCGAACACCCCGGGCCTGCGCGCGCTGCAGGAGGTCGGCAGGCTCGCCGAGATCCTCGACGCGGTCACGGGCGCGCTGGACGCCCAGACCCGGCTCGGATCGCGGCCGCGGCGGCGGCTGCTGGTCAAGCTGGCTCCCGAGCTGGCTCCGGCGGATGTCGAGGCCGTCATCGGGCTGGTCCTCCGGTACGACATCGGCGGGTTGGTCCTCACCAACACCCGGGCGGCGATTGGCCGGCCCGGCGGCGTCAGCGGCCCGGACCTGTTCCCGCTGAGCTCGGCGGTGGTCCGCACGGCCTCGGCCGCGCTGCCCGCCGACCGCGTGCTGGTCGCGACCGGTGGGATCGACCGCGTCGAGCGTGCGTGGGAGATGCTCCACCATGCCGATCTCCTGGGCGTCTACACCGGCCTGGTCTTCCAGGGCCCCGGACTGATCCGGCGACTGCGCGACGGCGTCGCCGCCAGGCAGCGCGCCGAGGGCGTCCGGTCACTGGCGGAGCTGCGGGCCGCCCGCCGGCCGGCGGTCACGGCGTGACGCGAGCGCCTTTCGGCGAGCGACTGCTCGGTGCCGTCCGCGCCCGCGGCCCGCTGTGCGTCGGCATCGACCCGCACCCTGGCCTGCTCGACGGGTGGGGCCTGGCCGACGACGTCCGCGGTCTGGAGACCTTCGCCCGCACCGTCGTCGAGGCGCTCGGCGACCAGGTCGCCGTGATCAAGCCGCAGGTCGCCTTCTTCGAGCGGCACGGGTCCGGCGGGATCGCCGTCCTCGAGCGGGTGCTGGCCGCCGCGGCGTCGGCGGGTGCGTTGACGATCGCGGACGCCAAGCGCGGTGACGTCGGATCGACGATGGCCGCCTACGCCGACGCCTTCCTCGGCGAGGACTCACCGCTCGCCGCCGACGCCCTGACCGTCTCGCCGTACCTCGGGTTCGGCTCACTCGCCCCGGTACTCGCCGCGGCCCGCGCGACCGGGCGCGGCGCCTTCGTGCTGGCGCTGACGTCGAACCCGGAGGGCGCTGAGGTGCAGCACGCCCGAGGGGTCGACGGGCGGACGGTCGCGCAGCGGCTGCTGGACGCCGTCCGTGCCGAGAACGCCGCCGACGCTCGGGCCACCGACGGGGACGTCGACGGTGGGCCGCAGCCCGCCAGCGGCTCGTTCGGAGTCGTCGTCGGCGCCACCGTGGGGGACGTCGCCGCGGTGGCGCCCCGGTTGGACGTCCGTGGGCCGATCCTGGCACCCGGCATCGGAGCGCAGGGCGCGGACGCCGCCGAACTGCGCGTCGTCTTCGGGCCGGCGCTGCCGTCGGTGCTCCCGAGTGTGAGCCGCGGAGTCCTGGTGGCGGGCCAGGGCGAGGCGACCGGGCCCGCCCGCACGCGGGCGCTCCGGGCCGCGGCCCGCCGGGCGCTGGACGACGTCGAGAGCGCCCTCGCCCGCACGGGGATCTGAGGCGAGACCCGCAGGGACGAACGCGGACACGACCCGGGGGAGACGCGACCTCGGGCACGGCCCGGCGCGGCGGGGTCTGCCTGGAGTGCGGCGCTGTCCCGATTCGTCCCTCCGCGTTGCCGCGGCAGCCGCCCTGTCGGTAGGTTCGTCGCTTGCGGCGGGGGCGCCATGGACCGGCCGTACCGTCTGACCTGCAGTATCGTCCCCGAACGCACGTCCGATCGACCGAGGTGACCGAAGTGGCACTGCCTCCCCTGACCCCCGAGCAGCGGGCTGCGGCCCTCGAGAAGGCCGCGGCCGCGCGGCGCGCTCGCGCCGAGGTCAAGAACCGCCTCAAGTACTCCCAGGGCTCCCTCGGCGAGGTGATCAAGGAGGGCCAGACCGACGAGGTGATCGGTAAGATCAAGGTCTCCGCGCTGCTCGAGGCCCTGCCGGGCGTGGGCAAGGTCCGGGCCCGCCACATCATGGAGGAGATCGGGATCTCCGAGTCCCGCCGGGTCCGAGGTCTGGGTGCGAACCAGATCGCGGCCCTGGTCGAGCGCTTCAACCGCTGACACCCGACGTGGAGCACGGCGACTCGGCCGATCGGGGGAACGGGAACGGATCGCATCCGTCCCAGGTCCGCCGGCTGACCGTCCTCGCCGGCCCCACCGCCGTCGGCAAGGGCACCGTCTCCGCCGACATCCGCGCCCGCTACCCGGAGGTCTGGCTCTCGGTGTCGGTCACCACCCGGCCACGACGACCGGGGGAGGTCGACGGCAAGCACTACCAGTTCGTGGACGAGGCGACCTTCGACGCGATGGTGGCGGGCGGTGAGTTCCTGGAGTGGGCCGTCGTGCACGGTCGCCACCGGTACGGAACGCCGCGCCGCGCGGTCGAGGAGGCCCTGCTCGAGGGCCGGCCGGCGCTGCTCGAGATCGACCTGCAGGGGGCACGGCAGGTCCGGCAGTCGATGCCCGGCGCGCTGTTCGTGTTCCTGAAGCCGCCGTCGTGGGACGAGCTGGTCCGTCGCCTGGTGGGCCGCGGCACCGAGACACGCCAGGAGCGCGATCGCCGGCTGGACACCGCCCGCCGGGAGCTCGCCGCCGAGCCGGAGTTCGACGTGACCATCGTCAACGACGACGTGCACCGGGCGACGGACGAGCTCGTACACTGTATGGGACTCGTGCCACGCCCGCTGGGCGTGGCCCGCGGCTGACGGCAGCTGTTGTCGATGGGGATCGGCGGCGCGCGGTCGGCCGCCCACCCCCGGAACCCGAAGTGGAGAGTGCGTGGCCGGCACCGTTGCAACGCCCGAAGGCATCACCAACCCCCCGATCGACGACCTCCTCGAAGCCGCCGACAGCAAGTACGCGCTCGTGATCTTCGCGGCGAAGCGTGCCCGCCAGATCAACGCCTACTACTCCCAGCTCGGCGAAGGCCTGCTCGAGTACGTCGGCCCGCTCGTCGAGACGCACGTGCAGGAGAAGCCGCTGTCGGTGGCCCTGCGTGAGATCAACGCGGGCCTGCTCGTCGCCGAGCCGACCGAGGGGTGACCTTCGCGGCGGGCGGTGGGCGGCGCGTCGTCCTCGGCGTCTCCGGGGGGATCGCGGCGTACAAGGCGTGCCTGCTGCTGCGGCTGCTCACCGAGTACGGGCACGACGTGACCGTCGTCCCCACGGCTGCCGCACTCGAGTTCGTCGGGGCCCCGACGTGGGCGGCGTTGTCCGGCCATCCGGTGACCTCGAGCGTGTGGGACGGCGCGGAGTCCGTCCCGCACGTCAACCTGGGCCGTCAAGCCGATCTCGTCCTGGTCGTCCCCGCGACGGCTGACCTGCTCGCGCGGGCGGCCCACGGACTGGCCGACGACCTGTTGACCACGACGCTGCTCACGGCGCGCTGCCCCGTCCTGCTGGCCCCCGCGATGCACACCGAGATGTGGCGGCACCCGGCCACCCGGGCCAACGTGGCGACGCTGCGGGGCCGTGGCGTCGTCGTCCTCGACCCCGACAGCGGCCGGCTCACCGGCGCCGACAGCGGTGCCGGCCGGCTCCCCGAGCCCGACTCGATCCTCGTGGCGGCCCTCACGCTGCTGCGCCGCGGCGCCGCCGCGCCGGACCTGGCGGGGCGGCGGGTCGTCGTCTCCGCCGGGGGCACCCGCGAGCCGCTCGACCCTGTCCGCTACCTGGGCAACCGCTCCTCGGGCCGGCAGGGCTACGCGCTCGCCGCCACCGCCGCGGCGCGCGGCGCCGGCGTCACCCTCGTGGCCGCGAACAGCGCGCTGCCGCCGCCCGCCGGCGTCGAGGTCGTCCCCGTCGGGACGGCCGAGGAGCTGCGTCGGTCCGTGCAGGCCGCCGCGGCGGCGCACGGCGGCGCGGACGCCGTCGTCATGGCGGCGGCCGTCGCGGACTTCCGGCCCGCCAAGGTGTCGGAAACCAAGATCAAGAAGACCGACGACCCCACCGGGGTCCCGCACCTCGAGCTCGAGCGGACTCCGGACGTGCTCGTCGAGCTGGTGGCCCGCCGCCGACCGGGGCAGGTCGTGGTGGGCTTCGCCGCGGAGACCGGGGACGATGCCGGCGACGTGCTCGCCCATGCCCGGGTCAAGCTCGCCCGCAAGGGATGCGACCTGCTCGTCGTCAACGACGTCTCCGGCGGCGCGGTGTTCGGGCACGGCCGCAACGCCGTGACCATCCTGGACGCCGTGGGCGGGACACGCGCCGTCGCCGAGGGGAGCAAGGACGAGGTGGCGGACGCCGTCTGGGACGCGGTCACCACGTTGTGGACGCCGCGACCGGCGCGGGCGGCGTGGCCGGTAGAGTGACGCCCCGATCCATGTGACCGTCGGCGTCGACGGATCAGTCAGCAGCCGCTGCGACAGGAGTGCCGTGACCTACCGCCTGTTCACCTCGGAGTCCGTGACCGAGGGCCACCCCGACAAGATCTGTGACCAGATCAGCGACGCCGTCCTGGACGCCCTGCTCGAGCAGGACCCGTCGAGCCGGGTGGCCGTCGAGACCATGGTCACCACGGGCCTCGTCCACGTGGCCGGCGAGGTCACGACCTCGGGCTACGTCGACATCCCCACGATCGTGCGCTCGACGGTGCTCGGGATCGGCTACGACTCCTCGACCAAGGGGTTCGACGGCGCCTCCTGCGGCGTCGAGGTCTCGATCGGCGCGCAGTCCCCGGACATCGCGCAGGGGGTGGACACGGCGTACGAGGCGCGGGTCGGTGTCGGTGTGGACCTGTTGGACCTGCAGGGTGCGGGCGACCAGGGCCTGATGTTCGGGTACGCCTGCGACGACACCCCTGAGCTCATGCCGCTGCCGATCTGGTTGGCACACCGGCTGTCACAGCGCCTCGCGGAGGTCCGCAAGAGCGGCGAGGTGCCCTACCTGCGCCCGGACGGGAAGACCCAGGTGACGATCGCCTACGAGGGGGACCGGGCCGTCGCCCTCGACACCGTGGTCCTCTCGACCCAGCACGCCGCCGACGTCTCGCTGGAGAACCTGCTGGAGCCCGACGTCGCGGACCACGTCGTCAAGCCGGTCGTCGACGAGGTCGGCATCGACACGTCCTCGTTCCGGCTGCTCGTGAACCCGACCGGGCGGTTCGAGATCGGCGGCCCGAAGGGCGACGCCGGCCTCACCGGTCGGAAGATCATCGTAGACACGTACGGCGGGATGGCCAGGCACGGCGGAGGTGCGTTCTCGGGGAAGGACCCGTCCAAGGTCGACCGGTCGGCCGCCTACGCCATGCGCTGGGTCGCGAAGAACGTCGTCGCCGCCGGACTGGCCCGGCGGTGCGAGGTCCAGGTGGCCTACGCCATCGGCAAGGCCCACCCGGTGGGCCTGTACGTCGAGACCTTCGGCACCGAGACCCTGCCGCTGCCGCTGATCCAGGACGCGATCCGCGACGTCTTCGACCTGCGCCCGGCGGCGATCATCCGGGATCTCGACCTGCTGCGGCCGATCTACTCCGCCACCGCGGCGTACGGGCACTTCGGGCGGGAGCTGCCGGGCTTCACCTGGGAGCGCACCGACCGGGTGGGGGCGTTGCGGTCGGCGGTGGGCTGACGCCCTCCCTTCGACAGCAAGGGCCGGCGTCGGCCCCCGGCGAGCAGCAGCAGCAGCCGGCGCCGGCCCGGGCCTCCGGCGAACAGCTCCAGCTGCTGCGGGCGGCGACCCGCGGCCGGCGTCCTGGCCGGCCCGTCGGCACGGCCGCGGTCCGGCCGGTCGCCCGGGTGGCGGTGGACGTCCTCCTGCCGCACCTCGACCGGCCGTTCGACTATGCCGTGCCGGCCCACCTCGACGAGCAGGCGCAGCCCGGGGTCCGGGTGCGGGTCCGGTTCGCGGGCCAGGACGTCGACGGCTTCGTGCTGGAACGTCGGGACTCCAGCGAGCACCGCGGACCGCTGACGCCGTTGCGGCGCGTGGTCTCGGCCGAGCCCGTGCTGACGCCGGCGGTCCTCGCCCTCGCCCGGGCGGTCGCGGACCGCTACGCCGGCACGCTCGCCGACGTTCTTCGGCTCGCCGTCCCGCCGCGGCACGCCCGGACCGAGAAGGAGGTCCCGACGGACCCGCCGGTGGTCCCGGGGGCGGTCGGCGGCCCGGATCCCTGGCGTGACCATCCCGCAGGGCCGGCGTTCCTCGCCCGGCTCCGCGCCGGCGGGGCGCCGCGCGCCGTCTGGACCGCCCCCCCGGGCCGGGTCTGGGCGGACGCCGTCGCGGCCGCCGTCGCCGCCACCGTCGAGGGTGGCCGCGGGGCGCTCGTCGTCGTCCCGGACCGCCGTGACCTCGATCTCGTCGAAGTGGCCGCGACGGCCCGGCTGCCGGCCCCGCCGGCGCGGCTGGAGGCCGACCTCGGGCCGGCCGCCCGGTACCGCGCGTTCCTGTCGGCGCTGCGCGGGTCCGCCCGCGTGGTCGTGGGTACCCGCGCGGCCGCCTTCGCCCCGGTCGCGGACCTCGGGCTGGTCGTCATCTGGGACGACGGCGACGACCAGCACGCCGAGCTCCGCGCGCCGTACCCGCACGCCCGGGAGGTGCTGGCCCTGCGGGCGGGGCTCGACGGGGCCGGGATGCTCGTCGGGGGGTGGTCCCGAACCGCGGAGGGCGCAGCGCTCGTCGCGTCGGGCTGGGCCCGGCCACTGGAACCGGATCGGGCGGCCCGCCGCCGGATCTGGCCGGTGATCCGCCTGGCCGCCGACACGCCGGGTGACCAGGCCGCGGCCGGCGCGCGCGTCCCCCCGACGGCCTGGCGCACCGCGCACGACGCCTTGCCGCACGGATCGGTGCTCGTCCAGGTGCCCCGTGCGGGCTACCTCCCCGGGGTGGCCTGCGCGTCGTGCCGCCGCCCGGCGCGCTGCGTGTCCTGCTCGGGCCCGCTGCAGCTGCCCGGTCCCCGGTCGGCCCCCAGCGAAGGCCCCCACTGCGCCTGGTGCGGGCGGGTCTGGCCGGCGTGGACCTGCCCACACTGCCAGGGGCGCCGGTTCCGCGCGACGGCCGTCGGGGTGGAGCGCACGGCGGAGGAGCTCGGGCGCGCCTTCCCCGGCGCCGCGGTCGTCGTGTCCCGCGCCGACCGGGAGTTGCCGCCGGTGCCGCCGGGCGGCGCGCTCGTGATCGCCACGTCAGGCGTGGAACCCTTCGCCCCCGGCGGGTACGCCGCGGCCCTGCTCCTGGACGGGGACAGCCTGCTCGCCCGGCCCGACCTGCGGGCCGCCGAGGAGGCTCTGCGGCGCTGGCGCAACGCGGCCGCCCTGGTCCGGCCCGCCGTGGACGGCGGGGTCGCGGTGCTCGTGGCGGATCCGGGCGCCACCGCGGCGCAGGCCCTGGTGCGGGGCGACCCGGCGGGCTTCGCCGAGCGCGACCTCGCCGAGCGCCGCGAGCTGGGGCTCCCACCGGCCGCCGCCGTCGTGTCGCTCACCGGCGTGCCGGACGCGGTCGACGGCCTCCTCGAGGCCGCCCTGCTTCCCCGGGAGACGGCAGTGCTCGGACCCGTGGCCATCCCGGCGGCGGACCGGGCCGGGGGAGGCGACGCGGCGACCGTCGAGGTCCGCAAGCTCGTGCGGGCCCCCCTCGCCGTGCGCGCCGACCTGGTCGCGGCGATCCGCGCCGCGGTCGCCGTCCGGAGCGCCCGGCGCGAGCCCGCCGTCCGCGTGGTCGTCGACCCCCGCGATCTTGGCTGACCCGACCGGCGCGGTTGCACGCCCTGTGCCGAACTGCACGCGATGTCACGCCCGAGGGGCCCACCAGAGCGGGACAACGCGTGCAACGCCGCGCAACCGGTGCACGCGACGAGTGGCAGACGGTGGTGTCGGGGCGCTCGGGCGAGCCCCGGGAGGCCGCACCTAGACTGGGAGAGCCCGCCCGACGGACCGGCGTCCGCCGACAGATGAGCCTCGCCGCGGGCCGACACCACCCTCGAGGAGTTCCGTGGCCATCCAGCCGATCCGCCTCTTCGGCGACCCGATCCTGCGCACGCCGGCGCACCCGGTGACCGATTTCGACAAGGAGCTGCGCCGGCTCGTCAAGGACCTCGAGGAGACCATGATCGACGCGCCGGGCGCCGGGCTCGCCGCGCCCCAGATCGGCGTCAGCCTGCGCGTGTTCACCTACTACGTCGACGGCGTCCTGGGCCACCTCGTCAACCCCAGCCTGGACCTGTCCGACGAGCTGCAGGACGGCGAGGAGGGCTGCCTGTCCCTCCCGGGGCTGGCCTACGACACGACTCGGGCCCTCCGGGTGGTCGCCAAGGGCTTCGACCGGCACGGCGAGCCCGTCGTCATCGAGGGCAGCGAGCTGCTCGCCCGCGCCATCCAGCACGAGACCGACCACCTCGACGGCATCCTGTTCATCGACCGGCTCGACCGGGCGCAGCGCAAGCTCGCCCTCAAGGCCATCCGCGAGGCCGAGTGGGCGGGCGCGCCGACGCCGACGGTGAAGGTCAGCCCGCACTCGACGTTCGGCACGGCACTGTAGCCGGCGTGCGCCTCGTCTTCGCGGGCACGCCCGCCGCCGCGATCCCGTCACTCGAGGCGATCGCGGCCTCGCGGCACGAGCTGGCCGCCGTCGTGACCCGTCCGGACGCGCCCGCCGGCCGGGGCCGCCGGCCGGCCCCCTCTGCGGTGGCGCAGTGGGCGGACGCCGCCGGCGTCCGGGTGCTCCAACCCGCCAAGCCGTCCGAGCCGGGCTTCCTCGCCGAGCTCGGCTCGCTCGCCCCGGACTGCTGCCCGGTCGTCGCCTACGGTGCGCTCGTGCCGAGGAGCGCACTCGACGTCCCCCGGCACGGCTGGGTGAACCTGCACTTCTCCCTCCTGCCGGCGTGGCGCGGCGCCGCCCCGGTGCAGCGCGCGATCATGGCCGGGGACGAGGTGACCGGCGCCACGACGTTCCGGCTCGAGCGGGGCCTCGACACCGGGCCCGTCTTCGGCGTGCTCACCGAACCGATCCGCCCGGCGGACACCGCCGGGGACCTGCTCGACCGGCTGTCGCGCGCCGGCGCCGGGCTGCTCGTCGCCACCCTCGACGGCATCGAGGACGGCGTGCTCGTGCCCGTGCCGCAGCCCGCCGAGGGCGTCTGTCTCGCGCCGAAGGTGACCGTGGACGAGGCCCGGATCGACTGGACGCAGCCGTATCACGTGGTCAACCGGAGGATCCGCGGCTGCACCCCCGCCCCAGGGGCCTGGACCACCTTCCGCGACGAGCGCGTCAAGATCGGTCCGCTGCGCCGCGGGCTCGGTCCGCGGATGACGGGCAACGGCATGCCGGACGGGCTCCGGGTCGACGGCGGCGAGCTCGTCCAGCACGTCAACGGCACCGGGTTCGTCCTCGGCGACGTCCAGCCCGAGGGCAAGCGGATGATGCCGGCGACCGACTGGGCCCGGGGCGCGCGCATCGCGCCCGGGGAGCGCTTCGAGTGAGCCCGGCCCCGCGGCCACGCACCCGCAACGCGGCGCGGCGGTCGGTCGATCCCGCGCGCCGGGTCGCGTTCGAGGTGCTCCGGGCGGTGGACGCCGACGACTCGTACGCCAACCTCGTCCTGCCGCGGCTGCTGCGCCGGGCCGAGCTGGCCGGCCGCGACGCCGCCTTCGCCACCGAGCTCGCCTACGGCACCCTGCGCGGTCGCGGCACGTACGACGCCATCCTGGCCGCCTGCGTCGACCGGCCGCTGGACCGGCTCGACCCGCCGGTGCTGGACGCCCTGCGCCTGGGCGCCCACCAGGTCCTCGCGATGCGCGTGCCGCCGCACGCCGCCGTGTCGGCGACGGTCGACGTCGTGCGCGCCGAGATCGGGCAGGGCGCAGCCGGGCTCGTCAACGCCGTCCTCCGCCGGGTCACCGAGCACGACCTCGCCGGTTGGCTGGAGCCGGCGGCAGCGCCGGACGCCGACGACGACACCCGGCTGGCCGTGACCACGTCCCACCCGGTGTGGATCGTCCGTGCCTTCCGTGACGCCCTGGCCTTCGCCGGCCGCGACCCCGCCGAGCTGCCCGCGCTGCTCGCGGCCGACAACGCGGCGCCCGAGGTGACCCTCGCCGCACTCCCCGGCCTGGCGACACCCGCCGAGCTGGCGGGAGGGACGCAGAGGACGACGGGGGCGCTGGCGCCCACCGCGGTCCGACTCGCGGGGCCGCCGGACGCGCTCCCGGCCGTCCGGCAGGGCCGGGCCCGCGTGCAGGACGAGGGGAGCCAGCTCCTGGCGCTGGCGCTGGCGGAGGCGCCGCTCGAGGGGGACGACGGTGGCCGGTGGCTCGACCTGTGCGCGGGCCCCGGGGGCAAGGCCGCCCTGCTCGGCGCCGTCCTGGCCGGTCGAAGGGGGCCGGCGGGTGCGGTCCTGGTCGCGAACGAGGTGTCGCCACGTCGGGCCGAGCTCGTCCGCGGGTCGGTGGCAGCCGTCGAGCGCGTGGCGCCGGGCCTCGTCGACGTCCGGGTCGGGGACGGGCGCACGGTGGGGGAGGCCGAGCCGGACCGGTACGACCGCGTGCTCGTGGACGCCCCGTGCACGGGCCTGGGCGCGCTGCGCCGG
>DATKNA010000294.1:0-3679 GCA_035541595.1 Kineosporiaceae bacterium | reverse complement strand
ATGGCGGTCACTGGGGCTCCATGGGAAGGGGGGTCACTGGAGGAACTGGACGAGCGACAGGGACAGGACGTGCGACGTCGCCTGGAGGGCGGCCTCGTACGTCAGCTGCTGCGTCGACAGTTCGGTCTCGGCCTTGGCCAGGTCGAGGTCGGCCACGGACGACTTCGCCTCCGTGACCGTCGTCTGGCGGGCCTGGGCCTGCGAGAGCAGCTGCTGGACCTCGTTGGTGCGGCTCCCGACGGTGGCCTGCGCCGTCTGCACCTGCGACATGGCCTGCTGCACCGCCGTGAGGTCGGTCGTCCCAGCCGACGCGCTCCCGCTGCGGAGGTCCGCGGACAGCTGGGTCAGCACAGCGAACACGTTGGCTGGCCCGGTCCCGAACACGTCGGTCCCCACGAGGTTGACCTGCACCGACGTCCCGGGTGCAAGCGTGCGGTTCACCGCCCCGCTGTCGCCGACGTAGTTGCCGTTGGTGTCGAAGGCCGTCGTGCCGCCCGTGGTGCCGCCGAAGATCGGCCGGCCCAGGTAGCTGGTGTTGGCGCTCGCCAGCAACGACGACTTGATGCTGTCGATCTCGTTGGCGATCGCCGCCCGGCCCGTGGCGTCGGTGGTGCCGTTGGCGCCCTGCTCCGCCAGCTGCTGCACGCGCTGGAGCTGTGTCGTCACGGACGACAGCACGCTGTCGGCGGTGCCCAGCCACGCCATCCCGTCGTTGGCGTTGGACTGGTACTGCCCGAGCCGGGTGAGCTCGGCGTTGTACGACATCACCTGCACCGTGCCGGCGGGGTTGTCGCTCGGCTTGGTGATCGCCTGCCCGCTGGCGATCTGGCTCGACAGCGTCTCGAACCCGTCGTAGCTCGTCTCGATCCCCTGCAGCATGACGGAGGCCGTCGTGCTCTGCGTGACACGGAACGACATCGCGCTAGCCCACCATCGTCAACAGCGCCTGGATGGTCTGGTCGACCGTCGAGAGGTACTTCGCCGACGCCGAGTAGGCGATCTGGAACTGCGTCATGTTCGCCAGCTCCTCGTCGAGGTTGACGCCCTCAGAACTCTGCTGCTGGGCGGTCGCCTGCGCCTGGATCGAGGTGGTGGCCGACACCTGCGTGTTCATCATGGCGACGTCGGTCCCCACCTGCCCCACGAACCCGCGGTAGATCGCGTCGGCACCGCTGGCGGCGTTGCCGAGCTCCGCCATGGCCTGCGCGTTGCTCCCGTCCGAGGGGCCGCCGGTCGGGGACCCGGCCGCGATGCCGGCAGCGGTCATGCCCGGCGCCACGGCCAGGCTGGCCGCGCCCGTGCCGGTGAACATGGGCTGGCCCGCCGCGGAGGCCTGCGAGGGCGTGCCGACGCCGGTCCACGTGACGCCCGCGGCCTGCTGCGTGTTGACGGTGTTGGCGAGCGTGACCGCCGCGCTGTCGAGCTGGCTGAGGTACCCCGGCAGCGTGGTGTTGACCGCCTGGGCGAGCGCCCCGAGCCGGCCGCCCGCCGCGACGGCCGAGGAGTCGGGCCACGTGAGGGTGAGCGCACCGGTCGAGGGGTCGGCCGTCGCCGTGATCGCCTGGCTGTTGACGCCCTGGACGAGCATCTCCGGGCCCACCAAGACGTCGAGCGCCCCGTTGCTCTCGGACCGCACCGACACCCCCAACAGCTGGGCGAGCTGGCCGATCACCGTCGAGCGCTGGTCGGCAAGCCCGGCCGCGTCGGAGCCACCCGCCTGCGCCGCGACGACCTCGCTGTTGAGCTGGGCCACCTCGGAGGCGAGCTGGTTGATCTGGGCGACGCCGCCCAGGGCGCTCGAGGAGGCGCTGGCCCGCACCTGGTCAAGGGCGCCGGCCGTCTGGTTGAACGCGGACGCGAGGGTCGCGGCGTTCGACAGCAGCGTCGTGCGCGCCGCCTGGTCGGTCGGGTTGTTGGCGACGGCGTCCCACTGCGACCAGAACCCGGCGAGCTGGCTCGCGATCCCGGACGGGCCGGGCTCGTTGAGCGCCGCCTGCGCCTGATTGAGCAGCGACTGCGACTGGCTCGCCGCCGACGCCTGGCCCTCGGCGTTGAGGGCCTGCGTGTCGGCGTTGCCGTCCACCAGCCGTGTCGTCCCGAGGATGACGACGCCCTGGCCGGAGCCGCCGCCCGGCATGAGCAGCGTCGGCGTCGGCGCCGGTTGCGAGGCGAGGTCGACGCGCTCGCGCACGTACCCCGCAGTCGACGCGTTGGCGATGTTGTTGCCCGTGACGTCGAGCTCCTCGCGGGCGGCGTCCATCCCGCTGAGCCCAACGCCGATGGCCGCGAACTCGTTGCCCAAGGTCAGAGCCTCCCGTCGACGAACCGGGCGCCCGACGGCCCCGCCGCCGACGCCCCCACCGGGGTGTAGGTCTGCGTGGCCGGCTGCGACGGCGCCTCGCTCAGCCAGGCCAGTGCCTCCTGCACGGCACGTGCGCCCTGGCTCAACAGCTCGCGGTTCACGCGGGCGATCCCGCGCAGTTCCTCAGCGGTGGTGAGGAACGCGCTGCGGTGCTGCTCGAGGATCGAGTTCCACGGTGCCGGCGCCGCGTCTGCGAGCTCCCGCAGCGTGCACCCGGGGTCGAGCCCGAGCTGCTCGGCGGCGGCGCCGACGAGGACGGCGCGCAACAGCTCCGCCTGCTTCACCTCCGCGAGGACGTACTCGACCTCGCGCGTGACCGCGGGCAGCCAGCGCGTGCGGCCTCCGGCGAGCACCAGCTGTTCGACCTCGAGCTTGCAGACGAGCAGGTCCAGCAGCTGGCGTTCGCGCCACAAGATCTGCGAGACCTCGTCCAACGACACGCCGGGGCTCCCTCTCGGGCGGGCTCTCCGCCCCACAGGCCATCCATTCGGCCGGTGGGCCCCCCACGTGAGCCGTGCAGCCCCACTTCGCGCTACGGAGCGTGGCCACGGCAGGGCGCGCCTCAGCACCGCGGCGTGCATGCCGATAGCCGGCGCAGCCGCACTCCCGGAGGCAACCGTGGCCCCGCACGCCGTCATCGTGATCGACCCGTCCGTACCGGGCGCGCCCGACCTGGCCGACGCGGCCCCGGCCGCCGTCCGCGACGACCCGGTGCGCGTCATCGAGCGCACCGACGCCGAGGTCGTGGTCGTCGTCGCCGGCGACGTCAGCTTGCCGGCCGGGTGGCTCGCGCCCGTCCTCGAGCCCTTCACCGACCCGTGGGTCGCCGCCGTCGGGCCGATGCTGAGCAGCGGGCCGCCCGCCCAGGACGCCGCTGGCGCCGACGACGACGCCACGCCGGGCACCGACGGGGGCCACGCGGCCCTCCGGCTCGACGCCCGGTGCTGGGCGGTGCGGGTGGCCGCCGCCCGTTCCGCCGGGGGCCTGCGCGCGCTGCCGGCGCTGGCGGGCATCGAGGTCGACGACCTGTGCCGCCGCCTCACCGCCGCCGGCCACACCATCTGCGTCGTGGAAGGCGTGTGCGCCGATGTCGGGGGTGCGGCCCCGCTCGAGCGCGCGGAGGCGATCACGCGCGAGATCGGCCACCTGGCGCGGGTCGCGTCGGCGGCGCGCGTGGGGCCGCTGCTGTCGGCTGCCCTGATCGTCAAGGACGAAGAGGAGAACCTGCCCGCCTGCCTTGCCAGCCTGTCCGGGCTGGTCGACGAGGTGGTGGTCTACGACACCGGGTCGACGGACCGGACCGTCGAGATCGCCCGC
>DATKNA010000293.1:0-2583 GCA_035541595.1 Kineosporiaceae bacterium | reverse complement strand
CAGGATCGTGACCACCGGGCGGCGCCGGACGAGCAGGTGCGTCGCGCCGGCTGCGGCGGCGGCCGCGAGGTCGGCGGCGCGCAGCCGGTGCCCCTCGGGCAGCAGCAGCTCGCCCGCGCTCACGTCCTCGCCGATCGACCGGACGTGCTGGTACGGGGGAACGGCGGCGCGGATCTCCGCGGTCTTGCCCTGGTAGTGCACGTGCTCGCGCATCACCACCGCGTCCCGGCCGGCCGGCATCGGGTCGCCGGTGTCGACCACGTCGTAGGCGTCCGGCGGCAGGTCGACCGGGGTGGTCTCGCTCGCGCCGAGGGTGTCCGCGGCGCGCACCGCGATCCCGTCCATGCCGACCGCGTCGAACGGCGGCGACGAGCGGGCCGCCCACACCGGCCCGGCGGTGACGAGCCCGGCCGCCTCGTCCACCGGCACCGGCGCCGCCGGGATCCGGGCCGGGCAGCCCGCGGCCTCACGCGCGTCGCGCCAGGCCGCCAGGGCGCGGGCGGCCGGGACGTCGCGGATGAACGGGCTGTCGGCCATGAGAGCGTTATTCAGAACCGGCTAGCGAGCACGGGCCCGCTGCGGGGGGTGCCAGGGGGGCGTCCCCCCGTGGCCAGCACTGGCCCGTGCGAGCGGCCGGTGCCGGGCTACGGTGAGGACCGTCGCGGGAATCTGAATAACGCGAACCTTCAAAAAGGGCACAGCACGTGCCTCCTCAGCGGTAGATCGTCACGTCGACCTCGGTCCCCGCGTCGAGCCCCGTGGCCTCCTCGGGAATGATGACATACCCATCGGCGGCGGTGAGCACCGACAGCAGCGCGGACAACCCGAACAGCGGCGTGGCCACGCCGTGCGCGACGCGGACCTGGACCACGTCCAGGCGGCCCGCCGCGGACGGCAGGTCGCGGGCCAGGCGGGCGCGGACGGAGGACTCGGGCGGCGGCGCGGTGCAGCCGCCGACGAGGCGCACGAGGGGGACGCCGAGCAGCCGGAAGACGACCAGCGCGGATCGGGGGTTACCGGGCAGCCCGATGACCGGGACGCCGCCACACTCGGCCAGCAGCGTGGGCTTGCCCGGCTTGACCGCGATGCCGTGGCACCAGATCGTCCCCAGCCGGCCGACCACGCCCGCCGTCTCGTCCCGCCCCCCCACCGAGGAGCCCGCCGAGATCACGACCAGGTCGCTGGCCGGCAGCACGCCGCGCAGCGCCGTCTCGAGGGCCTGCGCGTCGTCGGGGACGATGCCGGACAACGCGGGCTCGCCGCCCGCTTCGGCCACCATGGCGGCCAGCGCGACCGCGGTCGCGTCCCTGACCTGGCCCGGGCGCAGCTCCTCCGTCTCCGGCGGCACCACCTCGTCGCCGGTGGAGAAGATGGTCACCCGCGGCCGGGCGTGCGCGCTCACCGCGGTGACGCCGGCCGCGGCCAGCATGGCCAGATCCTGGGCACGCAGCGGGCGGCCGACCGGGACGAGTTCGGCCCCCGGCGCGGCGTCCTCGTCGGCGCGGACCACGCCCTCACCGGGGGCGACCGGCCGGACCACCTCGACCGTGCCCGGCATGACCTGCTGGGTGTACTCGATCATGACCACGGCGTCCGCGCCGGGCGGCAGCACCCCGCCGGTGGGCATGCTGACCGCCGCGCCAGGCCCGACCGTGACGGACGGCTCGGCCCCCATCAGCACGGCC
Organism: Kineosporiaceae bacterium; assembly: GCA_035541595.1. Taxonomy (GTDB): domain Bacteria; phylum Actinomycetota; class Actinomycetes; order Actinomycetales; family Kineosporiaceae; genus DATKNA01. Next base: position 898 of record DATKNA010000293.1, on the reverse strand, counting down.
CCGGTCAGCTGGAGGTAGCCGGGCAGGCCGTCGGAGACGCCGTAGGTGTCCGCGGCCCGCACCGCGTACCCGTCCACGGTGGACCGGGCGAAGCCGGGCAGCGCATGCGGGGCGGTAACCGGCGCGGCCGGGACCCGGTGCCAGGCCGTGCCGAGCGGCACCGGTTCGGCGGGGGTGCGGCGGGCCGGGCGGAAGCCGGCCAGTGCCTCCGTCACCGTCCGGGTGGTGAAGAACTCCCGCCCCGTCTCAGCCTTCGTCGCTACTCCCGGCGAGCCGCAGGACGCTGGCCACCGGGCCGAGCGCGACCTGCCCGAGGCCGCAGATCGAGGTGCGGCGCATGACCTGCTCCAGTTCGCCGATGCGCTCGTCCACGTCACCGGCCCCGCCGCCGGCGGCAAGGTGGCCGGTCAGGATCTGGTGCGCCTTGGTCGACCCGACCCGGCACGGCACGCACTTGCCGCAGGACTCGTCGCGGAAGAAGCGCAGCACGTTGGTCGCGGCCGCGAGCAGGTCGGTGCCCTCGGCCAGCACGACCAGCGCGCCGGAGCCGAGCATGGACCCGGCGTCGCGCAGCGAGCCGAAGTCGAGTGGCACGTCGAGCTGGCCGGGGCCGAGGAAGTTGGACGAGGCGCCGCCCGGCTGGATGGCGCCGAGCGCCCGCCCGCCGGACACCCCGCCGGCCAGGTCGAGCAGCTCGCGGGCGGTGGTGCCCATCGGCACGCAGTAGACCCCGGGGTGCTCGACGTGCCCGGAGACAGCGAAGAACTTCAGCCCGGCGTGCTCGCCCGCGCCCTGCGCCGTCCACCAGTCGGCGCCGCGCCGGGCGATGACCGGGACGTGCGCGAACGTCTCGACCGAGTTCATCAGCGTCGGCTGGCCGTGCAGGCCGTACACGCCG
>DATKNA010000292.1:0-9667 GCA_035541595.1 Kineosporiaceae bacterium | reverse complement strand
GGGTTCCGCGGGAACCGACGCCGCGACGCAACTGGAGGTCGCCTACCAGCAGGTGATCAAGAAGGTACTCCCCTGCGTGGTCGAGATCCGGACCGACCAGGCGCTCGGCAGCGGCGTCATCTACGACGCCGAGGGTGACATCGTCACCAACGCGCACGTCGTGGGATCGGCGACATCGTTCCAGGTGCTGCTCTCCGGACGGTCGAACCCGGTGCCGGCGACGCTCAAGGGGAGCTACCCCCCGGACGATCTGGCGGTTGTCAAGATCTCCGACCCGACCGGCATCCGCGCGGCCAGGTTCGGGACGTCGGCCGACCTCAAGGTCGGTGACCTCGTGCTGGCGATGGGCAACCCCCTCGGCCTGTCCAGCAGCGTCACGAACGGCATCGTCTCGGCGCTCGGCCGGACCGTGTCGGAGCCGCAGGGGCAGGGATCGCCGGGAGCGACGATCGCCGGGGCCATCCAGACCTCGGCCCCGATCAACCCCGGGAACAGCGGCGGGGCGCTCGTCGACCTCGACGCTCAGGTCGTCGGCATCCCGACGCTGGCGGCTGTGGATCCCGAGAGCGGGGCGGCAGCCCCCGGCATCGGGTTCGCCATCTCCTCCGACACCGTGCAGCTGATCGCTCCTCAGCTCATCGCGACCGGCACCGTGACGAACTCCGGCCGTGCGGCCCTCGGCGTCCGGGTCACGACGCTGACCGATGCGCAGGGGCAGCCGCAGGGCGTCGCGGTCGTCTCCGTCACCAGCGGCGGTCCCGCCGCCCAGGCCGGCATCACGCCGGGGGACGTCATCGTCTCGGTCGCCGGGCAGCCGACGCCGAGCACCGATGAGCTCGCCAGCGTGCTGGCGGGCCTCAAGGTCGGCCAGCAGGTCCCCGTCGAGATCATCCGGGGCGGCGCCACCGGAGGCGGCCCGGGCACGAAGACCACGGTCCAGGTGACCCTCGGGGGACTGACCTCGCCGTGACCGGCGGCGCGGAGGGTCACCCGGCGCGGAGGGTCACCCGGCGCGGAGTGTCGACAGCCGCTCGCACCGCGTCAGCGCGCGGCGCTAGTGTTTCGGCAGAAGTGGGACCGAAACGGGTCGAGTCCCTGGGTCCGCTCGACGGGGCGGGGCGGCAAGGGGGTTCTCGTGACTGACGCGCACACGCACACCGGCGTGGGTTTCGACACGTCGGTGGCTCACCCGGCGCGGGTCTACGACGTTTGGCTGGGTGGCAAGGACCACTTCGCCGCCGACCGTGCGGCGGCCGAGCAGGTGCGGGCCACCAACCCGGGGATCGTGCCCGCCGTCCGCAGCAACCGCGCGTTCCTCGCGCGGGTGGTCCGGTACCTGGCGGCGGACGCCGGCATCCGGCAGTTCCTCGACCTCGGCACGGGCCTGCCGTCGGCCAACAACGTCCACGAGGTCGCACAGTCCGTCGTTCCCGACGCGCGAGTCGTCTATGTCGACTTCGACCCGATCGTGCTGGCGCACGCCCGGGCGCTGCTGACGGGGACGCCGGGCACCGTCGCCTACGTCCAGGCCGACCTCCGCGACCCCGAGACGATCCTGGAGCAGGCGCGGGGGACGCTCGATCTCAGCCGCCCCGTGGCGGTCATGATCCTCATGACCTTGCAGTTCGTGCCGGACGAGCAGGACCCTTACGGGCTCGTCCGGAGGTACCTGGACGCGGTGCCGTCCGGCAGTTACCTCGTCGTCTCACATCCGGCGAGCGACGGCGGCGCCCCGGCGGCCGCCGCCACCAAGGGGACGGCGCGGTACAACGAACTCGTCGCGACCCGGATGGTCCGCCGCAGCCGGGACGAGGTCGCGGCGTTCTTCGAGGGTCTGGAGGTGCTCGAGCCGGGCGTCGTCAACATGGCGCAGTGGCGGCCGGATCCTGGCGACGTGGTCCCCGAGCGGCTCTCTCCGGCGTGGTGCGCGGTCGGTCGAAAGCTCTGAGGATCGCTGGCCCCTCCGCCGGGTAGCGTGACAGCGTTCATCCCCGCATCGGGGAGGAGGCGGCCGGGCCGATGGCGTCGATGGAGCCTGACCTGGCCCGAACCCCTGGGCCCGGCCGTCGGGAGCCGGGCGGCGCGCGTCGTCGGCTGCACCTGCTGATCCGGGGCTTGGTCCAGGGCGTCGGCTTCCGGCCGCACGTGTACGTGCTGGCGACCGACCTGCTGCTGTCGGGGTCGGTGGCGAACACCGCAGGCGGTGTCGAGGTCGAGGTGGAGGGGCCGGCTCGCGCGGTGGAGGAGTTCGCCCGCCGGGTGGTGTCTGGTGCGCCGCCGTTGGCTCTGATCCAGGACGTCCGGACACGTGAGCTGCCGACCGTCGGCGGCACCGGCTTCACCATCGAGCAGAGCCGCGCGGCCGGCGGGCCCAGCGTCCGGACGCTCGCGTCGCCCGACGTGGCGACCTGCTCGGACTGCCTGTGCGAGCTGGCTGACCCCGGGGACCGGCGCTACCGGCATCCCTTCATCACCTGCACGAACTGCGGCCCGCGATTGACGGTCATCACCGGCCTCCCGTACGACCGGCCGCGGACGACGATGGCGGCCTTTGCGATGTGCGACGCCTGCCGTGCGGAGTACGGCGACTCCGCCGACCGCAGGTTCCACGCCCAGACCATCGCCTGTCACGACTGCGGGCCGACCCTCGAGCTCGTGCTGCCGGGTTCTGCCACGAGCACCGGCGAGGCGGCGCTGTCTGCGGCGCGCGGGCTGCTGGCGGGCGGGGCGATCGTGGCGGTGAAGGGTCTGGGCGGGTACCACCTGGCGTGTGACGCGTCGAACGGGGCGGCGGTCGCGGAGCTGCGCCGGCGCAAGCGGCGGGGGGACAAGCCGTTCGCGGTGATGGTCCGAGATCTGGCGACGGCCCGGGCCCTTGCCGTGGTCGACGCCGCGGAGGAGGCTCTGCTGACCGCGCCGCAGCGGCCGATCGTGCTGCTGGAGCGTCGGGCGGCAGCGCCTGGTGGGGTGCCGTCGGCGCCGTCGATGGCGCCGTCGGTGGCTCCGGGGTGTCCGGATCTGGGTTTGTTCCTGCCGTACACGCCGCTGCACGTGCTGCTGTTCGGGCTGGACGGCGACGAGCCGGGGCCGAACGCGCTGGTGATGACGTCCGGGAACCTGGGCGGCGAGCCGATCGTGACCGACGACGGTGAGGCGCTGACCCGGCTGGCGCCGCTGGTCGACGCCTGGCTGCGGCACGACCGGCCGATCCGGGTGAGCTGTGACGACTCGGTGGCCCGGGTGGTGGACGGCGAGGAGTTGGCGATCCGCCGCTCCCGCGGCTATGCCCCGATGCCGACCGGACTGCCCTTCGAGGTCCGGCCCCTGCTCGCGGTCGGCGCGGACCTGAAGAACACGTTCTGCCTGGCGGAGGGCCGATACGCCTGGCTCAGCCAGCATGTCGGCGACATGGACGACGTGGCCACGCTGGACATGTTCGGCCGGGCGGAGACGCAGCTGGAAGAGCTGACCGCCGTCCGCCCGCGGGACCTCGCCGCCGATCTGCACCCCCGCTACCGGTCGACCGCCTGGGCCCGCTCCCACGCCGGGGGCCGGTCCGTCACAGCCGTCCAGCATCATCACGCCCACGTCGCGGCCGTCATGGCCGAGCACGGCCTCGACGGGAGCGAGCCGGTGCTGGGCATCGCGTTCGACGGGACCGGCTACGGCACGGACGGCGCCGTCTGGGGCGGCGAGGTCCTCGTCGCGGACTACCGCGGCTTCCGCCGCTACGCGCACCTGCGCTACGTACCGCTCCCCGGTGGGGACGCCAGTGTGGAGCGGCCGTACCGGATGGCCTGCGCGCACCTGCGCGCCGCCGGCGTGGAGTGGGCCGGCGATCTGCCGCCGGTGGCGGCCTGCCCCGAGGCCGAACTGCGGGTGCTCCGTCGCCAGCTCGACACCGGGGTCGCCTGCGTGCCCACGTCGAGCGTCGGACGGCTGTTCGACGCCGTATCGGCGCTGGCCGGGGTTCGGCAGGTCGTCGGGTACGAGGCGCAGGCCGCGATCGAGCTCGAGGGCGCGGCGCGCTGCGCGCCGGGCACCAGGATCCCGGGGGCCGACGGCACCTACCGGCTCCCGCTGCGCAGGGAGCGCGAGGACGAGCCGTGGACGGCCGACCCCACCCCGTTGGTGCGCGCCGTCGTGGCCGACGTCCGCGCCGGCCTGCCTGCGGCACGGGTCGGCGTCCGGTTCCACAATGCCCTGGTGGACCTCATCCGCGAGGTGGCCGGCCGGGCTCGGGAGGAGCTGGGCCCGCTTCCGGTGGTCCTCGGCGGCGGCGTCTTCCAGAACGTGCTGCTGCTGGGCGGCGCCGTCCGCGCGTTGCGGGCCGACGGGCACGCCGTGCTCCGCCCGCGGCGCCTTCCTCCGAACGACGGCGGCCTGGCCCTGGGCCAGCTCCTCGTCGCCGCCTCCAGCCCCGAACCGACGACGTGAGGAGATCCCGATGTGCCTGGCCGTGCCCGGACGGGTGATGGGCGTCGAGGAGCGCGATGCGACGTTGATGGCGCAGGTGGACTTCGGCGGGATCGCCAAGGAGGTGTGCCTGGAGTACCTGCCGGACACCGCGGTCGGTGACTACGTCCTGGTCCACGTGGGATTCGCCATCCAGCGCCTCGACGAGCGGTCCGCGCGGGAGACCCTCGCCCTCTTCGACAGCTTGGGGATCATGGATGAGGAGTTCGGGGACTCCTGGGGCCGGGCGGCCGCCGAGGCGGGGGTGCCGCGGCCCGAGGGGACGGCGCCGACCGAGGGGACGGCGCCGAGCGAGGGGACGGCGCCGACCGAGGGGACGGCGCCGACCGAGGGGACGGCGCCGTGAGGTACCTCGACGAGTTCAGCAACCCCGAGTACGCCAAGCGCCTCCTCGGGCAGATCCACGAGATCACCACGCGGCCCTGGGCGATGATGGAGGTCTGCGGCGGCCAGACGCACTCGATCATCCGGCACGGCATCGACCAGCTGCTGCCGGCAGGGCTGGAGATGATCCACGGACCCGGCTGTCCGGTGTGCGTGACGCCGCTCGAGCTCATCGACAAGGCCCTCGAGATCGCCGCCCGACCCGAGGTGATCTTCTGCTCGTTCGGCGACATGCTCCGTGTCCCTGGCAGCGGCGGCGACCTGTTCCGGGTCAAGAGCGCCGGCGGCGACGTCCGAGTGGTGTACTCCCCGCTGGACGCGCTCCGTCTCGCCCGGGAGAACCCTGCGCGGCAGGTCGTCTTCTTCGGGATCGGCTTCGAGACCACCGCGCCGGCGAACGCGATGACGGTCTACCAGGCGCGCCGGCTCGGCATCGCGAACTTCTCCCTGCTGGTCTCGCACGTGCTGGTGCCGCCGGCCATCGCGGCGATCATGGAGTCGCCGTCGTGCCGGGTGCAGGCGTTCCTGGCGGCCGGGCACGTGTGCAGCGTGATGGGCACCCGCGAGTACCCGCCTCTCGCCGAGCGCTACCAGGTGCCGATCGTGGTCACCGGCTTCGAGCCGCTCGACCTCCTCGACGGTATCCGACGGACCGTGCTGCAGTTGGAGTCCGGGCAGCACCGGGTGGAGAACGCCTACCCCCGTGCCGTGCGCGTCGAGGGCAACCCCGCGGCGATGGCCATGCTGGCGGACGTCTTCGAGGTCACCGACCGGGCCTGGCGCGGGATCGGGGTGATCCCGCGCAGCGGGTGGCGGCTGTCGCCGCAGTACCGGGAGTTCGACGCCGAGCACCGGTTCGACGTCGCCGGCCTGCACACCCGGGAATCCGCCGTCTGCCGGTCGGGCGAGGTGCTGCAGGGTCTGATCAAGCCCCACGAGTGCGCGGCGTTCGGCCGCGAGTGCACGCCGCGGAACCCGCTGGGCGCGACCATGGTGTCCTCCGAGGGAGCCTGTGCGGCCTACTACCTCTACCGCCGGCTCGAGCTGGCGGAGGTGGGCTCGCGTGGCTGATCCGGCGGGTGCGCCGGCGGCGCTCGACATCGAAGGGTGGTCCTGCCCGGCGCCACTGCGCGACTCCCCGGCCATCGTGATGGGTCACGGCGGCGGGGGCGCCCTGTCGGGGGAGCTCATCGAGCACCTCTTCCTGCCCGCCTTCGCCCCGGCGGCCGGCCCTCACGCTGACGGCGCGGGCGGCCGTCAGGCGCAGGGGCGGCCGGAGCTGGCCGACGCCGCCGTCGTCGAACTCTCCGGCGCACGGCTGGCGTTCTCGACCGACTCGTTCGTGGTCCGGCCGATGTTCTTCCCCGGCGGTTGCATCGGCGACCTCGCCGTGAACGGCACGGTCAACGACCTGGCCATGATGGGCGCCCGCCCCGCCGTGCTCTCGGCGGCGTTCATCCTCGAAGAAGGCACCGCCGTGGCCGACCTCGGCCGCATCGCCGAGGCGATGGGCGCGGCCGCCCGGGCGGCCGGCGTCCGGCTGGTGACCGGGGACACCAAGGTGGTCGACGCCGGCTCCGGCGACGGCGTCTACGTCACCACGGCCGGGATCGGCCTGGTCCCGGACGGTGTCGACATCCGGCCGGGCCGGGCGAGGCCGGGCGACGTCGTCCTGGTCAGCGGGCCGATCGGGGTGCACGGGATCGCGGTGATGAGCCTGCGGGAAGGCCTGGAGTTCGGCGTCGACATCGCCAGCGACACGGCGCCGCTGCACGAGCTGGTGGCGGACATGCTGGTCACGGGTGCGGACGTGCACGTCCTGCGCGATCCGACCCGCGGCGGGCTGGCCGCGGCGTTGAACGAGATCGCCCGCGCCGCGGGGGTCGGCGTCGAGCTCACCGAGCGGGCCGTCCCGGTCCCGGACGTCGTCCGCAACGCGTGCAGCATGCTCGGTCTCGACCCGCTCTACGTGGCCAACGAGGGCAAGCTCGTCGCCTTCGTCCCGGCGGCCGACGCCGACCAGGCGCTGACCGCGCTGCAGAACCACCCTCTCGGCCGCCGGGCATGCGCGATCGGCACGGTCGTCGAGGAGCATCCGGGCATGGTCGTGGCGAGGACGGCGATCGGCGGGACCCGCGTCGTCGACCTCCCGGTGGGGGAGCAGCTGCCGCGCATCTGCTGATCTGCGGGTCCGCCCGGAGGCCTCGAAGGGCCGTGACCTTGACTCAGCCGGCTCAGCACGGAGTCGGAAGGATCCGTGTCGATCGAGTGACGACACGGTGACTTGATCGACACGGATTGCATGATCAGCGGGGATTGCATGATCACCGCGGGGTCAGGCCGCGCCGCTCGTCACCGTCGTGGGGAGCCAGAAGCGGGCGACGTTGGGCCTGGCGGGATGGGCGGCCCCGGCGTGCGGCCGGGCGAAGGCGGTCAGCACGTTCGCGGTGATGCGATCGACGGCGGCGCTGGTCGCCCGCCGGTCCGTCGTCGTCGCGCACGAGCCGGCGAGCGCGCAGGCCCAGCCCATCGTCCCGGTGGCGAAGACCCCGGCCCCGGCGGCGTCGGTCCAGTAGACACCGGTGTGCGCGGTGAGGGTGCCCGGCCGGCAGGCGTACCTGTCGTAGGCCACGACCTCGAGCGTGGCCGGCGTGTACGGGCCGGGATAGACCCGGTCCGCCTCGGGAAGCACGAAGGCGCCGAGGTCCTGCCCGGCCCGAGCCCCCAGACCGGCGTATCCGAACCACGACGGTTCGGTGACCACCCAGCTCGCCCGGGCCGGGAAGCAGTCGTACTGCATGCCGGTGAGCTGCTGTTCGGGACGCGGGTCGGGGTGGTCACGGAAGCGCGCGGTCGCGCCGCCGGGATCGGCGGCGGCCAGCGGATCCAGGTGCGCGTCCTTCGTGACGACGACCAGCCGGGGGCGCCCGTCGCGCCGGTCGGGCTGGCCGAGAAGGCCGGTCGATCGGCCGGCCAGCCGGGCGCGCCAGTACGCGGTGTTGGCGCCGAACACGGCGAGGTTGGCGCCGTGCGCCACGGCGTCGACCACCGCCTCACGGGCGGTCGGCGTCCAGTACTCGGCGTGACCGCCGATGACCACGCCGGTCGCGCCGTCGAGCAGCCCCGGATCGAGGCCGAGGTCGTAGTCGGTGGCGTAGGCGAGCGGCAGTCCGAGCCGCTCGGCGACCCGCAGGATCGGCAGGTCGTAATAGGCGAACCGGCCCGCCCCGTACGCGTCGACATAGGGCCGGTCGAAACTCACCGCCAGGCTGCGGTCACCGAACGAGCCCTCGCCGCCGTCGTAGAGCGAGCCGCCGCCCCAGCTGTTGTAGGCCTGCCAGGTCATCGCGCTCTGGACGAGGAGGAGCCGTCCGCGCGCGCTCGCGCTGCGCAGGGTGACCGGCACCAGCCGACTCGCCGTCGCGGTGTCCACGCGCAGCAGGTAGGCGCCCTCGGGCCAGCCCGTGGTGTCGAGCAGGATGGTCAGGTGCCAGGGCGCCACCGCCGTCCGGCCGTCGCGCAGTCCTCCGGCGTCCGGCACCGGCCCGTTCTCGACCGCAGCCTTCGGCTGGGGCCGTGCCACCGCCAGGCCACGCCAGAGCACCCGCGCTCCGGCCCCGCCGTACCAGCCGGTGCGCAAGGCCTCGATCGTGACCGGGCCGCGCGCATCGACGTACACCCCGATCTGCTGGCCCGGCAGCACCGACACCCGGTCGGCGTAGGCCTGAAGTCCCGGTGCCGATCCCCGGGTCCGGCCGATCACCGCGTCCGTCGACCCGGCCCGCCGGTTCTCCGCCGCGACGTCGACGCCCGCCGCGGGTTGCCCGTCGGTTGGCGTGCTCGAGGCCGCGCTCGCGGACGTCGACGGTGCCGGTTCGCTCACGCTCCGCGACGGTGCACTGCACCCCGCCACGGCGAGCAGGCCGGCCACCACCAGGGCGCGGACCCATGGACGGCGGATGGCTCCCCCCGCTCAGCGGTTGCGTGACCGACGGACCGGGTCATCGTAGTGGCACAGGCTGTGGACGACGGTCTGCCCGGGCCGCGTCGAGCTCGTCCGGCGGGCCGTGGACCAGGCTGTCCCGCCCCGGTGAGTCGCGACGTCAGCGCAGGATCTCGACCAGGGCCACCCAGGCGTTGACCAGTCCGGACCCGAACGCGAGCAGGACACCGGGGGCGAGCCAGTAGAGACCGCCGCCCGCACCTGCCGCGTACGAGACGCCGGCGACGGCGAGGAACAGCGCCGCCGCGACCGCGACGACCGCGACCACCAGGGACGGCCGCCGGTATTCCACCTGAGCGTTCTCGACGCCTCGAAGCCGGACCAGGATCACCGCCACGGCCGCGCCCGTCACCGCGATCGCCGCGCCGAGCAGGCGGCGCTCCACGCCGGGGACGAGCAGCTCGGTCCCCACGGCCAGGACCCCGGTGAACAGCGCCAGCGTGCCACCGAGCCGGCTCACCACGCTGGGGAGCTCGATGATGCGCGCGATGTTGATCGACGCGGCCACCACCAGCAGGCCGGCGAGCGCCGCCGCGGCGCCGACCTCGGCGACCGCGAAGCTCTCCCAGGCCGGCGCCTCGTAGCCGGGGCCTGTCGCGAACATCACGCCCGCAGTCTCCCCGACATCGCGCCCCTGGTCCGCGCTGGCGCGCCTGTCCGCCCCGCTCGCGTTCGGTGACATCGGCGGCCGGGCGGTCCGGGCGGGTGAAAGCTGCCCCGCCGGCTCGCCCTGGCGGTCACTCTGTGCTTGTAATCGACTACGTAGAGACTCGTGTCGAGAGGTGGGACGTATGCTCCGTTCGC
>DATKNA010000291.1:0-20651 GCA_035541595.1 Kineosporiaceae bacterium | reverse complement strand
CACCTGTCGTGGCGCGGCATCGGGGGCTTCCCCAGGGCGGAGGCCAGGGTCGAGGGAATCGTCGAGGTCACCGACGACCGCGCGCAGGCCGGGGCGGGTCAGCGGTAGGCCGCCGCCGCGTCTGGGCTAGCCTGCGAATCGCAGTCGGCGGCGAAGGTCGCCCCGGCCGGCGTGACGGGAGGCCACAGCAGTGGAGGTCAAGATCGGCATCCGGGACGTCGCCCGGGAGGTCGTTCTGGAGAGCGAACAGACGCCCGATGCCGTGGCCGAGCTGGTGGACTCGGCGATCACCTCGCAGGGCATGCTGCGGCTGACGGACGACAAGGGTCGCCTCGTCATGGTGCCCGGACCCCTGATCGGCTACGTCGAGATCGGCGCCCCCGAGACCCGCCGGGTCGGCTTCGGCACTCTCTGACGCCGAGGCCACGCGCCACCACGCGCCACCGGGCGCCACCGGGCGACCTGTGTGCTCCGATCGGGGTTCATTCCGGTGAGGTGACCCCGATAGGAGCACACAGGTCGCCGGGTGGCGCGTGGTGGCGTGGCCTGCGGGTCAGGGCCAGCGGCGGCCGGTGATCCGCTCGTACGCCGCGACGTAGCGCGCCCGGGTCGCGGCCACGACCTCCTCCGGGAGCTCGGGGCCGGGGGGCGTACGGTCCCATCCGGTCGAGGCCGCCCAGTCGCGCACATACTGCTTGTCGTAGGCCAGCTGGGCCCGCCCGGGGCGCCACATCTCCTGCGGCCAGAACCGCGACGAGTCGGGCGTGAGCAGCTCGTCGCCGAGCAGGAGGTCGCCGACCGGCGTCCGGCCGAACTCGAGCTTCGTGTCCGCGATGATGATCCCGCGTTCCGCCGCCAGGTCGGCCCCCCGACGGTAGACCTCCAGCGTCAGCCTCCGGACGTCGTCCGCCAGCGCCTCCCCCAGCCGATCGGCCACCTGCTGGAACACCAGCGGCCGGTCGTGCCGCCCGCTGCCCGCCGGCTCCTTGGTGCTCGGTGTGAAGATCGGATCCGGCAGGCGGGAGCCCTCGAGCAGGCCGTCGGGCAGCCGGTGACCCTGCACCGACCCGGTCCCCCGGTACTCCCCCAGCGCCGACCCCGCGAGATACCCGCGGGCGATGCACTCCACCGGCAGCATCTCCAGCCGCCGGCACCGGACGGCCCGGCCGGCCCACTCCGGCGGCACGTCCGCGGCGGAGATCACATGGTTCGGCGTCACGTCCGCCAGGCGCTCGAACCACCACAGCGACAGCTGGGTCAGCAGAGCCCCCTTGTCCGGGATCGGCGTCGGAAGGACCACGTCGTAGACCGAGATCCGGTCGGAGGCGACGAGCACGAGGTCGTCGCCGTCCGCGTAGACATCGCGCACCTTGCCCGAGTGGATCAGCCGCACAACGGTCCTCCTGCTCAGGACGACAGGCCCAGCGAGGCCATCCGGCGGGAATGCGCCTCGATGATCCGGCCGAACAGCTGGACGAGTTGCGCGAGGTCGGCCCCGGTGCCGGGGACCGAGCCGACGAGCAGCGCGGTCAGCCCGTCGCGGTCGGCTGCCACCCGCTGGGCCTGGGCGACGGCCTCGCCGACGAGGCGGCGGGCGTAGAGCGCCAGCCGGCCGGAGACCCGGGGGTCGGCCTCCATGGCGTACCGGACCTCCCGGACCACGAACTCGGCATGGCTGTCGTCCTCGAGCACCATGGTCACGAGGTGATGCAACTCGGGGTCGAGGAACGCGCTGATCTCCCGGTAGAAGTCGCGGGCGATGCCGTCGCCGACGTAGGCCTTGACGAGCCCCTCGAGCCAGGTCTGCGGCGCGGTCCGCTCGTGGAAGGCGTCGAGCGCGGCCACGAACGGCTCCATCGCCGCGTCCGGGTCGGCGTTCATCGCCTGCAGGCGGTCCCGCAGCACCTCGAAGTGCCGGAACTCGGCCACGGCCAGGCGGGCCAGCTCCGCCTTCGCGGACAGGGACGGTGCCAGGTCGGCGTCGGCGGCGAGCCGGGAGAACGCCGTGAGCTCGCCGTACGCCAGTGCCCCGAGGAGGTCGACCACGGCGGCGCGGTAGGCGGGGTCGAGGTCGCTGGGCACGCTCGTTCCCGGTTCGCTCATGGCCCGCAGGGTATCCAGGGGCGGCCCGGGTGCGCCCGGACCGGTCGCCGGCTCCCCCGGTGGGCCCCGATCGGTCGCCGGCCCCCGGTGGGCCCCGACGGTCGTGGACGCCCCGACGGGAAGGATTGCAGCCTCGCGTGCCGTTACCCTTACAGGTGCGGCGGTTCTCGACCGATGAGAACGGCCGACGGAAACGGATGACCGGTCGGGTGCCCGATCGGCTCCCACGATCGCGGTGTGGCCCGCCGGAGCACCTCCCCGGCGTTTCCGGTGCGCGGCCCCCGCCCCGACAGAAAGCAGTCCGTGTCCACAGACGCATACCTGAACAGCGCGAAGAACGACAGCGGGATCGAGGCCGACCTCGAGGCCGACCTCGACGCCGGCCTCGACCCCGACCCGCAGGAGCACGTCGAGCCGGGCTCGGCCTTCGCGGACGACGACGAGCACGGGCCCGCCCGGCACGTCACCACGACCTTCGCCGAGCTCGGCGTCCAGCCCGAGATCGTCCGGGCGCTGGCCGGTGTGGGCATCACCCACCCCTTCCCCATCCAGGCGATGACCCTGCCGGTGGCCCTGTCCCGGCACGACGTGATCGGCCAGGCCAAGACGGGCACGGGCAAGACCCTCGGCTTCGGCATCCCGGTCCTGCAGCACGTCCTCGCCCCGGGCGAGACCGGGTTCGACGCCCTGGAGTCGCCCGGAAGGCCCCAGGCCCTGGTGGTCGTCCCCACCCGAGAGCTCGCCGTCCAGGTCGCCGGCGACCTCACGACCGCCGGCAAGCTGCGCAGGGTCCGCGTGCTCACCGTGTACGGCGGCCGCGCCTACGAGCCCCAGATCGAGGCCCTGAAGGCCGGCGTCGAGGTCGTCGTCGGAACCCCCGGCCGCCTTCTCGACCTCGCCCAGCAGAAGCACCTCACCCTGGCCCACGCCCGCGTCGTCGTGCTCGACGAGGCCGACGAGATGCTCGACCTCGGCTTCCTGCCCGATGTCGAGCGGCTGCTGTCCCTGACGCCCGCCGGCCGCCAGACGATGCTCTTCTCCGCGACGATGCCCGGCCCCGTCGTCGCGCTCGCCCGCGGCTACATGACGCAGCCCACGCACATCCGGGCCGCCGACCCCGACGACACCGGGGCCACGGTCAAGGCCACGAAGCAGGTCGTCTACCGTGCGCACGCGCTGGACAAGGTCGAGATGCTCGCGCGTATCCTCCAGGCCGGCGACCGCGGCCTCACGATCATCTTCGCCCGGACCAAGCGCACCGTGGCCAAGGTCGCCGAGGATCTCGACGAGCGCGGCTTCGCCGTCGCCGCCATCCACGGCGATCTGGGGCAGGGAGCGCGGGAGCAGGCGCTGCGGGCGTTCCGCAAGGGCAAGGTCGACGTGCTCGTCGCCACGGACGTCGCCGCCCGCGGCATCGACGTCGACGACGTCACCCACGTGGTCAACTACCAGTGCCCCGAGGACGAGAAGACCTACCTGCACCGGATCGGCCGGACCGGCCGCGCCGGCAACACCGGCACGGCCGTGACGTTCGTCGACTGGGACGACATGCCGCGCTGGTCCCTCATCGACAAGGCCCTCGACTTGGGGATCCCCGAGCCCGTCGAGACCTACTCCTCGTCGCCCCACCTCTACGCGGAGCTGGACATCCCCGAGCGCACCACGGGGAGTCTGCCGCGCGACGCACGCACCCGGGCCGGCCTGGGCGCCGAGGCGGTGGAGGACCTCGGCGAGACCGGCCGCGGCCCGCGGGCCCGGTCGGGGGCCCCCGGCCGTGGCCGCAGCGCCGGGCACGCCGGTGACCGGACGGCGCGTGCCCGACGCCGCACCCGCTCCGGCGTGGCCGCAACCGAGCTGCCGGCCGACACCGCACCGAGTGACGAGCGGCGCACTGACGCCGCCCCGGCCCCGGATGCCGCCGGGCAGGGGGCCAGGCCCGCTCGCCGGCGGCGACGCCGCACGCACAGCGGCACTCCCGGGGACGTGGCAGGCACCGTCGGGACCACCCGTGAGCACGCGGGCGACGCCGAGCCGGCCATGGCGGACGTCGTCGAGCTCAGGGACGGCGAGGTTGCCGTGAGACGTCGCCGGCGCCGTCGACGCAGCTCCGGAACTCCGACCGCAACGCCCACGGACGCGCCGGCCGTCGGCGAGTGAGCCGCTCGCGGCTCCGGCGTGGGCACCCGCGGGCGCCGGAGCCGCGACCCGGGGACAGGAAGCAGGTCGGCCGAGCACGGCATGGGGGCTGCGGTGACCGGGCGAAGGCCGCCGCCTGCCGGCGCCGGACCGTGACACGACCCAGACCTCGACCTGCGATCACCGCCTCCGCACGGGAGGCTGCAAGGGATGAGCGAGCCTCCCGGCCCACCGGACCGGCCCGACGGGTCGGGTGCGGGGTCACGCGAGGGGAAGCCCGAGGGGAAGCAGCACGAGGCTCGCGACGCCGACGAGACCGGCGGCCGCGGGCCGGAGGCGGGCTTGTTCGGGCCTGACAGCGTCACCTGGCGGCTGCACGCGGAGCCGCTGATGGGCGTTGCGGCGCTGCGGGCCTTCCTCCTGATGGGTCTGCACCCGGTGGCGATGACGGCGTTCGACGACTACTGGCGCCACCGCGACCTGTGGGACAGGGTCCGGCGGGTCACCGAGTACACGGCCGTGACGACCTTCGGAGACACGACCGAGGCGATGCTCGCGGCGTCGCGTGTCCGAGCGATCCATGCGCGGGTCAACGGCGTCCTGCCGACGGGCGTGGGCTACTCCGCGGAGGACCCTCAGCTGCTCGCCTGGGTCCACTCCTGCCTGATCGCCTCGTTCCTGGAGGTCACCACCCGAGGCGGTCTCGTGCTGTCCGGCGCCGAGCAGGACGCCTACATCGAGGAGCAGGTCAGGGCGGCCATGCTGGTCGGGCTCGAACCTGACGAGGTACCGCACGACCGGGTGGCTCTGCAGGACTACTTCCGGGTGATCAAGCCGGCACTGGAGTGCGTCCCGGCCGCACGGCACCTGGCGGCCCGGTTCGTCGCGCTCCCGCGACCCACCCGGCTCGCCGTCGCGACCGGGCATCGGCCGGACTGGGCAGGGGTCGCGGGCATCGCATTCGCCGCCCTGCCGCCGTGGGGTCGCCGGCTGTACGCCCTGCCCGAGCTCCCCGGCGCGGCCGGGCTGACGGACGCCGCCACCACCGTGGGCCTGCGCGCGCTGCGGGCCTGGCTGCGAGGAGCACAGGCGGTCGCGCCTGCGGGGCGTGAGGAGCCCGGCGTGCCTGCGTTGCGTGAGGAGTCACGCCTGAAGGCCGCGCCGCGGCGCTCCGAACCGTGACCGCTCACGGTCGGCCGTCCTCCGGACCGCCGGACCGCGCCTCGATCCGGGCCTGCACGCCGACGAGCGCCTCCCACGGCTGGCGTGGCGGCGCGGCCTGCCGGCCGACGGCGCACGCCGGGCGGAAGTCGCACCAGGAGCACATCGACGACGCCCGCGCGGGGAAGGTGTCGTCGCCCGTCCGACCTGCCGCGTACGCCGTGTCCGCGGCACGCGCCTCGCGGGCGATCGACTCGGCCTCGGCCAGTTTGCGCGCCAGGCTCTCCTCGCCGTGCGCGGCGGCCGCCACGGTGCCGGTGGGCAGGTGGTGCAGCTCGACGACGGCGCAGGGCCGGCGCAGCGTGCGGGCGGTGGCGACCGCGTAGACGGCCAGCGCCAGGCTTCCGCGGGCGTCGTCGTCGGCGGGCGGGCGGCGGCCGGTCTTGTAGTCGACCACCACCACGCTGCCGTCGGGCCGCTCGTCGATCCGGTCCACGCGACCGGAGAGGACGAGAGCGCCTGTCGGGCTGGACACGGTGCGCTCGACGCCGACGGGTTCCACGGCGGGGTCGACGTCCACGAGGTAGTCACGCACCCAGCGCGCGGCCTGCTGGAGGACCTGCTCGGACTGGGCGTCGTCCCGGTACCCCTCGCGGACCCAGCAGTCCCGGACCAGCCCGGCCCCCCGCTGCGGCGTCCGCTCCCGCGGTCGCAGCCGCCACCAGGCGGCGAGCGCGGTGTGCACCGACGTGCCCAGGCTGGTGTGCGCCCAGGCCGGGCCCGTGGGCGGCGCCGGCCGGTCGAGGTAGCTGAACCGGTACCGGCGCGGGCAGTCGAGCCAGGTCAGGAGGCGGGTCGGGGTGCAGGGGTACAGGCGCCGCGGCATGCCCTCGAGCACGCCCTGGACGTCGCCGCCCGTGGGCCCGGTCATCAGCCGGCCACCACGAAGGCCCGGACGGCGCCGGCGACGAGGTGGACCGGGAGGTGGACCGGAAGGGCCGAGAGCAGCCGGCCGGGGATCCGGGTGACCAGACGGACCCTGGTGCGGCCGAGCAGCTGTGCGGTCACGGGCGGACCACCGTCACCCCGCCGGCCTCGGCTTCGATGATCTCGAGCACCTCCGGATCGGTGAGGTTCTCCCCGATCCGGTTGAGCTTGCCCGCGCCGTGGTAGTCGCTGGCGCCCGTGGTGAACAACCCGAGATCGGCTGCCAGCGCGCGCAGGTGGGCGCGCTCCTCGGGCTCGTGGTCGCGATGGTCGACCTCCAGGCCGGCCAGGCCCGCGGCGGCCATGTCGGCGATGACGACGTCGGAGACCACGCGGCCGCGGCGCGCGGCCAGCGGGTGCGCCATCACGGGCACCCCGCCCGCCTCGCGGACCAGCCGGACGGCGTCGACGGCGTCGGGGGCGTAGTGCCGGATGAAGTACGGCGATCGGCTGTGCAACACCATCGCGAAGGCCTCGTCGCGGTCTCGGACGAGGCCGGCGGCGACCATGGCGTCGGCGATGTGGGGACGCCCGACGGTGGCACCCGGCTCGACCTGCGCAGCCACCTCCTCCCAGGTCAGCGGGTAGTCCCGAGCGATGCGGTCGACCATCCGGCGGACCCTGCTCAGCCGGTCGGTCCGGGTGCGCTGCATCTCCGCGAGGAGCTCGGGCTCGGTCGGGTCCTGCAGGTAGGAGAGCAGGTGCACGCTGATGCCGCCCGCCTGACAGGAGATCTCCGCGCCGGGCACGAGGCTGACGCCGACGTCGCCGACGGCGCGGGCGGCTTCGCCCCACCCGGCCGTCGTGTCGTGGTCGGTCAGGGCGACCACGTCGAGCCCGGCCGCGGCCGCCTCCGCCATCACGGCGGCCGGCGGCGAGGTGCCGTCGGACGCCGTCGAGTGGACGTGGAGGTCGATCCGCACGCAGGTCACCCTAGAGGCGACCACCGACGTCGACGGCCACACCCTCGGGCGGGTGTGGGGCTGGCGCAGGCGAGTGGGGGCACGGCGAGGGAAGGAGTCGGCGCGACCCCACACGCGGGGAGTCGTCCCCCGCACGGGGAATGCTCAGCCGCGCTACCCGGGCGGACCCAGGCGTGGCGAGAGCGCCCCGTACGGCAGGTCGAAGAGGTTGTCCGGGTCCGAGGCGTCGCGGAGCTCGAACTGCTCCAGCAGCACCGCCGCGGCGGTGCCGGGCCACGCGATCGCCCACAGCCAGACGCCCACGGCCTCGCCGACGAACGCCGACGCGCCGTCGACGTCCACGGCCCACAGCGGGGTGTCGTGCCCCGCGGCGACGAGCTTCACACTCGGCGAGCCGGTCGCGACCCGGTTGCCCGGGTCGAGCTCCTCCAGGCCGGCGAGGTGGGCACCCAGACCGATCCCCGGCTGCTCGGCGACGAGCAGGAGGTCGGCCGAGAGGTCGTCCACGTCGACCGTGAGCGGGTTGGGCCCCGAGCAGGCGAGAACCGTCGCGACCGGCCCGGTGTGGTCGTCGCCGGCCTGCTGCACGCCGGACACGAGCCACCCCATCGGGAGCGGCCAGGGCAGCCAGATCGGAACCAGCGAGCGCTGGCCGAGCTGACGCAGCACCTCGTCGGACCCGACCATCGGGGGATGCAGCGGCGCCACGGCACCGTGCACGGGGCACGTCCACGCGTCGGACCACAGCCCGGGTGGGCGCACGACCCGCCCACAGCGAGGGCACCTGAGGTTTCCGGTCACCCCTCGACGTTCCCCCGCCGGGACCGGCAGGTCAAGAACCGATCGCCGGTGAGCGGGCGCCGTCGACCCGCTGGCCGGGGTCGCGACCGCACCCGGCGCGCATCGACGTCCGGTCCCGGACGGGTGCCGGCCATCATCCCCTCGGGGCGTGACCTCAGCCTGGTCAGCGCCGGGGTGCCGGCCTTCCCGGCTGGTCGCCGCCGCGGGCCTCGAGGTAGCCACGCTTGGGCACCAGGACCTTCCGCCGGAAGACGCAGACGACGGTGCCCTCCTGGGTGTAGCCGATCGTCTCGACCGCGACGATGCCCCGGTCGTCCTTCGACGCCGACTCACGCTTGTCGAGCACCGTCGTCTCGCCGTACAGCGTGTCGCCGTGGAAGACCGGGGCGACGTGTCGCAGCGACTCGATCTCGAGGTTCGCGATGGCCTTGCCGGAGACGTCGGGCACCGACATCCCGAGCAGGACCGAGTAGACCAGGTTCCCGACGACGACGTTGCGCCCGAACTGGGTCGAGGTCTCGGCGTAGTGCGCGTCGAGATGCAGCGGATGGTGGTTCATCGTGAGCAGGCAGAAGAGGTGGTCGTCGTACTCGGTGATCGTCTTGCCCGGCCAGTGCCGGTAGACCGCCCCGACCTCGAACTCCTCGTAGGTCCGCCCGAACTGCATCGATGGCCTCCTCGCCGACGTCGTCCGGGCCATCCTGGCGCCCCGCCCGACAAGGGTCACCGCGACACGACGTGCCGTCGCTCACGCCGGCCGGCGTGGCGACGCACGCAGGGTCGCACCGTGCCGGGACGGTGCGACGATGAAACCATGACCAGCGAACCCTCCACCCCCGCCGCGCCGGAAGCCTCGCCTGGAGACCACCAGGTCGAGGAGGTCGAGCACCGGCAACGGCCGCGGTCGGAGGCGTTCAAGAGGTTCATCGCCTCGGGCTGGCAGCCGTGGCGGGACGGCGTCCCGGCCCGCGCGGCCGGCGCCGAGACCGCCGCCCGCCACCGAGACCAGCTGTCCGTCCGGTTCCCCGGCGAACGCCTGGTCCTGCCGGCCGGCACTCTGCGGGTGCGCAGCAACGACACGGACTATCGGTTCAGGCCGCACAGCGCCTTCGCCCACCTCACCGGCCTCGGGACGGACCAGGAGCCGGACGCCGTCCTGGTGCTCGAGCCGCGCGCGGGCGAGGACGGCGCGCCGGCCGGGCACGACGCCGTACTGTTCTTCCGCCCGCGAGCCGACCGGGACACCGAGGAGTTCTACGCCGACGCACGCTACGGCGAGCTGTGGGTCGGCGTGCGACCCTCGTGCGCGGAGATCGCCGCGCTGACCGGGCTCGACGTCCGGCACCTGGACGAGCTCGCCGACGCGATCCGCAAGGACGTCGGTGAGGGCGGGGTGACCGTGCGGGTGATGCGCGGCGCGGACGCCTCCGTGGAGGAGGCGCTCGAGCAGGCACGGGGGCTGGACGTCGGGGACGGGCCCGGAGCCGACGCCGAGCTGGCCCGTGCCGTCAGCGAGCTCCGCCTGGTCAAGGACGCCTACGAGATCGAGCAGATGCGGCTGGCCGTGGCGGCGACCGCCCGCGGGTTCGAGGACATCGTGCGCGCCCTCGAGGAGGCCGTGCGGTCGCCCCGCGGAGAGCGCGTCGTCGAGACGGCGTTCGAGGGGCGCGCGCGCCGTGAGGGCAACGGCGTCGGCTACGACACGATCGCCGCCGCCGGCGCGCATGCCTGCACCTTGCACTGGATCCGCAACGACGGCGAGGTGCACGAGGGGGATCTCGTGCTCGTCGACGCCGGCGTCGAGGTCGACTCGCTGTACACCGCCGACGTCACCCGGACGCTGCCCGTGTCGGGGCGGTTCTCCCCGGCGCAGAGGCGGGTCTACGAGGCGGTGCTCGAGGCCGCGGACGCGGCGTTCGAGGTGGCCCGGCCGGGCCGGACGTTCCGGGAGCTCCACGAGGCGGCGATGAGGGTCGTCGCGACCCGGCTGTGCGAGTGGGGGCTATTGCCCGACGGCGTGGGCGTCGAGGAGGCGCTGGCCGAGCAGGGCCAGTACCACCGCCGGTGGATGGTGCACGGGACGAGCCACCACCTCGGCATCGACGTCCACGACTGCGCCCAGGCGAGGCGCGAGATGTACCTCGACGGAGTGCTCGAACCGGGCATGGTCTTCACGATCGAGCCCGGGCTGTACTTCCGTTCGGACGACCTGCTCGTGCCCGAGGAGTTGCGCGGCATCGGCGTCCGGATCGAGGACGACGTGGTCGTCACCCGGGACGGCTGCGAGAACCTCTCCGCGATGGTGCCGCGGCGTCCGGACGACGTCGAATCCTGGATGGCGCGGCTGCGCGGCTGACCGTCGCGGACACCGGCTGAGCCCGGACCCTGATCACGAGGAACCTCCCCCGGAGACAGCGGGTGGGATGAGGTCCGACAGCCGGGCGAAGGTGTAGCCCTGCTCGCGCCAGGCCTCGATCACCTCCGGCAGCACGGTGAGCTCCGCGCGACGGCGGCGCACCAGTTGCTCGTCGACCTCCCCGGCGAACGAGGAGCGGCCGATGCCGTCGTGAAGGTCGACCACGTCTCCGGGGTGCACCGCGGCCCGCAGGTGGCGCCCGACGCCGGCGCTGTCGCCGTCCGGGAGTTCGCCGTGGTCGTCCCGGGCCAGGGACCACAGCGCGACCGTGTGACCCGTCTGCCGGGCCGCCAGCAACGTCGCCGAGGTCACCTCGCCGCGCGGCGGGCGGTACCACTGCGGGCGCCGCCCGACGAGCCGCTCGATCGTGTCCGCCCCGCGCTCCATCGCCGCGCGCACCTGGGAGCGGTCGAGCAGCGCCGCGCTGACGTGGTCCTGGCTGTGGTTCTGGATCTCGTGGCCGGCGTCCCGGGTGCGGCGCACCAGGTCGGGATGTCGCCGGGCAGCCTCCCCGATGACGAAGAACGTGGCCGGCACGCCGGCCCGGTCCAGCAGGTCGAGCACGTGGGCGGTGAACTGCGTGGTGGGCCCGTCGTCGAAGGTCAGCGCGACGACCATGCCGGAACCGGGGCCGGACCACCAGAGCTGGCTGTAGCCCCGGGCGCAGGCCGGCGCGAGCGTCGAGGCGAAGGAGGCGGGGGTCGCGTGCTGGATCAGCTGGTCCTCGCCGAACCCGGCCAGGCCGGCGCCGACCACGGCCCCGGCCCCCGTCAGCCCCAACCGGGCGAGCACCTCCCGCCTGTGCACGAGTCGATCGTACGGCGGCGCAAGGGGTTAGCCTCGCCTCGAGCTCGACGTACCTGCTGGTCGTCGACGCCGTGAACCAGGAGATCGAGGAGATCGAGACCAATGTCTTCGGGCCCCGGGCGAAGACCGACATCGAGCGGATCTACCAGCTCATGCGTGGAGTTCAGACCCGAGCTCCGCACGGCCCGGGGCCAGCCCGTGGTGCTCGCGACCATGCTGACGGTCTGCGCGGTGCTGTACCGGGGCTTCAGGCGCAACGGGTGGCTCTGACCGTGTCGGCACGCTGGGGCGCGATCACCGACGTCCGCGGCGTCCAGGTCGGGCACGCCACGCGGACGGGCGACGGCTGGCTGACCGGCGTCACCGTGGTCCTGCCACCGGCGGGCACAGTCGGCGCGGTCGACGTCCGCGGCGGCGGGCCGGGGACCCACGAGACGGACGCGCTCGACCCGACCACCGTGGTACCGACGGTGGACGCCGTGGTCCTCACCGGTGGGAGCGCCTACGGGTTGGCCTCGGCGACGGGTGTGCAGGCGTGGTGCGAGGAACAGGGCCGGGGGTTCGGGGTGGGCCCTCCCGGCCGGCCGGACGCCCTGGTCGTGCCCATCGTCCCGGCTGCGGCGATCTTCGATCTCGGTCGGGGCGGGGATCCCCGCGCGAGACCGGACGCCGACCTCGGTCGGCGCGCGGTCGAGGCGGCGGCCCGCACCGGGGAGATCGGGCCCGCGTCGCCCGACCGCGGCTGCATCGGGGCCGGAACGGGTGCGTTGGTCGGGTTCGGCCGGTTGAAGGGCGGGGTCGGAACGGCCTCACTGCCCGTGCCGGGTCTGGACGGCGTGGTGGTCGGGGCGCTGGCGGTCGTCAACGCCGTGGGGACCCCCGTCGATCCGGTGTCCGGCACGCTGCTCGGAACCGCCTTCGTGCCGCCCGGCCTGCAGCGGCCGGCACCGCCCGATCCGGCCGCCCGGCCACGGCTCGTGGAGCTGGCCACTCCACCGCCGTTGCCACCCGCCGGTGGGTGGGCAGCCCCACCGGTCAACACCACGTTGGCGGTCGTCGCCACGAACGCGGCGCTCGACCCGGCGCAAGCGCGACGGACGTCGACCGCGGCGCACGCCGGTCTGGCGCGGGCCGTCGACCCCTCCCACACGCTGCGCGACGGGGACACGGTCTTCACCCTGGCCACCGGGGAGGTGCCGGTGCCGCGCCCCGCACTGCTCACCCTGCAGTCCGCCGCGGCGACCGCCGTCACGCTGGCGGTGCTCGACGCGGTGCTGACGGCGACGGCGACCCGGACACCGGCGATCGACGTGCCGGCCTACGGCGAGATCGCCTACCCCGAGGCTCAGACGTCGCGGCGCGAGCCGCCGGGGTCGGGCGAGGACTGATCCGCCGGCGGCCGGCCCGACGGCTGCTGGTCGGACCCCGGCCGGCCCGACGGCTGCTGGTCGGACCCCGGCCGGTCCGACGGCTGCTCGCCGGCTGCGGGCTCCCGGGCCGTCTCGGGCTCGGCGGCTGCGGGCTCCTCCGCGACCCCGCGCTCGGCGCCCTGTTCCCGGGCGGCCTGTTCCCGGGCGGCCCGTGCTTCGGCGGCGCGCTCCTGCGATGCTTGCTGCTCGCGGCGGGCGCGCTCAGCGGCCTCACGCTCCCGGCGCTGCCGCTCGATCATCTCGCCGTAGGTGGGCCCGATCACGGGTGGCTCGGGTTCCGCCGGCGGCTGGGCTCCTGCAGGCGGCAGGTACGCCGGCGGCGGCAGGCCGGGGCCCTGGGCGCCGGGGGGCGGCCCGTAGGGCGAGGGCGGCGACCCGTAGGAGGGCGGGGACGATCCGTAGGGCGGCGGCGCCATGGGCGGCGCGTAGGGGTTGCCCGCGCCGGACCCTCCGACCGGTCCTCCCAGCGAGTGCACCTCTCCCCGGGCCTGCAGCTGCCCCAGCAACTCGCGGGCCCGCCCGGCCTGCTCCGGCAGGCACAGCACCTCGTACTCGCTCGCGACGATCTGGCTGGACGACGTGAAGTCGCGCCGACCTCCGGTGAGCGAGTAGGAGATGATCCCGAACAGGATGCCGAACCCGGCGCCGAACAGGACCGCGGCGGGAAGAACGGCGCCGTTGCTCCCGCCGAAGAGCGACAGGACGAGCCCGACGAAGAGGCCGAACCAGGCGCCGGACAGCGCCGAGGCACCCGCGACCTTCGGGTACGTCAGCCGACCCGTGACCCGCTCGACCATGCGCAGCCCGGTGCCGACGATGGTGACGAACTGGACCGGGAACGCCTGGTCGGAGAGATAGTCGACGGCCCGCTGCGCCTCCAGGTACGTGGCGTACCGCGCGATGGTGTCGCCCCGCGGCGGTGTCGGGACGCGCATCTGGTTGCCGCCGAGCGGGCCCAGGTTGGACATGGTCCCATCCTTCACCATGATCGGAGCGGCTCGCCGTGGAGGTCCCTCGTGCCGCTCGACGACCCGCCCGGACTCAGGGGTCCCCGCGGGTCACCGGACGACGACCGCCCTGCCGATCGGCATGAGGTTGCGGGCCCAGACGTAGTCAATCGCCGCGATCGTCACCCGGACGCAGCCGTGGGAGGCCGGGTAGGTCGGCACCGAGGGGTAACCGTGCACGGCGATACCGCCGTTGAAGTACCGCGGGCGGTAGAGCTTGCCCAGTGGCCCCGGGTCCCAGCCGTTGACGGCGCGGTAGACGTGGTACGTGCCCTTCGGCGTGACCGCGTGGTGCAGACGGCCCAGGCTGTAGTAGTACGCGCCGGATCCCGTGGACGCGTCGAACACGAGGTTGACCCGCCCCGAGTGGACGGCGAGCACGACCTGGTGCGCGAGGTCCACCTCGATGACGTCGCCGCGGGTCGTGCGGGCCTTGGGCCGGACGCCGGCGGCCAGGGCCCTGGTGGTCTTCGGACCGATGACGCCGTCGCGAGCGAGCCCGGCCACCTTCTGCAGTGCGATGACCGCATGGACCGTCTTGTCGCCGTACACGCCGTCCGGGGTCCCCAGCCAGTACCCGAGCGCCGCGAGGCGCTTCTGTGCCGCGAGGACGGCGGCGCCCTTGCTGCCCCGCGTGAGCAGCGGGGACGACGAGGTTGCGGCCGAGGCCGCCGCGACCGAGGCCGATGCTGCCTGGGCGGCCGACAGGGACGCGGACGAGGTTGCCGAGGCGGCGACGGCGACAGAGGTCTGCCCCACGGCGAGCGCGGCGAGCGCCGCGACGGGAACCGAGATGGCGGCCAGCACGCGCCGACGAGTCGTGATCACGGATTCTCCCCTGCTCGACGAGATCAGTCCCGCACTACGCAGCGTAGACGATCGTCCTGGGCGGCCGGTCGCCGGGATGACCGGACCGTTACCGGATCACGACCTCTTCGGCGCGATCGGAGCGTACTCGGTGCACTCAGCGTGATCGGGCTTCGGCCAACGCGGCCCGCCCCCACCCTTGGCCGTGATTCATGTCGTGATCACTTTGGATTGCAAGATCACATCTGAGCGTGAGGATCAGGGGTGGAGGCGGTACTCCTCGAGCAGCCGGCGTCCGATGATCATCCGTTGGATGTCGGCGGTGCCTTCGCCGATGAGCAGCATCGGGGCCTCCCGGTAGAGCCGCTCGATCTCGTACTCCTTGGAGTACCCGTAGCCGCCGTGGATCCGGAAGGAGTCCTCGACCACGTCGCGGCAGTACTCGCTGGCGAGGTACTTGGCCATCCCCGCCTCCAGGTCGTTGCGCTGGCCGGAGTCCTTCAAGCGGGCGGCCATCACGGTCATCTGGTGGGCGGCCTCGATCTTGGTGGCCATCTCGGCGAGCCGGAACTGCACGGCTTGGTGCTCCGCGATCGGCCGACCGAACGTCTCCCGCTGCTGCGCGTACGCGATGGCCAGCTCGAACGCCCGCATCGCCACCCCGCAGCCCCGGGCCGCGACGTTCACCCGCCCGACCTCGACCCCGTCCATCATCTGGTAGAAGCCCCGGCCGGGGACGCCGCCGAGCACCGCCGCGTCCGTCGTGCGATAGCCGTCGAAGACGAGTTCGGTGGTGTCCACCCCCTTGTAGCCCATCTTCTCGATCTTGCCTGGGACGAGCAGCCCGGGCGCGACGGCCCCGAAGCCGGGCGGCTTCGGGATGAGGAACGTCGTCATGTTGCGGTACGGGCTGGCCTCGCCGAGCTCGGTCACGGTCAGCACCGCCACCAGGTTCGCCGAACCGCCGTTGGTCAGCCACATCTTCTGACCAGTGATCGTCCACCCGGGCTGCCCGTCCGGTCCATCCTCGTGGCTCGCACGCGTGCTGATCGCCGCCACGTCCGAGCCCGTGTGCGGCTCGGACATCGAGAACGCACCCCGGACCTCGCCGGTCGCCATCCGCGGCAGGTAGCGCGACTTCTGTTCCGCCGTCCCGTGCTGGGTGATCAGGTAGGCGACGATGAAGTGGGTGTTGACGATCCCGGACAGGCTCATCCACCCGCGGGACAGCTCCTCGACGACCAGTGCGTACGTCAGCAGGGACTCCCCCACCCCGCCGTACTCCTCGTCGATCGTCAGCCCGAAGACCCCCATCTCCTTCAGACCCTCGACGATCTCGGTGGGGTACTCGTCCTTGTGCTCCAGCTCGGTCGCGACCGGCAACACCTGCTCGTCCACGAACCTGCGCACCGCCGCCAGGATCTCCTGCTGGACGTCCGTCAGTCCCTCGGTGTGCTGCAGTCGGCCCATGGGTGAAGTATCGACATCCCCTCGCCGGGACGCATCCGTCGAATCTGTGACCGGTGCCACCGGACGCCACGTCGTCGCGTCCTGCGAGGTGCCCTCCGGGCCCGATCTGCGCTGATCATGCAATCCGTGTTGATCAAGTGACGACTCGGTTACTTGATCGACACAGATTGCATGATCAGCGGGGATTGCATGATCACGAGGAGGGGAGGGAGGGGACCCAGGGAACGGGCGTCAGCGGGCGAAGCCGGTCCGAGTCAGCCGGTACGTCCTCGTCACGCCGTCGATGGTGACGTCGACGAAGGCCCGGCCGGACGCCGTCCGGACCGTCGCCGACGCAGTCGAGCCCGGTGCGCCGGAGACGAGCACGGTGAGGAAGGTCGCGGTGCGCTCGGCCCGGCTGACGACGACCACGGGCGCGAGACCGCGGGAGCTCGTCCGGGGCGACGTCCGGCCGGCGACGGCCCCGCGGCCGCCGATCACCGCGGCGATCGCGCCGGCGCCGAGCACCTGGCCGGGCAGGGCCGGCGACACCACGTGCAACCGGGCCTTCCCGCCGGGGACGTCGACGACCGCGGCCGCGCGCCCGAGGACGGCGACGTGCGATCCCGCCGGCACGTGCCACAGCTGCCTCCAGCCGCCCGGCGTGGTGCGGCGGGCGTGGTCGAGCACGAGGAGGACGTGCCGGTCGGTGTCGACGAACGTCGTCCGGATCCGCCCGGCGCCGTCCCAGGCGTGGTCGCCCATGCTGGTCGAGAACCATCCGGGGCCGGCCGCGGAGGCGGTGAGCGGGGTGGCGGCGTGCTTGTCGAAGCGCGCGCCGACGGCGACGGTCGCGTTGTGCGCGAAGGGACCCATCAGCCAGTCGCGATACGGCCCGGTGGCGTAGCCCGGGTCGACGAGCAGCGGCGACCCGCGGTCCCACAGCGTCAGCGAGAGGTGGTCCTGATGACCGTGGTAGGCCCGGCCGGGTCCGAACCGCTGGGTCCAGTACATCGACGTCCGGAATGGTGACCAGCTGTCACGGCCGAACACCCAACCGGCGCTGTAGATCCTCGTCGTGCCGACCGGCGGCGTGCCGCTCGCGCCGCCCGAGACCGCGTACGCGAGGGCGGACGAGGGATCGTCGACGTGGGCCGGTGTGGCATCGGAGTCGCCGAGCTGCTCCAGGGTGCCCGCCGGGGTCGTGGCCCAGGCGAGGAAGTCCCGCGCCGCGGCGAGCCGGGCGATCAGGCCGGCCGGGACCGGCCGCCCGCACTGGGTGAGCTTGTCGACCGCCGTGCGCCAGAGGCCGAGCAGATAGTCCAGGTATCCGGTGGACTGCTCCCCGACGGCGCCCTCGGCGTCGATGGTCGTCCGGGCCATCCGGTCGAACCGCGCCTGGGCGAGCGACGCCCAGGCAGGCGACCCCGTCAGGCAGGCGGCGCCCAGGAGCCCGATGGCGGCGTTGACCCCCTGGTTCCAGTCCCCGGGGTCGTTCGCCGCGAGCCAGCGGCCATGCGTCACCAGCGCGTCGCGCAGCCAACCCGACGGTCCGCCCACCGATTCCAGGCAGGTGAGCACGGTCGTGCGTTGCCCCGCGTACATGCCGTTCCAGGCGTCGTCCGGGAATCGGCCGCCGCCGGCCGGGACGTGAGCCGCGAAATCCCGGACGATCTGCGTGGCGCGGTCGAGGTAGGCGCGGTCGCCGCTGCGCCGGTAGCCGTCCGTCAGCGACTCCACCCATTTCAGGCTGAGGAACAGCCGGCGCCAGCCGGAGCTGTGATAGGGGTCGATCCCCCAGTCGACGGACCCCGTCCCGATGGCGACCGGCCGGTAGCCCGGGATCGTCAGCCGACCGCGGAGCAGGTCGGACGGCGCGTTGACGAATCGCGACGACAGCCCGTTCACGGGCAGGCAGCTGAACGGCCCGAGGGCGTCCGCGCGGGCCGGCGCCGCGGGCACGAGCACCGCCGACGCGAGGACGGCGGGCAGCAGGAGGGCCGCCGCCAGGAACGAGCCGAACGATCGGGGCCGGCGACGCGATCTGCCCATACGCACCGGTGTCGGCAGCAGGCGAGCCTCGCTTGAGCGGGCGTCACCCCGACGGCCGGTACCGTCGGTGGGGTGTCGTCGCCATTCGACTCGACCGGACTGACCGAGCGCCGGGCACCGGCCGACCGCAGCGACCCGCCGTCCGGCGGTGTCGTGAGCATCGCCTGCGCCTCCTGCCGGCGCCTCGTCGCCGCAGACGCCCCGTGCCCGCACTGCGGCCACGTCCCGGCGTCCGCCGCCGGGCCCACACCGGAGCACCCCCCCGAGGGTGCGCCGGTCCCCGGCCCGCCCGCCCCGGACGACCGAGGCGGGCCGAATGTCCGGGACGCCCCGGACGCCACCCTCGTCCTCCCCCTGGTGCCCGACGCCACGTCCGAGTTCGGCCTCCCCCACGCCGGCGGGTCGGTGCCGCCGCGCCAGCCCGACGCAACGCCGTCCGCGCTGTCGGTCGCGCCGCCGTCGATTCCGCCGATCTCCGCACCGGAGCATGCCCGGCGGCATCGCGGGATCGCCGTGCTGGCGGGTGCGGCCGGCCTGGCGCTGGTCGGCCTCGTCGCGGTGGCGGGCCTGCGCAGCGGCGCAGGCGAGGACGCGACCTCGACCTCGGCGGCGGGCGGGTCGCCGGGGTTCCCGGACGTCGCCCCGGTCAGCCGCTCGGACGTCCGCGCGACGGCGTCCACGACCCAGCGGGCCGACGGAGGGATCAGCTACGCCGCCGCCAACACGCTGGACGGCCGGCCCGAGACGGCCTGGAACAGCGACGGCCAGGGCGCCGGCGCCAGCTTGACCTACACCTTCTCCGGCCCTGTGGACCTGCGCACGATCACGATCCGCAACGGGTACCAGAAGACCCTGACCCGCAGTGACGGCTCGCCCGTCGACCTCTACCTGCTCAACGAACGGGTCAAGACCGTCACGGTGATCACGGACGCCGGCAGCGCGACCTGGACGCTGCGGGACGACCGGGCGCCGCAGACGTTCGGTCACGCGTTCGGCACCACGAGGACCGTGCGCCTCGAGGTGCTGTCGGTCTACCCGTCCCAGAAGTACAGGGACCTGGCCGTCTCCGACGTGGGCTTCGGCGTCGCCGAGAGCTGACGGGCGGTCTCGCCGGCCGGGCTACACGTCCGGCGGCGTCCACGAGTGGCTGCGCTTCATCCCCGCCGCGCGGCCCTTCCCGGCGACGACGAGGGCCATCTTGCGGCTGGCCTCGTCGATCATCTCGTCGCCGAGCATCGCCGCCCCGCGCGCCCCGCCGGCCTCCGAGGTGAACCAGCCGTAGGCGTCGAGGATGTCCTCCGCCTGGTCGTAGTCCTCCTGCCGGGGACTGAAGATCTCGTTCGCGGGGTCCACCTGGCCGGGGTGGAGCACCCACTTGCCGTCGAACCCGAGCGCCGCCGACCTGCCGGCGACCCGCCGGAAGCCGTCGACGTCCCGGATCGCCAGGTACGGACCGTCGATGGCCTGCTTCCCGTTGGCACGCGCCGCGAGCAGGATCGACATGAGGATGTGGTGGTAGGCGTCCCCGACGTCGTAGCCGGGCGGCTGCTCGCCCACGACGAGGCTCTTCATGTTGATCGAGGCCATGAAGTCGGCCGGGCCGAAGATGATCGTCTCGATCCGCGGGCTGGCCTTGGCGATCGCGTCGACCTCGAGCAGTCCGCGGGCGTTCTCGATCTGGGCCTCGATCCCGATCCGGCCGAGCCGGAGGCCGACAGTGCGCTCGATCTGGGTCAGCAGCAGGTCGAGCGCGACGATCTGGTCGGCCGACTGGACCTTGGGCAGCATGATGCAGTCCAGGTCAGCGCCGGCGCCCTCGACGACCTCGACGACGTCGCGGTAGGTCCAGGGCGTCGTCCAGTCGTTCACCCGGACCACGCGGACCCGGTCGCCCCAGCCACCCTCGGTGAGCGCGGCGACGATGGTCTTGCGGGCGTCCGCCTTCGCGATCGGGGCGACCGCGTCCTCGATATCGAGGAAGACCTGGTCGACGGGCAGCGTCCGGGCCTTGTCGATCATCTTGGGGCTCGACCCCGGGACGGCGAGGTTCGAGCGCCGGGGCCGGACGGGGCGGGTCGGCGCGCCGTCGCCGGGCCGGCCGCCGCCGGTGTCCCCGGCGTCGCCGGCAGCTGCGAGCACATCGGTCATGGTCGGCCTCCTCGTCACGGTCCTGCCCCCGGACGGTACCGACACGCCGGATCGGCGTGCCCCACTGCCCGGGTGACCTCGACCACCCCTGCACTCCAGCACAGCCCCGTGCACCCGTTGTGCGAGGTTGCACGTGTTGTGTCGCTGTAGGGGGCGCGCCGGAGCGGCACAACGCGTGCATGCCAGCACAAGGCGTGCACGCGTGAGGGGGGCGGTCACACGGTAGCTGCCGCACGGAGGGCTGTGGCAGGCTCGGGCGGTATGGACGACGTGCCGCCGGCGCTCGACCCGGAGGAGTTCGCGCTCGTCACGGAGGGCTTCGCCAAGAGCGGCGTCGTCTGGGTCAAGCCTGCCGGTGCCGAGCGGCACCGGCTCGCCTGGCACGTGTGGCACGAGGGGGCCGTCCTCGTCATCTCCGGCGGCG
>DATKNA010000290.1:0-4853 GCA_035541595.1 Kineosporiaceae bacterium | reverse complement strand
TGGGTGGGCCTGGTCGCGCAGGCCGGCATCGCCGCCTTCCTGGCGTGGTACCAGGTGGCGGGCGAGCGTCCTGGACAGGAGCCCGAGGTCAGCCCCGACGTGTTCGGCACCGCACCCCGCGAGCTCACCCGGTCGGTCTCCCTGCAGCAGGCCCTGCAGCTGCTGCGCACGGTGGTCGACACGGTGGAGTCCGAGGCCCCCGCGCTCGCCGCCCCCGCTCACGAGCAGCAGCTGCGCGTGGCCGCGTTGCGCTACTCCCGCGAGGTGGCGTTCGCCGCCGCCCGGATCTACGCCCGCGCCGCCGAGGCTCGGGGCGCATGGGACGCCCGGCTGGAGGCGCTCCTCGTCGACGCCCTCCTGCGGGGGGAGGCCGACGACGCGCTGCGGTCCCGGGCGGCCGCGCTGGGCTGGGCGAGCGCCGATCAGGTGACCGTCGTCGTCGGAACCACCCCGCGGGGACTCGTCGGCGACATCGTGGACACCCTGCGGCGCGCGGCGGCCGTGCAGGGGGCCGACACGCTCCTCGGCGTCCAGGGGGACCGGATCGTCGTCGTCCTGGGCCGCCGGGCCGACCCGCTCGCCGCCGCACCGGCCCTGGCCGGGCACTTCGGCCCCGGTCCGGTGGTGACCGGGCCGGTCGTCCCCACCCTGGCGGAGGCGGGCCGCTCGGCCCGGGCCGCCCTGGCCGGGGTGGTCGCCGCCCGGGCCTGGCCGGCGGCGCCGCGGCCGGTGGCCGCGGACGACCTGCTGCCGGAACGGGTCCTCAGCGGGGACGCCGTCGCTCGCCGGACCCTCGTCGACCGGGTGTACCGGCCACTCGCGGAGGCAGATCCCGTGCTGCTGACCACGGTCGCGGCCTTCCTCGAGCACGGCCGGTCCATCGAGGCGGCGGCCCGGCTGCTGTTCGTGCACCCCAACACGGTGCGGTACAGACTGAGGGGTGTGGCGAAGGTCACCGGCTGGGATCCGGCGGACCCCCGCGAGGGGTTCGTCCTCCAGGTCGCCATCGCCGCAGGTCGCCTCGCGGACGCGCCACATCGCGCCTCGTGACGACGACCCCTTTGGTGGAATCCTCCAATCCGGTGGCGAAAGGTTCGTGTCGGTGACAGCGCGCAGCGGGACCTGGGCAGGTGAGTCTGGAACGGTGTTAGCGATCGTCTGCCCGGGGCAGGGTTCCCAGACGCCCGGGTTCCTCACGCCATGGCTTGGGCTCGCCGACGTCGCCGAGCGGCTACGGTGGCTGAGCGCTGTCGCCGGGCTCGACCTCGTCGCCCACGGGACGACGTCGGACGCCGACACGATCCGGGACACCGCCGTCGCGCAGCCGCTCATCGTGGCCGCCGGCCTGGCGACCCTGCCCGCCGTGGCCCCCGGCACGCTCGACGAGCCCGCCGACGCCGCGCGCGTCGCCGGCGTGGTCGCCGGGCACTCGGTGGGCGAGCTCACCGCAGCGGCGCTCAGCGGTGTGGTGACCGCGGAGCAGGCCCTGGTCCTGGTGCGCGAGCGCGGCTGGGCGATGGCCGACGCCAGCGGGGTCACGCCGACGGGCATGACTGCGGTCCTCGGCGGGAACCCCGACGAGGTGACCGCGGCGATCGAACGGCACGGGCTCACAGCGGCGAACACGAACGCCGCGGGGCAGGTCGTCGCCGCGGGCACGCTGGACCGGCTCGCCGCGCTGGCCGCGGACCCGCCGCCGAAGACCCGGATCGTCCCGCTGCAGGTCGCGGGGGCATTCCACACGCCCCACATGGCCTCCGCCGTCGAGGTGCTCGCCGGGTACGCCCGGGCGATCACCCCGCGGGACCCGAGGACCCGGCTGCTCTCCAACGCCGACGGCGCGGTCGTCGAGACCGGCGGCGAGGCGCTGCGGCGGATCGTCGACCAGGTGAGCAACCCGGTGCGGTGGGACCTGTGCATGGCTACCCTGCGTGAGCTCGGCGTCACCGGCCTGCTCGAGCTGCCACCCGCGGGCACGCTCGCCGGCCTCGCCAAGCGCGCTCTGCCGGGGGTCGAGATCGTCGCCCTGAAGACCCCCGACGACCTGCCCGCGGCCAGGGCGCTCGTCGAGACCCACTCCGCGGGGACCGGCGACGTCGCCGCATCGTCCGCGCTGACCAACGCCCCCGGAGGTGCGTGATGACCGAGCCTGCGACCAGCCCCGCCGGCCCTACCGACCGAGTCAGCGAACCCGTCGCGGCCCACCCCGCCAGGGCCGCCCGCTTGTCCGCGCCGGTCGGGTCGCCGTACGCGCGCATCCTCTCCGTGGGCGGCTACCGCCCCGAGCGCGTGGTGTACAACGACGAGCTCGTCGAGGCCATCGACTCCTCGGATCAGTGGATCCGGGAGCGCTCCGGCATCGTCAGCCGGCGCTGGGCCGCGCCGGAGGAGTCCGTCACGGACATGGCCGAGAAGGCATCCCAGGTCGCGATCGGGCGCGCCGGGCTCGCCGCCGCCGATATCGACGCCGTCCTCGTCGCCACCGTGACCCACCTGTACCAGACGCCCTCCTCCGCCGCTCTGCTCGCCCACCGGCTCGGCGCGACCCCGGCCGCGGCGATGGACATCTCGGCCGCGTGCGCCGGCTTCTGCTACGGGGTCAGCCTCGCCAACGACATGGTCCGCAGCGGCTCCGCCCGCAACGTGCTGGTCGTCGGCGTCGAGAAGCTGTCGGACTTCACCGACCTGCACGACCGGTCCACCGCGTTCATCTTCGGCGACGGCGCCGGGGCGGTCGTGGTCGGGCCGAGCCAGACCCCGGGAATCGGCCCCACCGTCTGGGGTGCCGACGGGTCGCAATGGGACACGATCGTCAACAAGGCGTCGTGGATCGAGTACCGGGATATGCCGGACGCGCCCTGGCCGGCGCTGAGGATGGCCGGCCAGACGGTGTTCCGGTGGGCCGTCTGGCAGATGGCCCCGGTGGCCCAGAAGGCCCTGGACGCCGCCGGCATCACCGCCGCCGATCTGGCGGCCTTCATCCCGCACCAGGCGAATGCGCGCATCGTCTCGGCGATGGTCAAGCAGCTCGGGCTGCCCGAGAGCGTTCCCGTGTCCTACGACATCGAGCAGTCGGGCAACACCTCCGCGGCGTCCATCCCGCTGGCCATGGAGCGCATGCTCGAGGAGGGGCAGGCGCCGCACGGCGGCCTCGCCCTGCTCATCGGCTTCGGCGCCGGCCTCACGTACGCGGCCCAGGTCGTCGAGCTGCCGTAAGGTCCCCGTACACCCAATCCGTCCAGCCCCACCAACGAAGGAGTCCATCCGCATGGCACAGAGCGAGCAGGAGATCCTCGAGGGTCTCGCCGAGATCGTCAACGAGGAGACGGGCCTTGCCGTCGACGCCGTCCAGTCCGACAAGAGCTTCACGGACGACCTCGACATCGACTCGCTGTCGATGATGACGATCGTGGTGAACGCCGAGGAGAAGTTCGGCGTGCGGATCCCCGACGACGACGTCAAGAACCTCAAGACCGTCGGCGATGCGGTCTCGTACATCCAGAGCGCGCAGGGCTGAGCGCCGGCAGAAGCTGTCCGGCGGGGGCACCGGACCGGAGCACACGAGGAGCACGACATGGCTGACAGCACGCCGCGCAAGGTCGTCGTCACCGGGCTCGGAGCGACCACCCCGCTGGCAGGGGACCTCCCCGGCAGCTGGCAGGCCGCCCTCGAGGGCCGGTCCGGTGCCCACACCATCACGGCCGACTGGGTGGACCGGTACGAGCTGCCCGTCACGTTCGCCGCGCAACTCGCGGTGCCCGCCGCGGACGTCCTGGCGAAGGTCGAGGCCCGCCGGCTCGACCCGTCGGGCCAGATGGCACTGGTCGCCGCCCGGGAGGCCTGGGCCGACGCCGGCACGCCGGAGGTCGAGCCCGAGCGCCTCGGCGTCGTCGTGGCGTCCGGGATCGGGGGCGTCTGGACCCTGCTGAACTCCTACGACACGCTCAAGGAGAAGGGACCGCGACGGGTCTTCCCGCTCACTGTCCCGATGCTCATGCCCAACGGGCCGGCTGCGGCGATCGGCATCGAGGTCGGGGCGCGGGCCGGGGTTCACACGCCCGTGTCCGCCTGCGCCTCCGGCGCCGAGGCGATGGCCTACGCGTTCGACATGATCCGTTCCGGGCGCGCCGACGTCGTGCTCGCCGGCGGCACCGAGGCGGCCATCCACCCGCTGCCCATCGCCGGGTTCGCCGCCATGCAGGCGCTGTCCACCCGCAACGACTCCCCCGAGACGGCGTCCAGACCCTACGACGCGGGCCGGGACGGATTCGTCCTCGGCGAGGGCGCGGCGCTGGCCGTGCTCGAGAGCGAGGAGTACGCCCGCGCCCGCGGAGCCACGATCTACGCCGAGCTCGCCTCGGTGGGCATCACCTCGGACGCCTATCACATCGCCGCGCCGGACCCGACCGGCGCCGGCGTGATCCGCGCCATGCGGGCCGCGGTGGACTCGGGCGACTTCGCGCTCGCGGACGTCGTCCACCTCAACGCACACGCCACGTCCACACCCGTCGGTGACGTCGCCGAGGCGCGGGCCATCCGGCAGGCGCTCGGCAGCGACGCCGACCACATCGCGGTCTCCGCGACGAAGTCGATGACCGGTCACCTGCTCGGCGCCGCGGGCGCGCTCGAAGGGGCGTTCGCTGTCCTCGCCATCCGTGACCGCGTCGCCCCGCCCACGATCAACGTCGACGAACTCGACCCCGAGGTCAGCGTGGACGTCGTCCGCAAGGACCCCCGCCCGCTGCCGGACGGCGACATCGTCGCGCTCAACAACGCGTTCGGGTTCGGCGGTCACAACGTGGTGGTCGCGTTCCGCAGCGTCTGACACGGCGCGTCAGGCCGGCCCGCCTGTG
>DATKNA010000289.1:0-4425 GCA_035541595.1 Kineosporiaceae bacterium | reverse complement strand
GTCGCCGTCGAGGACCCCGTGGACGTCTGAGCCGCCGCACCCTATCCCGGTGATCAAGGAATACGTGACCGGTTGATCGATCAGTCGGTCACGTATTCCTTGATCACCGGTCAAGTATTCCTTGATCACCGGGATAGGGTGCGGCGCATGGCCGCGCCCCGGGTCGTCCTCACCGGTCGGCTGGGCGAGGACGACGTCCGGGCGGTGGAGGCCCTGATCCGCGACGCGACGGACGTCGACGGCGTCCAGCCGCTCAGCGAGCACGTCTGGCTCCACCTCCGCCACGGCGGCGAGGGCCCCGACGTGAACCTGCGTCTGCTCGCCGACGGCGCACTCGCCGGGTACGCCCATCTCGACCCGACCGACCCGGTGGCCGGACCGTCCGCAGAGCTCGTCGTCCACCCGGCCGTCCGCGGCCGCGGGTACGGGCGGCTGCTCGTGCAGGCGGCCCTCGACGCGGCGCCGCGGAACGAGCTGCGGCTGTGGTCGCACGGCGACCTCCCGGCTGCCCGGGCACTCGCCCGGTCGATGGGGTTCAGCGAGGTCCGTCGTCTGGAGCAGTGGCGGCGCTCGTTGCGGATCCCGCTGCCCGAGGCACCGCTCCCGCCGGGCGTGCGGCTGCGGACCTTCCGCCCCGGCGTGGACGACGACGCGTGGCTGGCCCTCAACGCCGCCGCCTTCGCCCGGCATCCGGAACAGGGCCGCTGGACCAGGGCGGACCTGCAGGCACGGATGGCCGAGGACTGGTTCGACCCGACCGGCTTCCTGCTCGCCGACCAGGACGGTCCGAACCGGGGGACAGTGCTCGTCGGCTTCCACTGGACCAAGGTCCACGGCGGCGACCGCCCCGCCGACGGCCACGGCCACGAGCCGATCGGCGAGGTCTACGTGGTGGGCGTCGAGCCTGCGCACCAGGGCCGCGGGCTCGGCCGGGCGCTGACCGTGGCGGGCCTGCGCCACCTGCGCGACCTCGGCCTGGCCGAGGCGATGCTCTACGTGGAGAGCGACAACGAGCCGGCCAAGGCCGTCTACCGCCGGTTGGGCTTCGCCTGGTGGGACACCGACGTCATGTTCCTGCGCGGGGCCCGCCGGGGCACCGACGACCGCCAGGGCGGTTCACCCGATGGCACGGCCGCGCGACAGTGAGACCCCGCCATTCTCGTGACACCATCGGAGCATGACCACCCACGCCACGACCGCCCCGCCGGGGACGCCGTCGCGATCGCGGGTGACGGCCCCCAGACGTCGCACGTCCGCGGTCGACGGGGCCGTGCTGGACGGCGTCCGGAGGGGTTCGGACCGGTTCCTCGACCGGGAGCTGTCCTGGCTGGCCTTCAACGAGCGCGTGCTGGAGCTGGCCCGGGACCCGCAGCTGCCGCTGCTGGAGCGGGTCCGGTACCTGGCGATCTTCGCGAGCAACCTCGACGAGTTCTTCATGGTCCGCGTGGCCGGCCTCAAGCGCCGGATCGCCACCGGGCTCGCTGTCACCGCCGCGAGCGGCCTGGAACCGCGCGAGGTTCTGGACGCGATCTCCCGCCGCGCGCACGAGCTGCAGGCCGCCCACGCGGCCACCTTCCGCGACCAGGTGGAGCCCGCCCTCCGGGAGGCCGGCATCAGCCTCGTCCACTGGGGCGACCTCCCGCCGGCCGAGCAGGAGCGTTTGCACGGGTTCTTCCGCGACCAGGTGTTCCCGGTGCTGACCCCGCTCGCCGTCGACCCGGCGCACCCGTTCCCGTACATCTCCGGCCTGTCGCTCAACCTCGCGGTCAGCCTGCGCAACCCGGTCACCGACAAGCCCCACTTCGCCCGGGTGAAGGTGCCGCCGCTGCTGCCGCGGTTCATCGCCGTCGACGGCGACGAGCGCCACCGTTGGCAGTTCGTGCCGCTCGAGGACGTCATCGCGGTCCACCTCGACCAGCTCTTCCCCGGCATGGACGTGCTCGAGCACCACACCTTCCGGGTCACCAGGAACGAAGACCTCGAGGTCGAGGAGGACGACGCCGAGAACCTCCTGCAGGCGCTGGAGAAGGAGCTGCTGCGGCGGCGGTTCGGGCCGCCCGTCCGGCTCGAGGTGGCCGAGAACACCGACCCGGGTGTGCGCCAGCTGCTCGTCGACGAGCTCGAGGTCGGCCCCGGCGAGGTGTACCCGCTGCCGGAGCCTCTCGACCTGCGCGGGCTCAACCTCATCGCCGACCTGGACCTGCCGGAGCTGCACTACCCCACGTTCGTGCCCAAGACGCACCGGCAGCTCGCCGAGGTGGAGTCCGCGAACCCGAGCGACGTCTTCGCCGCCATCCGGCAGCGCGACGTGCTGCTCCATCATCCCTACGACTCGTTCTCCACCAGCGTCCAGGCCTTCCTCGAGCAGGCCGCCGCCGACCCCGACGTGCTGGCCATGAAGCAGACCCTGTACCGGACCAGCGGCGACTCCCCCATCGTCGACGCGCTCATCGACGCCGCCGAGGCCGGCAAGCAGGTGCTCGCGCTCGTCGAGCTCAAGGCCCGGTTCGACGAGGAGGCCAACATCACCTGGGCGCGCAAGCTCGAGCAGGCGGGGGTGCACGTCGTCTACGGCATCGTCGGCCTGAAGACGCACACCAAGCTCAGCCTGGTCGTCCGGCAGGAGGGCAACGGCCTGGTCCGGTACTGCCACGTCGGCACAGGCAACTACAACCCGAAGACCGCCCGGCTGTACGAGGACCTCGGCGTGCTCACCTGCGATCCGCAGGTGGGCGACGACCTCAGCCGGCTCTTCAACCAGCTCTCCGGCTATGCCCCCAAGACCGCCTACCGGCGGCTGCTCGTCGCCCCCCGATCGCTGCGCAGCGGCCTGATCGACCGGATCGAGCGGGAGATCGCCAATCAGGCCGAGGGGCTGCCGGCGGCGATCAAGATGAAGCTCAACTCGATCGTCGACGAGGCGATCATCGACGCGCTGTACCGCGCGTCGCAGGCCGGGGTCCCCGTCGACCTCGTCGTCCGGGGCATCTGCGCGATCCGCCCGGGCGTCGTCGGGCTGAGCGAGAACATCAGGGTCCGCAGCGTCCTCGGCCGCTTCCTGGAGCACTCCCGGGTCTACTGGTTCGCCGGCGGCGGCGAGCCCGTGGTCTACATCGGCAGCGCGGATCTGATGCACCGCAACCTCGATCGCCGGGTCGAGGCGCTGCTGCGGATCAAGGACCGGACGCACGTGGCCGAGCTGACCGACCTGGTCGAGCTGTCGATGGACCCCAAGACGGCGTCCTGGCACCTGGGGCCCGACGGGGGCTGGACCCGGCACGCGGTCGGCCCCGACGGCGAGCCGTTGCGTGACCTGCAGGCCTACCTCATCGCGGCGCGGCAGCGACGGAGAGCGAGCCGCAACCGGTGACTCGGTAGTGACCGTCGAGCGGGCAGCCGGGGTGCTGTGCTGGCGCCAAGGACGGGACGGCCTCGAGGTCCTGCTCGTCCACCGCCCCCGCGACGACGACTGGTCCTGGCCGAAGGGCACGGTCAAGGGGAGCGAGCCGCTCCCCTGCACGGCCGTCCGCGAGGCCGCGGAGGTGACAGGCCTCGCCGTCGCCCTCGGGCTGCCCCTCGGGGAGGTGCGCTACCGGCTGCCGACGGGCCGCCGCACGGTCGTCACGTACTGGGCCGCCACGGTCGTGGGGCCCGCCGGGGCCGAGCCGGCCGGCGTGCCCGTGGAGCGCGCCGACCCCGACCCGCCCGCCGTCACGGCGGCCGGCGAGGCCGCCCCGGACGTCGCTGACGTCGCTGCCCCGGACGTCGCTGCCCCGGACGTCGCTGGCCCGGACGTCGCTGCCCCGGACGTCGCCGCCCCCGACGTCGCTGAGCCGGCGGCGCCCGAGGTCGACGACGTCGCCTGGCTGCCGGTGCTCCAGGCCCGGACGCTGCTCACCCGCGCCTCCGATGCCCGGCCCCTGCGCCTGCTGAAGGAGGACGCCTCCGGGGAGCGACTGGCCACGGCGCCGGTGCTCGTGGTGCGGCACGGTACGTCCCGCCCCCGGGATTCGTGGGCCGGTGGGGACGCCGACCGCCCGCTGGCGCGCGCCGGGCGGCGGCAGGCCCAGGCCCTCGTGCCGCTGGTGGGCTGCTGGCAGCCGCACCGGCTGCTCAGCTCCCCGTGGCGGCGCTGTCTCGACAGCATCGAGCCGTACGCGGCCAGCGCCGTCCTGCCCGTCCGGACGGAGGCCTGGCTGAGCGAGGACGGGGCACGCCGCTCCCCGGCACGGGTCCGGCGCCAGATGCAGCGGCAGCTGGATCGGGCTCGGCCGGCCCTGCTGTGCACGCACCGGCCGGTGCTCGAACTCCTGTTCGAGGTCGTCCGGTCCGCGTGCATCCCCGATGCGGTCGCGGCCGTCCCGACGAGAGACCCCTATCTGGCGCCCGGCGAGGTGCTCGTGGCCCATGTCGCGCGCGCCGGCG
>DATKNA010000288.1:0-32073 GCA_035541595.1 Kineosporiaceae bacterium | reverse complement strand
GCCTCGTCGGGAGCCGACCTCGGCCGGGACGCCTGGTTGGTGACGGAGGGCACCCGGGCCGTCGGCCTCGGCTGGTTCAGCGTCGAGGACGCGTCCGCCCGGCCGCCCGTACTGTGGTGCGACGTCTACGTGCGGCCGGAGCTGCCCGCGGGCGCCGGGCTGGAGCGGGCTCTCGTCGACGCCATGCTCGAGCGCGCCGGGGAGGAGTTGACCCCCTGGACCCCCCAGGCCGTCGTCGAGTCGGGCTGCGTCCGGACAGACGCCCGCACGGACGCCGCGCTGCGCGCCGCCGGCTTCGCGCTCGAGCGGACGTTCTGGCGGATGGAGAAGGCCCTCGCCCCGGCCCCGGCTCCCGGTCGGGCGGCGGGCCCCGACCCGGCAGGCACCGGCCCGGCAGGCACCGGCCCGGCAGGCCCCGGCCCGGCACGCCCCGGCCCGGCAGGCCCCGCGGGGGACACGGCCGGAGCCGTGGTCGTCCGGGCGGCCCGGGACGCACCGGCCGACCGGTCGCTGCTCCACCGCCTCTTCGACGCGGCGTTCATCGAGCACTGGGGCACCGTGCGGCGCGGCGAGGACGAGTGGTGGCAGCGCCTGCGGGCAGGAGTCGGCCTCGACCCCGGCCAGTGGTGGGTGGCCGAGCTGGCCGGCGATCCGGTGGGGTTCGTGATGGGGGACGCCAGCCGGGCCGCGGGCGGCGGCGGGTACGTCCGCTACCTCGGCGTGCTGCCGCACGTCCGCGGCCTGGGCATCGCCCGGCGGTTGCTGGCCGTCGTGTTCGCCGAGCAGGCCCGGCGGGGATGGACCTGGTCTGCGTTGACCGTGGACACCGGCAACCCCACCGGGGCACCGGCGCTCTACGCCTCGGTCGGGATGACGCCCGTCGAGGTCATCGACCTGTACCGGCGGATGCTCGCGCGGCCGTGAGCGTCCCGGACCCGAGCACGCGGGTGCCGGCGTAGAGCGCGAGCGTCTGCCCGGGTGCGGCCGCCCGGACCGGGCGGTCGAGCCGCACCCGCAGGAGACCGCCGCCGGGACGGGCGGGCCCGGCGCTGCCGGCGTCCGGGGACCGGAGGGTTTCGACCACGCCGGCGAACTCCTCACCGTGGGCCCGCACCTGGACGCCGACGGGGTCGCCCCGGTCGGCCGCCGGGCCGCACCAGGTGACCCCACGCGCCTCGAGGAGATCGGCCTCGAGCGCCCCCCGGGGGCCGACGACCACGGTGTCGGTCGCGGGCCGGACCTCCAGGACGTACCGCGGCCGTCCGTCCGCGGCCGGGCGCCCGAGCCGCAGCCCGTGCCGCTGGCCGACCGTGTACGCGAAGGCGCCGTCGTGCTCGCCCACGACCTGGCCGTCGGCGTCGAGGACCGGGCCGGGGCGGCGGCCCAGCCGCTGCCCCAGCCACGACTTCGTGTCGCCGTTCGGCACGAAGCAGATGTCGTGCGAGTCCGGTTTGGCGGCGACCCGGAGGCCGCGCGCGGCGGCCTCTCGCCGGACGTCGACCTTGACCGTGTCGCCCAGCGGGAAGATCGCGTGCCGCAGGCGCTGCGGCGTGAGGACGGCGAGGACGTACGACTGGTCCTTGCCGGCGTCGACGGCGCGATGCAGGCTGCGCGCGCCGCCCGGGTCGACGGCGATCCGCGCGTAGTGCCCGGTGCAGACGGCGTCGAACCCCAGCGCCATGGCCTTGTCGAGCAGCGCGGAGAACTTGATCCGCTCGTTGCAGCGCACGCAGGGGTTCGGCGTGCGCCCGGCGGCGTACTCGGTGACGAAGTCCGCGACGACGTCCCGCTCGAAACGCTCGGCGAGGTCCCAGACGTAGAAGGGGATGCCCAGGACGTCGGCGGCGCGGCGTGCGTCCCGGGCGTCCTCCACGGAGCAGCAGCCGCGGGCACCCGACCTGAGGGTGGCGGGGTCGCGGGCCAGCGCCAGGTGGACGC
This sequence comes from Kineosporiaceae bacterium, assembly GCA_035541595.1. Taxonomy (GTDB): domain Bacteria; phylum Actinomycetota; class Actinomycetes; order Actinomycetales; family Kineosporiaceae; genus DATKNA01. The sequence continues at coordinate 30,135 of DATKNA010000288.1, read as the reverse complement.
CCACCACCTCGTGCCCGGCGTCCACGGCGCGGGCGGCGGCGACGGCCGAGTCCACCCCGCCGCTCATCGCGGCGAGCACCTTCACGGCGTCGCCACCACGGCCGGCACGGTCGTACCGCTCGCCAGCCCGGCGCGCCGGGCGCGCTCGACCGCGGGGCCGATGGCCTCGGCGACGGCGGCCACGTCAGCCTCCGTCGACGGCCAGCCGAGGGAGAACCGCAGGGCGCCGCGGGCGGCGTCCGGATCCACCCCCATGGCCAGCAGCACGTGGCTGGGCTGGGGCACGCCGGCCTGGCACGCCGAACCGGTGGAGCACTCGACGCCGCGGGCGTCCAGCAGGTACAGCAGGGAGTCCCCCTCGCAGCCGGGGAACGTGAAGTGCGCGTTGCCGGGAAGCCGGCCGTCTCGGTCGGGGTCCCCGCGCAGGACGGCGTCCGGTACGGCGGCGAGCACCGCGACCACGAGCTCGTCGCGCAGGGCGGCCAGGCGCGCCGCGATCTGCGGTTGCCGGTCCGCCGCCAGGTCGGCCGCCACCGCGAAGGCGCGCACCGCAGGGGTGTCCAGGGTGCCCGAGCGGACGCCGCGCTCCTGCCCCCCGCCGTGCAGGACGGGAACGAGGTCGAGCCCGCGCCGTGCCACCAGCGCGCCGGTGCCGATCGGGCCGCCGACCTTGTGCGCGCTGAGCGTCAGGCAGTCGACCGTGGTCGCGGCCAGATCGAGCGGAAGCTGGCCGAGGGCCTGGACGGCGTCGCTGTGCACGGGGACGCCGTACCGGTGGGCGATCTCGGCGATGTCCTCGACAGGCTGGACCGTACCGACCTCGTTGTTGGCCCACATGACGGTGACCAGTGCGACCGACCGGGGGTCACGCTCGATCGCGGCGCGAGTGGCCTCGCGGTCGACCCTGCCGACACCGTCGACGGGCAGCCACTCGACCTCGGCGCCCTCGTGCTTGGCCAGCCACTCGACCGGATCGAGGATCGCGTGGTGCTCCACCGCGCTCACCAGTACGCGGCGACGGCGGGTGTCGGCGCCGTGCCGCGCCCAGTAGAGGCCCTTGACGGCGAGGTTGTCCCCCTCGGTGCCGCCCGCCGTGAAGACGACCTCGCTCGGACCGGCGCCGACCGCGGCCGCGAGCTGCTCGCGGGACTCCTCCACGACGCGCCGCGCCCGACGACCGGAGGTGTGCAGTGACGAGGCGTTCCCGGCCCGCGCGAGCTCCTCCGTCATCGCGGCCAGCGCCTCCGGGAGCATGGGCGTGGTCGCCGCATGGTCCAGGTAGGCGGTCATGCCGGCGAGTCTAGGCCGCGCCCTCGGCGCCCACCCGACCACGCCTCCCCCTCCCCCGTGATCATGCAATCCATGTCGATCACGTGACGAGCGGTGACGGCGGGTGCGCGGACGCCGGGTGGAACCAGGACAGGGCTCAGCCCTTGCGCTTGACGACCTCCTCGGTCGCCTGCGGGAGCACGGTGAAGAGGTCGCCGACGACGCCGAAGTCGGCGAGCTCGAAGATCGGCGCCTCCGGGTCCTTGTTCACGGCGACGATCATCTTGCTGGTCTGCATGCCCGCCCGGTGCTGGATCGCGCCCGAGATGCCGGCGGCCACATACAGCTGCGGCGAGACCTGCTTGCCGGTCTGCCCCACCTGGTTGCTGTGCGGGTACCAGCCGGCATCGACGGCCGCCCGGGACGCCCCGACGGCGGCGCCCAGGGCGTCGGCGAACGCCTCGACCGGCCCGAAGTCGCCGCCCGTTCCCCGGCCGCCGGAGACCACGACGGCCGCCTCGGAGAGGTCCGGCCGGCCGGTCTTGGCCTTGGGCTTGCGCTCGACGACCCGCGCCGCCTTCGCCGCCGCACTGAACGTGACGTCGAGGGCCTGCACGTCCGGCTGGGTCGGTGCGGGCTCAGGGGCGGCGGAGTTCGGCTTCACCGTGATGACCGGGATGCCCCGCGAGACGTGCGCCGCGACGGTGTACCCGCCCGCGAACGCCGCCTGGGTGGTTTCGATCCCCCCATCGGCCGGCCGGACGTCGACGGCGTCCGTGATGATCCCGCTGCCGAGGCGGACCGCGAGCCGTCCCGCGACCTCCTTGCCGTCGGTGGAGGAGGGGATCAGGACGGCGGCGACGTCGCCCGCCGCCCCCGCCGCCTGCACGGCCGCCTGCAGCGCCTCGACCTTCGGGACGACGAGGTAGTCGTCCGCGTCCTCGGCGGGGACGACGTAGGCCCTGGCGGCGCCGAACTCCCCGAGGACCGGCGCGGCGGCGTCCCACCCACGCCCGACGAAGACCGCCGCCGGTTCGCCGAGACGGCGCGCGATCGTCAACAGCTCCGCGGTCGTCTTGCGGACGGAACCTTCGACGTGGTCGACGAGGACGAGGATCTGGCTCACGGCGGTGCGCTCCTGTCGGTGTCCCTGGGGATGTACGGGCGATGCGAACAGCTAGACGAGCTTCGCGCCGGCGAGGAAGTCGACCAGCTTGCGGCCGCCGTCCCCGTCGTCGGCGACGATCTGCCCGGCCTGGCGCGGCGGCCGCGCGGTCACGCCGTCCACGGCCGACCATGCCGCGGCCAGGCCGACCTGTCCCGGCTCGACGCCGAGGTCGGCGAGCGACCAGGTGTGCACGGACTTCTTCTTCGCCGCCATGATCCCCTTGAATGAGGGGTACCGCGGGTCGTTGATCTGGTCGGTCACGCTGACCAGGGCGGGCAGGGTGGCCTCCACGACCTCGGTGCTGGTGTCGCCGTCCCGCTCGATCCGGACGACGGAGCCGTCGAGGGTGAGCGCGCCCGCGAAGGTGACCTGCGGGATGCCCAGCCGCTCCGCCAGCATGGCCGGGACGACGCTCATCCCGCCGTCGGTGCTGGCCATGCCCGCGAGGACGAGGTCATGGTCGAGCCGCTCGATGGCCTTCGCCAGCACGAGACTGGTCGCCAGGGCGTCGCTGCCGTGCAGCGCGTCGTCGACGACATGCACCGCGTCGGTGGCGCCCATCTGCAGCGCCTTGCGCAGGGCCTCGGTCGCCTTCTCCGGGCCGACGGTCAGGACCGTCACGGTGGTGTCGGGGTTGGCCTCCGCGAGCTTGAGCGCCTCTTCGACGGCGTACTCGTCGAGCTCGGAGAGGATCCCGTCCGTGCCCGCGCGGTCCACGGTGTGGTCGGTGTCGCTGAAGCGGCGGTCACCCTGGGCGTCCGGCACGTACTTCACACACACGACGATCTTCATGCGGCGCGTCGACCTCCTGCTCGTAGCCGGACCGTCCGGCTGCCCGCCGGCGCCCGCGACCGCCCGGTCGGAACGCCGTGCTCCATCGTACGAAGCCGGCTCGATCGTACGAAGCCGGCTCGATCGTTCGAAGCCGGCTCGATCGTTCGAAGCCGGCTCGCGGCCGCCGAACCCGGCGCTGTGACTCCCCCCCACGGCGCATGGCGCAGTGCCCGCTCAGCCCGTGACCCGTGCACCACCTGAGCCTCACCCGGCCGCCGGCGCTTGTCCGATGCACGTGCCGTGTCGCGATGCACGCCTCGTCCCGTGCACGTGCTGTACCGCGATGCACGCCTCGTCCCGTGCACGTGCCGTGTCGCGATGCACGCGTTGTGCCGCTCTGGACTGGCCGCCGAGCGGCACAACGCGTGCATCGTCGAACAGCGCGTGCACCCGTTGGTCATGGCGGCGAGACTCGCTGTCGCTGTGCGGGCTCCTCCGGCACCTATCGTCGACATGAGGATCGATCCTGAGCTCCCCGTGATCTTCCACCGCAGGCATGCGCTGCGCGCCGGAATGACCGCTCACCAGATCACCCACCGCATCGGCACGGGCGTCTGGCATGTCCTGCGACGCGGTGTCTACTGCCGCGCGTCGACGTGGCAGACGGCGTCCGCCGAACGTCGTGCGGCCCTGCTCGGCGTGGCAGCCGCGCTCCTGCGGACCGGTGACGCGCCCTTCGCCCTCAGCCATGCGACGGCTGCCGCGGCGCACGGCCTGCCGGTCCCCGACCAGAACACGGCGTGGATCACGGTCGCGGCCGGTCACGGAGCGGGCACCCACTACGGGCCGTCGCTGCGTCAGGAGGTCGCGACGCTGCCGGTCGAGCACGTCCGGCACGTGCGGGGCTGGCCGGTGACGACGCCGTCCCGAACGGTCGCCGACTGTCTTCGCCATCTCGAGACGGAGGCCGCCGTCGCCATCGCGGACGCCGCGCTCCGTCAGGGCCTGATGCGGCTGGAGGCGCTCGCGGACGTCGTGAAGTGGCAGGCCACCTGGCCGTTGGCGGCGGCGGCGCGGGCCGCGCTGGCACTCGTCGACGGCCGCCGGGAATCACCGCTGGAGTCCCGCTCGGCCGTGGTCATGCATCGTCATGCGCTACCGGCCCCGCTCTGCCAGGTCGAGGTCCGCGACGGACGCGGCCGGTTCGTCGCGCGCGTCGACTTCGCCTGGCCCCAGCTGGGTGTCGTCGGCGAAGCGGACGGGCGCGGCAAGTACGACGGGGACGCCGTGGAGGCATTCGAGGCGGAGAAGGATCGCCAGGCGCTGCTGGAGGCTCTGGGGCTGGTCGTCGTCCGCTGGGGATCGCGCCACCTCGCCGGGCCCGCGCCGGTCATGGTGCAGCGCCTCCGGGAGGCGTTCGATCGCTCGCCGCGACCGCACTTCACCGGCTCCTTTGCACACGTTCTCCCGCGATACACGCGTTGAGCCGATCCCGATGCGGCGCAGAGCGACACAACTCGTGCAACGTCGCGCAGCGCGTGCACGATCGGCGACCTCGCGCAGCGCGTGCACGATCGGCGACCTCGCACAGCGCGTGCACGAACCGGCCACCGAGCGGTGGTTCCGCTAGCGTGACCGGCGACATCGACCGTCGCAGTGACCGCGCCGGCGATCGGCGACGCGAGGAGGCGCGCGTGGGCGAGTTCGTCCGACTCGAGGTGGACGGCGGCATCGGGACGATCCGGCTCGACCGGCCCAGGATGAACGCCCTCGACGCCGCCGTCCAGGAGGAGATCCGGGCCGCGGCCGGGGAGGCGGCCCGGCGCGACGACGTCCGGGCCGTCATCGTCTACGGCGGCGAGCGGGTCTTCGCCGCCGGCGCCGACATCAAGGAGATGCAGGCGATGTCGTACACCGACATGGTCTCCCGGTCCGGTGCGCTGCAGTCCTCCTTCACCGCCGTCGCCGCCATCCCCAAGCCGACGGTGGCGGCCGTCACCGGCTACGCGCTCGGCGGCGGGTGCGAGCTCGCCCTCTGCTGCGACTTCCGGGTCGTCGGGGAGAGCGCGAGGCTCGGGCAGCCGGAGATCCTGCTCGGCATCATCCCGGGCGCCGGCGGGACGCAGCGCCTGGCCCGCCTCGTCGGTCCGGCCCGGGCGAAGGACATCATCTTCTCGGGCCGGTTCGTGGACGCCGACGAAGCCCTGGCCATCGGTCTCGTCGACGCCGTCGTTCCGGACGGCGAGGTCTACGCCGCCGCCCGAGCCCGGCTGGAGCCCTACGTGAACGGCCCGGTCTTCGCCCTCCGGGCCGCCAAGGAGGCCGTCGACCGCGGGCTGGACACCGATCTCGCGACCGGGCTCGAGATCGAGCGGATGCTCTTCGTCGGCCTGTTCGCCACGCGCGACCGGGAGATCGGCATGAGGTCGTTCGTCGAGCAGGGTCCGGGCAAGGCCCGGTTCGAGGGCGCCTGAGGTTCGAGGGCGCCCGACCGGGGCCGCCGGCCCGGCTCAGCCGCGGACCTGGACCAGGGCGTGCCGGCCGTCGGTCCGCCAGCCGGGTGACCCCGGGTCGAGCGCCGCGACCGTCGCCGGGTCGAGACCGACCACGACGTCGGACTTCAGGGTCCGCAGCACCGCCACCCGGCCGGGCAGCTGGACGACCTCGGCGAACGGGGTGGTCGGAGGCCAGACGGCGTCGCCGACCAGGCGCCGGTAGTTGAGGTCCCCCTTGAGGATCACGAGATCGGCCGCGGAGAGCTCCCGGTCCAGCCGGGCGGGCCGGTCGCGCAGCTCCAGCGGGGTGCACCAGAAGGGGTCGGCGGCGACGGTGAGGGCGCCGGACAACGCCCCCGACCGGAGCCGGGCCACGGCGGCTCCGCCGCCGGCGGCACCGAGGGCCTCCAGGCAGTCCACGAAGTCCCGCGCCGTCGCGTCGGAGACGAAGTACGGCAGGGGCTTGAGGTGCAGGGTCACCGACGACGCGAGCCCGTCGGCGAGCAGCCGGTCGACCAGCAGCAGGTCGGCGACGAGCTCCCGGCCGGCGTTGTCGCAGATCCAGGCGACCCGCAGGCCGCCGGCGTCCAGGAGCTCCCACAGCCGGGCCGACTGGTCGACGATCACCTCGCCGTCGCGGCCCGCCACCCCCCGGGCCGCCCCGCCGACCGCTGCGGCCCGCGCCACCAGCTGGAAGCCGAGGTCGGCCTGGTTGCCCCACAGGCTCGCCGCCAGGAGAGCCTCCCGGTCGGCGTGCTCCGGCGGAGCGGCCAACGGCGCCAGCAGGCGCAGCTCGGACACCTTGGGCGGCGCGAACGGATCCACCCAGCGCCAGGGCCCCGGCTCGACGAACCCCACCGCGTCCAGCAGCCGGCGGTAGAACCACGACTCGGCGACGAGGAAGGGGACGTGGAACCAGGTGAGACCGCGCCATGGCTCGAGCCAGGCCGCCCAGGACCGGCGATCGGGCCAGCGCTCGTCGGCGTCCGTGGCCCGCTCGGGCGGCTCGACCACGCCGTGCAGCGCCTCGGCCAGCAGGCGATCGAGGCGGCGGTGCTGCTCAGGGCCGTAGGGGTGGGTCGAGCGGACCTGGTCCACGATCGCCGGATGACGCTGCTCCAGGACGGCCCGGGCGAAGGACCCGGGTTCGCCCGTGATCGTGGGGACCTCGTCCCGCCGCCCGTCCGGGGGACCCGCGTCGGCCGCACACACGCGCTCAGCATGCCGGACGTCGCCCGCGTGCGGCCGGACGTCGTCCCCGTGCGGCCGGACGTCGCCCGCACGCGGCCTCACGTCGACGGCGGCCGGCCCTCGGCCAGCTCGAGGACGGTCGAGTGCCACGTCTGGACCGACCCGAGCACCGCGTCCAGTGTCGCGGTGAGCAGCGTGCGCAGGTCGAGCGAGTCGGCCACGACGAGGTCGACCGCGATGACCAGCCGGTCGTCGAACACCGTCGCCTTGACCAGGTTGAGCGTCCCGGTGACGGCGTTCGCGGCCTGCAGCCGGAGCAGCTCGTCCCCGGGGACGTCGTCGCCGATCATCCATTGCCCGAAGACGCGCATGAGCGGCGGCACGGTGTCCATGCAACGGACGAACAGCTGCTGGCCCTGCACCCGGACGGCGACGTCGCCGTCCTCGTCGACGTCGGGCCGGTAGCCCTCGTCGAGCAGCGCGTCGAGCACCCGGCCGCGCAGCGGGTGCTCGTCCTCCGGCGGGGGGAACGACGGCAGCGACGTCGGATCGGTCACCAGTTCACGGTAGTCCGCCCAGGGGCGTCCGGGGCCCGGGGCGGCATATCACGGTCGCCGGATCCGCAGGATCGGGCGTCGTCGCGTGGACGGCGCCGAGGTCGGGCAGACTGCGCCCGTGCCCGACCACTCCACGACCGGCTCGCGACCGCACCCACTGGGCGTGCGGCTGCGCGACGGCGGCGCGGAGGTGGCCGTCCTCGCGGCCCACGCCGACGGTGTCTGGTTCTGTGCGCTCGATCCGACGGACGGCGGCTGGCTCGAGCGCCAGGTCGAGCTCACCCGGCGCACGCACGGGGTATGGCACGGGTTCGTGCCGGACGTCGGCCTGGGCACCCGGTACGGCTACCGCGTCGCGGGGCGCTGGGAGCCGGCGCTGGGGTACCGGCACAACCCCGCGAAGCTCCTGCTGGACCCGTACGCCCGCGCCCTGGACGGGCGGCTGCGGCTGCGGCCCGAGGCGTTCGGGCACGTCGTCGACGAGCGGTTCGCGGGAGACCCTGCGCTGCGCGACGGGCGGGACTCGGCTCCCTTCGTCCCGCACGGGGTGATCTCGGGGCGGCCCTTCGACTGGGCCGGCGACGCGCCCGCGGCGGTGCCGACCGCCGACACGGTCGTCTACGAGGTGCACGTCAAGGGGTTCACCCGCCGCCTGCCCGGCGTCCCCGAGAACGTGCGGGGCACCTACGCCGGGCTGGCCCACCCGGCGGCGATCGAGCACCTGCTGCGCCTCGGCGTGACGACGGTGGAACTGCTGCCGATCCACGCCATCGGCGACGAGCCCGGCCTGGTCGCCCAGGGAAGGGTCAACTCCTGGGGGTACAGCACCCTGGGCTTCTTCGCGCCCGAGCCCCGGTACGCCGCGGCCACCGACCCGCTGGACGTCGTCGACGAGTTCAAGGGCATGGTCCGCGGGCTGCACGAGGCGGGCCTCGAGGTCGTGCTCGACGTCGTCTACAACCACACCTGCGAGGGCGGCCCCGGCGGGCCCACCCTGTCCTGGCGGGGGCTGGACGCGGCGACCTACTACCGCCTGGACGCCCACGGCGGGTATGTCGACACCACCGGCTGCGGTAACAGCCTGGACTACCGCGAGGTCCGGGTGGTGCAGATGACCATGGACTCGCTGCGGTACTGGGTCGAGGAGATGCACGTCGACGGGTTCCGGTTCGACCTGGCCCCGACCCTGGCCCGCGGTCACGAGGGCTTCGACGTCGAGCATCCCTTCCTCGTCGCCGCGCGGATCGACCCGGTGCTCGGCGGCGTCAAGCTCATCGCGGAGCCGTGGGACCTCGGTCAGCACGGCTGGCGCACGGGCCAGTTCCCGGCCCCGTTCTCGGAGTGGAACGACCGCTTCCGCGACGGGGTCCGCGACTTCTGGCTCGCCGGCGGCCGTCAGGTCGCGCACGGCGAGCCGGTCGGCGGGGTTCGGGACCTGGCGACCCGGCTGGCGGGGTCCGCGGATGTCTTCCCCGCCCATCGCGGGCCGCTCGCCTCGATCAACTTCATCACCGCGCACGACGGGTTCACCCTGGCCGACCTGGTCTCCTACGACCACAAGCACAACGAGGCCAACGGGGAGGGCAACCGCGACGGCGCCACCGACAACCGCTCCTGGAACCACGGCGCGGAGGGCCCCACGGACGACCTCGGCATCCTGGCCGCCCGCCGTCGGGCCGCCCGCAACATGCTGGGCACGCTGCTTCTGGCCACCGGGGTTCCCATGATCACCGCGGGCGACGAGCTCGGCCGCACCCAGCACGGGAACAACAACGCCTACTGCTTGGACGACGAGACGACCTGGATCGACTGGGACCTCGGCCCCGACCAGCTCGCGCTGCAGGCCACCACGACGTACCTGCTGCGGCTGCGCCGGGAGCACCCGGTCCTTCGGCAGGACCGCTTCTTCGCCGGCCGGCCGGTGCACAGCGACGGGACCAAGGACCTGGCCTGGTTCGCGCCCGACGGCACCGAGATGGACCACGAGCGCTGGCACGAACCGTCACTGCGGACGCTGCAGATGTACCTGCACGCCGTCGTCCCGGACGGTCACGGCCGGCACACCGACGAGTCGCTGCTCGTCGTCGCTCAGGGTGCCGGGTCGCCGGTGGCCATCCGGCTGCCCGGCCTGCCCTGGGCGGCCCGGTACCGGCTGCTCTGGGACAGCGCACACGAGCTCCCCCCGGGCACCGAGGGCGGGCTCTCGATCACACACGAGGCCGGCGGTGCCGTGGTGAGCGTGCCCGCGGGGACGATCCGCATATACGGCGCGAGAGCCACGCCGTGATCAAGGAATTTGTGGCCGAGGCCGGACGTGTGCGTGGGAGGTCCGGGCGTCGGAGCGGTCACCTATTCCTTGATCACGGCGAGGCGGGGGTCAGGAGGCGTTCGTCACCAGACCGAGCTCCGCCGGCGAGGCGGCCCCCTCGACGTGGGGCAGCACCCGGACGGTGTACCCGAATGGCCCGGTCCGCCGAAGCTTCACCGCTCCCTCGAACCGGTGCCGACCGGGCTCGACCTCCTCAACGTGCTCGAGCGGTGCCGTGACCAGGTCGGTGAGCGTGTCGGACAGCGACACGCGGCCGTAGACGAGCTGGACGTCGACGTCCTTCGGGGAGATCTGCTCCCCCAGCGTCACGAACGCGCGGACGCCGATCTCGTCGCCCACCTGCGGGGAGTCGCTGACACCCATGGACTCCACGTGGTCGACCCGCACCGCCGCCCACTCGGCCCGGACCCGGTTCTTGAACGCGGCCGAGGCCTTGGCGAAGGGCACGGTCGCGGCACGCTCGGACACCGCGGCGGGGAGGTAGAGCTTGTGCACGTAGTCGGCGACCATCCGGGTGGCGAGCACCTTGGGCCCGAGCGAGGACAGCGTGTACCGGACCATCTCGATCCAGCGGACCGGCAGGCCACGCTCGTCCCGGTCGTAGAAGCGCGGCGCCACCGCGTGCTCGATGAGGTCGTACAGCGCCGCTGCCTCGAGGTCGTCGCGGTGGTCGGGGTCGTCGACGCCGTCCGCGGTGGGGATCGCCCAGCCGTTCTCGCCGTCGAACCACTCGTCCCACCACCCGTCCCGGACGGACAGGTTGAGGCCGCCGTTGAGGGCTGACTTCATGCCCGAGGTGCCGCTCGCCTCGAGCGGTCGCAACGGGTTGTTCAGCCAGACGTCGCACCCGGGCAGGAGGATCTGGGCCATGCCGATGTCGTAGTTGGGCATGAACACGATGCGGTGCCGGGTGGCCGGATCGTCGGCGAACTTGACCATCTGCTGGATGAGCCGCTTGCCGTTGTCATCCGCCGGGTGCGACTTCCCGGCGATGACGACCTGCACCGGTCGCGTCGGGTGCAGCAGGATCCGGCGGAGCCGGTCGGGGTCGCGGAGCATCAGGGTGAGCCGCTTGTAGGTCGGGACGCGCCGGGCGAACCCGATGGTGAGAACGTCCGGGTCGAGGGCGGAGTCCACCCAGCCGAGCTCCGCGGGGCTGGCGCCGCGCTTGAGCCACGAGGACCGCACCCGCCGCCGGGCGTCCTCCACGAGGCTCGCCCGCATCGCCCGGCGCGCCTCCCAGAGCTCGGCGTCGGGGATCTTGCCGAGCTGGTCGTAGTCCTGCACGGCGAGCTGGGTCGCCGGGCCGAGGTAACGTCGCGCGAGCTCGGACACCTGCCGGTCGGCCCAGGTCGGCGCGTGGACGCCGTTGGTGATCGAGGTGATCGGCACCTCGGCGACCTCGAAGCCGGGCCAGAGGCCGATGAACATCTCCCGACTCACGGCGCCGTGCAGCCGGGAGACCCCGTTGGCGCGCTGGGCGAGCCGCAGGCCCATGACGGCCATGTTGAACACCGACGGATCCCCGCCGGGGAACGTCTCCGCGCCGAGCGCGAGGATCTTGTTCACCGGGACGCCCTCGAGGGCGTCGTCGTCACCGAAGAAGGTCTCGATCTGGTCGCGCCCGAACCGGTCGATGCCGGCCGGAACGGGGGTGTGCGTGGTGAACACCGTACCGGCCCGGACGATCTCGAGGGCCTCGTCGAAGGTGATCGACTCGCTCGCGACGAGCTCACGGATCCGCTCGACGCCCAGGAAGCCGGCGTGTCCCTCGTTGGTGTGGTAGACCTCCGGGCGCGGCTCCCCGGTGAGCCGCTCCCAGACGCGCAGCGCCCGGACCCCGCCGATGCCGAGCAGCATCTCCTGCTGCAGGCGGTGCTCGCCGCCGCCGCCGTAGAGGCGGTCGGTGATCGACCGGGCGGCGTCGTCGTTCGCCTCGACCTGGGAGTCGAGCAACAACAGCGGCACGCGGCCGACCTGCGCGCGCCAGATGTGGGCGGTCAGCGTGCGGCCGCCGGGGAGCCCCACGGTCACGGACGCCGGCCGCCCGCCCGGCTCCCGGACGAGCGCCAGGGGCAGCTCGTTGGGGTCCAGCACGGGGTAGGTCTCCTGCTGCCAGCCCTCGCGCGAGAGGGCCTGCTTGAAGTACCCCTGTCGGTAGAGCAGGCCCACACCGATGATCGGGACGCCGAGGTCGCTGGCCGACTTGAGGTGGTCGCCGGCGAGGATGCCGAGGCCTCCGGAGTACTGGGGCAGCACGCCGGTGATCCCGAACTCGGGCGAGAAGTAGGCGATGGCCGCCGGCACGTCGGACAGCTCCTGGTACCACCGCGGTTCCGTCAGGTAGTCGCGCAGGTTGGTGGCGGCCTCGACCACCCGGGTGACGAAGTCGGGGTCGGCCGCCAGGGCCTCGAGCTCCTCCGGCGAGAGGGCACCCAGCAGCTTCAGCGGGTCGTGGCGGCTGGACTCCCAGCGCTCGGGGTCGATCGACGCGAAGAGATCCTGCGTCGGGGCATGCCACGACCAGCGCAGGTTGCTGGCGAGCTCGCCCAGCGGGGCCAGGGGCACGGGCAGCACCGTGCGCACGGTGAACCGTCGGATCGCTCTCACGTGCCGCAGGGTACGACACGGAGTGTGTCGACACGCCCATGGTGGGTCATCGGATTGCGCGGTCTGCAAGGCCTTTCGGGCAGCGGGCCGGACCTGCGGGAAACGCATCCGGTGCGTCCGGCCGCAGGGCTGTGTCCCGGCCCCCGGACGCGCCCGCCCCGGGGTATCTTGACGCCGTCCGTCCTCCCCATCCGCGGCCGCCGCGACCCGGCGCCGGGAGCAGCGCGACGCACCGGCGTCCGGGGGGCCTGATCCGCACGGGTGGGGCTGCAGGCTCCTGCGTCGAGTGATGAGGTTGATTCATGGCGACTTCCGTGACCGGCGGCCTGCCTGCCGAGCGCGAACCGGCCGATGCGGGCGACGGCGCAGGCGCCGTCCGGACGGTCGAGCCGGCAGCTACCGGGCCGGAGGAACTGCCCGAGCCGTCGACGGCGACCGCGCAGTCGGCGTCACCGCTGGCCGGGTCCGAGCGCGTCCGGACCGTCGCGGACGCCGACATCCCGACGTCGGCGATCGGGCGGATCCCGGTCCTGGCGGTCGCCCCCGTCGTCGACGGCGGCCGGTTCACGGCCAAGGCGGTCGTCGGCGAGCCCGTCCCGGTGAGCGCCACCGTCTTCCGGGAGGGACACGACGCCGTCGCCGCCACCGCCGTCCTGGTCGACCCGGACGGCGTCCCGCACGCACGGATCCGGATGGCCCTGCTGGCCCCCGGCACGGACCGGTACGGCGCCTCCGTCGTCCCGGACCGGGAGGGCACCTGGTCCTTCCACGTCGAGGGGTGGAGCGACGTCTACGGCACGTGGGAGCACGCGGCCACGATCAAGGTCCCGGCGGGCATCGACGTCGAGCTCATGCTCGAGGAGGGGGCTCGGGTCCTGGAGCGGACCCTCCAGGTGCCCGGAGTGGGCGAGGACGACGCGGCGGTGCTCAGGGACACGGTCGGGCTGCTGCGCGACTCCTCAGCGGATGCGCAGCTGCGCCTGGCGGCGGCGACCGGCCCGGCGGTGCACTCCGTCCTGGCCCGTCACCCGTTGCGCGACCTGCTGACCGTGAGCCCCAGCTATCCCCTGCTCGTCCAGCGTGAGCGCGCGCTCTACAGCAGCTGGTACGAGATGTTCCCCCGCAGCGAGGGCGCGCGCGTCGACCCGGAGACCGGCCGCTGGGTCAGCGGCACCTTCGCCACCGCGGCCCGGCGGCTGCCGGCGATCGCGGACATGGGCTTCGACATCGTCTACCTGCCGCCGATCCACCCGATCGGCCGGGTCAACCGCAAGGGCCCGAACAACACCTTGACCCCCGGTCCGGACGACCCCGGGTCGCCCTGGGCGATCGGATCGGACGAGGGCGGGCACGACGCCATCCATCCCGATCTGGGCACGTTCGACGACTTCGACGATTTCGTCGCCCAGGCCCGCTCGGTCGGCCTCGAGGTCGCCCTGGACCTGGCGCTCCAGTGCGCGCCGGACCACCCATGGGCCAGGGAGCACCCCGAGTGGTTCACCACCCGGGCGGACGGGTCCATCGCCTACGCGGAGAACCCGCCGAAGAAGTACCAGGACATCTACCCGATGAACTTCGACAACGCTCCGGCCGGCCTCTACCACGAGGTCCTGCGGGTGGTGAAGCTGTGGATCGGCCACGGCGTCACGGTGTTCCGGGTCGACAACCCGCACACCAAGCCGGTCGAGTTCTGGGAATGGCTGATCGCGAAGGTCAACGCCGAGCACCCGGAGGTGATCTTCCTTGCGGAGGCGTTCACCCGGCCGGCCATGATGCACACCCTCGCCGCGGTGGGCTTCCAGCAGTCCTACACCTACTTCACCTGGCGGAACACGGCCTGGGAGCTGCGCGCGTACCTGACCGAGCTGAGCGGGGCCGCCGCCGCCTCCATGCGGCCGAACTTCTGGCCGAACACCCCGGACATCCTGCACGAGTTCCTCCAGTACGGCGGGCCGGCGGCCTTCAAGCTCCGGGCCGTGCTGGCCACCACGATGTCCCCCTCCTGGGGGATGTACTCGGGATACGAGCTGTGCGAGCACGTCGCCGTCCGGGCCGGCAGCGAGGAGTATCTGGACAGCGAGAAGTACCAGTACCGACCGCGGGACTGGGCCGCCGTCGCACCCGGCGGTCCCCAGGCCCACCGCTCCATCGCCCCCTACATCACCGAGCTGAACCGGATCCGGGCCGAACACCCCGCGTTGCACCTGCTCCGGAATATCAAGTTCCACTACCCCGACGACGAGAACTTCCTGTGTTACAGCCGCCGGCTCGAGGGGCTCTTCACCCCCGACGGCCGGGAGGACACACTGATCGTCGTCGTCAACCTGGACCCGCACGCCGCCCGGGAGACGACCGTGCACCTCGACATGCCCGCCCTGGGCATGGACTGGAACGACACGTTCGAGGTGCACGACCTCCTCAGCGGTGCGACCTACCGCTGGGGGGAGCACGACTACGTCCGGCTGGACCCGTTCGTGAATCCCGCCCACGTGCTCCATGTCAGGAGGTTCTAGGTGCCAGGCCTCGACCTCGCCGGTCCCGGTTTGAAGCACGACCCCAACTGGTATCGCAAGGCCGTCTTCTACGAGGTCCTCGTCCGGGCGTTCGCCGATTCGAACGGCTCGGGGTCGGGCGACTTCAACGGCCTCATCTCCAAGCTCGACTACATCCAGTGGCTCGGCGTGGACTGCCTGTGGGTCCCGCCCTTCTACGCCTCCCCGCTGCGCGACGGCGGCTACGACATCAGCGACTACGTCGCGGTGCTGCCCGAGTTCGGCACGCTGCCCGATTTCTCCGAGCTCGTCGCCCAGGCGCACGCGCGGGGCATCAGGATCATCACCGACCTCGCCGTCAACCACACCAGCGACCAGCACCCGTGGTTCCAGGCCAGCCGCAGCGATCCGGACGGGCCGTACGGCGACTTCTACGTCTGGAGCGACTCCAGCGAGAGGTACGCGGACGCCCGGATCATCTTCGTCGACACCGAGACCAGCAACTGGACGTTCGACCCGGTGCGCCGGCAGTACTACTGGCACCGCTTCTTCGCCCACCAGCCGGACCTCAACTTCGACAACCCGGCGGTGCAGGACGCCATCATCGACGTCCTCCGGTTCTGGCTGGACCTCGGCATCGACGGCATCCGGCTGGACGCGATCCCCTACCTCTTCGAGCGCGAGGGGACCAACTGCGAGAACCTGCCGGAGACGCACGCCTTCATCCGCCGGGTCCGCCGGATCGTCGACGACTACTACCCGGGCCGGATCCTGCTGGCCGAGGCCAACCAGTGGCCGAAGGACGTGGTGGAGTACTTCGGCACCGAGCAGGAGCCGGAATGCCACATGGCGTTCCACTTCCCGGTCATGCCGCGCATCTACTACGCCATGCGCGAGCAGCGGGCCGCGCCGATCATCGACATCCTGCGGGACACCCCGGACATCCCGCACGGCGCGCAGTGGGGCACCTTCCTGCGCAACCACGACGAGCTGACGCTCGAGATGGTGACGACCGAGGAGCGCGCCGCGATGTACGGCTGGTACGCGCCGGACTCCCGGATGCGGGCCAACATCGGCATCCGGCGCCGCCTGGCGTCCCTGCTCGACAACTCGCGCGCGGAGATCGAGCTCATCAACGCCCTGTTGTTGTCGCTCCCCGGTTCGCCGTACCTGTACTACGGGGACGAGCTCGGGATGGGCGACAACATCTGGCTCTCCGACCGCGACGCCGTCCGGACGCCGATGCAGTGGACGCCCGACCGTAACGCCGGGTTCTCCACGGCCGACCCGGGCAAGCTCTACCTGCCGGTGGTCCAGTCGCTGATCTACCACTACGCGAGCGTCAACGTCGAGGCACAGCTGGCCACGTCGTCGTCGCTGCTGCACTGGACCCGCGGGATGCTCGCCGTCCGGCGCAAGCACCCGGTTTTCGGGCTGGGCCGCTTCGTCCCGGTGGAGTGCGACAACCCGCACGTCCTGGCCTTCCTGCGGGTATTGCGCGACGCCGAGGTCGCGGGCGAGGCGGCGGAGACGATCCTCTGCGTCAACAACCTGTCGCAGGTCCCCCAGGGCACGCGGCTGGAGCTGCCCGGGTGCGAGGGCGCCGAGCTGGTGGACGTCTTCGGGGGCACCGGCTTCCCCGCCGTCCCCGACGAGGGCACGCTCGAGATCACCATGGGGTCACGGGACTTCTTCTGGCTCCAGGTGCGCCGGCCGGCAGCTCACGGGGGTGACCGGACACCGTGACCCGCCGGGCGCGCTCCGTCCTCGAGCTTCTCGCCGCGTGGGTGCCCCAGCAGCGCTGGTACGCCGGCAAGGGCTCGGGCCCGGCGGAGTTCGCCCGGCTGGGGGGTCTGCGCCTGACCGACGACGGCGGGGGCGTGCTCGGCACGGCCGGGGTCGACGTGCTGTTCCTGCAGGCCACGACGCCCGACGGGGTGAGCGTCACCTACCAGGTGCCGGTCACGGTCCGGACGGCGCCGGCCGCGGAGCTGGCGGCGGCGCTGATCGGCGTCGTCGAGGGCGGGGCCGGTGTGCGGTTCGCCTACGACGGACCGCACGACCCCTCGTTCCGGCGGGCCGTGCTGCGTCTGCTGGCCGAGGAGGGCGAGGCATGGGCCGGCGAGGGCGCCGCGTTCGGCCGGTGTCGCGCGGTCCGGCCGCCGGGAGGCTGGGCGAACGACCCGACCTCACCGGCGAGGGTGCTCTCCGGCGAGCAGTCGAACACCTCGATCATCGTCGACCCGACCGGCGAACGGCCCGCCATTCTCAAGATCTTCCGGGTGCTCGCCGGTGGGGACAACCCCGACGTCGTCGTCCAGACCGCGCTCGCGGCGGCCGGCTCCAGCCGGGTGGCGACGCCGGCGGGCTGGCTCGAGGGGTGGTGGCCCGTCCCCGGCGGGAAGGCGCCGGAGCACGGCCACCTGGCGTACGCCTGTGAGTTCCTGCCGGGCAGCCGGGACGCCTGGCGTGAGGCGATCGAGGCCGTGGCGCAGGGTCGGGGGTTCAGCGAGCAGGCGCGCGGGCTGGGCGCCGCCACCGCGGAGGTGCACCTGACGCTGGCCAGGGCCCTGCCGACGCGCCCGGTCGACCGGGCCGTCCTGGACGCCCTGGCCGACGGTCTGCTCGCCCGGGTCGACTGGGCGGTGGACGCGGTGAAGGCGCTCGGGCCGTTCACCCACGCCGCGCGGGCGGCCGCCGACGCGGTCCGGCACGTCGGCTCGGCCCCCGACCTCCAGCAGGTGCACGGCGACTACCACCTCGGCCAGGTGCTGCACTCGGGGAGCCGGGGCTGGATCCTGCTCGACTTCGAGGGCGAGCCGCTGCGACCCTTGTCGGAACGCACGGCGCCGGACCTGGCGCTGCGGGACGTGGCCGGGATGCTCCGCTCCTTCGACTACGCGGCCCGGCACACCACGGTCGGCCTCGACCCGGACGACCGGAGGTCCGTGGCGGCGCAGCGGTGGGCGGCCGACTGCCGGGAGGCCTTCCTGGACGGCTACGCCGAGGCGGGGGCGCAGGACCCGCGCGAGCACGCGGTGCTGCTCCGGGCCCTCGAGCTCGACAAGGCCCTCTACGAGGTCGTCTACGAGACCCGGAACCGGCCGACGTGGCTCGGGATCCCGCTCGGTGCGGTCCGCCGCCTGCTCGTCTGACGCGCGGGCCCGCCCGCCGCGTGCGCGCGGTACCAGGCGAACGTGCGGCGCACGCCCTCCTCCAGCGGCACCTCCGGCCGGTATCCCGTCAGCGCCCGCAGCCGGGTGAGATCGGGACAGCGCCGGGCGACCGACCCCGGGGGCGCCGGTCGCGGATCGATCCGCGCGCCCGTGCCCGTGACCCGCGTCACGAGCTCCGCGAGGTCGCCGATCAGGACCTCCTCGCGGTCGTCGCCGATGTTCACGACCTGGCCCGTGGCGGCCGGGCACGCCATCAGGCGGGTGACGGCGTCGACCGCGTCGTCGACGTAGCAGAACGCGCGCGACTGGCCCGTGCCGTAGACGGTGAGCGGATCCTCCCCGCCGGCGGCCCGCAGGAGGAGCTCCGGGATGACGTGGTCGGCGCCCATCCGCGGCCCGTAGACGTTGTGGAACCGGCCGATGACGAAGCCGACGCCGGTGGTCCGGGCGGTGTGGATGACCGCGGCCTCGCCGAGCAGCTTGCTGATCGCGTAGGTGGACCGGGCGGCGGCGACGTCCCCGACGGCCAGCGGCACCGTCTCCGGCGTCGGCACCGGGACCACGCCGAGACCCACGCCGGCGGCGTACACCTCGCTGGTCGAGGCGAAGAACAGCCTGGCGGGGGGTTCGAGCCACGCCAGGAGGTTCATCAGGGCCAGCGTGTTGACCCGCACGACCCGCGCCGGGTCCTCCGCCACGTTCCGGACGCCGACCACCGCCGCGAACATGTAGACGTGGTCCCACCCGGCCGGCAGGCCGCGGTACGCCGCCGCGTCCGTCAGGTCGGCGTGCACGACCGGGACGTCCAGGGCGTCGAGCTCCGGGTCGTGCCGGCCGCGCGAGAAGTCGTCGACGATCGTGACCTGGTGCCCGTCGGCGACGAGCCGGCGCGCCAGGTGGAGGCCGATGAACCCCGCCCCGCCGAGGACCAGGGCCCTCACGGGCGCGCCCGCGCGACCGCCGCGTCCCGGGCCCCGCCCGGCACCTCCCCGGCCGCGACCGGCGTCCCCGCCGACTCCGACGGCCCCGGCGCGTAGCCGAGACCGGCGTACCGCACGCCGTGGGCTCGGACGGCGGCGGCGTCGAGGACCCGCCAGGAGTCGTAGACCAGCCGCACCGGCGACCCGCGGAGCAGCCGGTCGATGTCGAGCCGGGCGTAGTCGGGGTGGTCGGTGACCACGAGGACGGCGTCGGACGTCGCGAACGCCCCGGTGACGTCGACCGGCTCGCCGCCGTGGGCGCGGATGACCTCGGCGGCCACCAGCGGGTCGTGCCCCGCCACGTGCACCCCGGCGGCCTCGAAGATCGGCATCATGCTCGCGATCGGCGCCCCTCGCACGTCGTCCGTCGGTGGTCGCCCCTTGTACGCCCACCCCAGCACGGCGAGCCGGCGACCGCGGACCGCGCCGGTCAGCTCGGCCAGCAGGTGGACGACGCGGTGGGCGACGTGGGCGGGCAGCTCCTCGTTCAGGCTCCGGGCCGACCGGATGAGCTCGGGGGTGTGGCCGTCGCGCGCCGCGCCCGCCAGCATGAGGTACGGGTCCTTGGTCAGGCAGCCGCCCCCGACGTACCCGGGAGTGGCGATGTCCGGCCGCGGGTAGTCGAGGTTGGCCGCCCGGATCACCTCGAGCGGGTCGAGCCCGAGCTGCTCCGTCAGCATCGCCACCTCGTTGCCGAAGGCATAGATCACGTCGGTGTGGCAGTTGTTGGTGAGTTTGACGAGCTCGGCCGTCTCCAGCGTGGAGACCGGCACCACCCGCCCGGCGAACCCGCCGACGAACGAGACGCCGCGTGCCAGGCTGCGCTCGTCCAGCCCCCCGACCACCTGCGGCAGCTCGGCGATCTCGCGCAGCGCCTGGCCCTGGATCGTCCGCTCCGGCGCCATCACCAGCAGGGCCTCGCCCCAGGCCGCCCGCAGCGGCGGCAGGACGACGGCGCGGCTCGTGCCCACGGGCACCGTGCTGCGCACGACGACCAGGGTGTCCGGCGAGCAGGTCTCGGCGATGTGCCGGGCGGCGGCCTCGACGTTCGTGACGTCGGGGGCGCGGGTCCCGGGGTCGACGGGCGTGGACACGCAGATGACGGCGACGTCCACGCCCTCCGCCGGGAGCCGGGGGCCGACGTGGATCCGCGATCCGGTCAGCCGGGCGAGGATCTCGCCGACGCCCGGTTCGACGATGTGCGGACGGCCCCGCCGCAGGTCGTCGAGCACGGCGGGGCGGACCTCGACGCCGTGGACCTGGACGCCTCGGTCGGCCAGGGCCGCTGCGAGGGTGAGGCCGACGTAGCCCATGCCGATGATGCCGACCCGCCCGGGCTTCCGGCGTCCTCCCGTCACGAGTGCCTCCTCAGCCGTCGCCCGGGCGCCGCGGGCACCGGCGGTGGGGCCGGCGGCGCCGCGTACGGCGGCCCACAGGGCGCACAGGGAACCGTCGAGATCGTGTTCGGGGCGCCAGCCGAGCCGGCGCAGACGGGTCACGTCGGCCGCGATCCAGTCGACGGCGGCCGACCGTGCCGGTTCCGGATCCGTCTCCTCGACGTGACCGCGGAACCCGGCGACGTCGGCCAGCCGTGCGACCACGTCTCGCACCGAGGCCGCCACCCCCGAGCCGACGTTCAGCACCGTCTCGCCGGCGGTGCCGGCCAGTGCCACGGTGCGAACCGCCGCCGCGACGTCGCGGACGTCGACGAAGTCGCGGTACGCGCCCAGCGGCCCGAGGCGGACGACGTCGTCCCCGGCGGCCAGCGCCGCGTCCAGCGCGGCGGCGGCGCGGCCGAGCAGGTTCTGCGCCGGCAGCCCGGGACCGATCGGATTGAACACGCGCAGCACGGCGGCGTCGAGTCGTCCCACCGCCACCGCGGCCTCGACGAGCCGGGTACCGGCCAGCTTCGCGATGCCGTAGGCGCCGACGGGAGCGGTCGGCGCGTCCTCGCGGACCGGCGTCCCCCGGGGGACCGCACCGTACTCCGCGGCGGAGCCGATGACGACGAGTCGGGCCCCGGGTGCGCCGACCGGGATCACGTCGAGGAGCCGGGCGGGCAGCAGGGTGTTCGCCGCGACGATCGCCTCGTCGCTGCCGGCCGAGGCGCCCACGCAGTCCACGACGGCGTCCGGGCGGGTCTCGCGCAGCAGCGCGAGGAGGTCGGCCGCGGACGTCGACAGCAGGTCGTGTCGCAGCCATCCACGGCCGGCCAGGCCGGGGGACACCCGAGACCCGACTCCCACGACGGCCCCGACCCGGGGATCGTCGGTGAGGGCATGCGCCACGGCCCGCCCGATGAACCCGGTTGCTCCGAGCAGGAGCACGCGCCGGCACCCGGTCACGCCACGCCGATCCGCGCCGGGCGGAGAGCCGGCGGCAGCAGGATCGGCCGGAGCTCCTCGAACCGGCGGTTGGCCTCGTCGTAGTCGTCCGGCCGGCCGATGTCCAGCCAGTACCCGTCGAAGGGGTGGGCCCTGGGCGGCTCGTTCCGGGCGAGCAGGTCCAGGACGAGTTCGTCGAACCCGAACGGGACGTTCGACGGGTACCGCTCCAGCGTCGAGCGGGACAGCGCGTAGACCCCCATGCTCACCACGTAGTCGAGGACGGGTTTCTCGCGGAACTCGACGATGCGGTCCCCGCTCGTCTCCAGCGTCCCGAAGTCGATCTTCACGCTGCGGCGGTACGTGGCGACGGTCAGCGGCGCTCCCGAGCGGACGTGGCCGCGGAGCAGGTCGGCGTAGTCGAGGTCGGTGAGCACGTCCCCGTTCATGACCAGGAAGTGCTCCGGGAGCGCGTCCAGGAAGCCGAGCAGGGGGCCGATCGTGGAGAGCGGGCGGTCCTCGTCGGAGTAGTCGTCGTCGAGGTCCCAGCGCGAGCCGTCGCCGACGAACGCCCGGATGAGCGAGCCGAGATGGCCGATCGCCAGGGTGACCCGCGTGAACCCCTGCGCCTTCAGCTGCTGGAGGATGATGTCGAGGACGGCGTACTCCTCGCCGATCGGGACCAGCGGCTTCGGGAGCGCGGTCGTGTAGGGCTTGAGGCGCACCCCCCGACCGCCGGCGAGTATCGCGACGTGCATGACGCTCCCTCCGATGTCCGGCCTCGTGGCTCACCACACGAACAGCACGACGCTTCTGACCGCCGCCGCGAACGCGCCGACGAGCAGCACGACGAGTGATGTCGCCGTCACCAGGAAGAGCGGGGCCACGACGGCCTGCTGGGTCCCGCCGCCCGACGTGACGACGGCCGCGACGTAGCCCAGCGCCACGGCGGCCAGACCGGCGACGATCCAGGGGAAGTGCTCGTGCCGGCTGAGCACGAAGCAGAGGAAGAAGACGGCGCCGAGGGCGACGTGACCCGCGGCGAGCACGACGCCTTGCCCGGTCGCCGCGCCGATCAGCGCCAACATGCCGACGAGCGCCGCCGCCAGGCCGGCGAGGACGGCCAGCACCGCCGCGAGATCCCGGGCGAGCGCCCGCCACAGCCGCGAGCGGAACGGCTGCAGGTCGCGGGCGCGGAGGAGGTCGTCGGCGGCGAGCTCGACGAACCGCTGCGCCCGCCACTCCACCGCGCCCATGCCGAGCAGGAGCGGGACGGCGGCCAGCGCGAGCGCGAGCCCGGCGCCGAAGAAGTGCGCGTCGGTGAACAGGAGCAGGACCGCTCCGCTCGCGGCGAAGGCCACCGAGGGTGCGACGTTCCGCCCGAAGCCGACCTTCGCGGCGACGCCCGGACCGTCCGGCAGGGCTCCGGCGCGCCGGCAGAGGTACCCGGCGGCGACGACGGCGAGCGCGATCGTGGCGGCCGCGCCGGCGAGCGCCGGGGCCACGAGCCGGGAGGGAGCCCCGGCGCCGAGATAGAGGGCCCCGAGGGCGACGGCCGGCACGACCGCGGCCGCCAGCACGAGCTCCTGCCGGTAGAAGACGAGGATCCCGGCCGCCAGCTGGAACGCCGTCTGTGCGGTCATGGCGGTGGCCGCGACCCCGTCGAGCATGTGGAGCACCGTGAGGGAGATCGCGGCCACCGCGGTCAGGAGCACCCCGGCGGCGGTCATCAGCTGGATCGCCGACGCCGCCCCGGCCTCCCGACGTTGGCCGCGCAGCTGATAGCCGATCACGCTCGTCGCCATCCCCCACAGCCAGCCGATGGCGGTGGCAGTGATCACGGCCGCGAGCAGGCGCCGCTGGTCCCCCAGGGCCAGGAGCGCCGGGATGACCAGGCTCGGCGCCAGGTACAGCGGCCCGTGCACCAGCACCCGCCAGGTCGGCACCCTGGTCACCCGAGGCGGTGGTTCGGCGCCGGTCGTCCGCAGCTCGGGCAGGATCGTGGCGGCCAGGGCGAACACGTCGGGGTGCCGGTACCGCTCCTGCGCCAGCCGGTCTGTGACGCCCCGGCTCTCCAGCACCGACGCGACGTGCAGCTCGTCCACCGGTGCCGGAACCAGCGGTCCGATCGTGTCGACGAGCGCCTCGAGCACCACCGGCGCGAGCCCGCGATCGTCCGGCGGGTCGCCGTGCGCCGATCCGAAGGTCTCCTCGGTCACGCCGATACCTCCGACGCCGGCGCGAGGCCGCCGGCCCGGCCCGGGACCAGCGGCCGATCGGCCGCGACGTGACCGGGGGGTACCGGACGGGGGCCGGGCGCCGGCGCCAGGCCGGCGTAGATGTCCCGGTAGGCGTCCGTCCACTGCCGGCGCGTGAACTGGTCGAGGACCCGGTCCCGCGCCCGCTCGCCCATCTCCCGGCGCATGCCGGGGTCGCCGAGCAGGGTGAGGCACGCCTCGGCGACGGCCTGGTAGTCGCGAGCGGGGACGACCAGTCCCGCGTCGCCGATGGCCTCGGCGACCCCGCCGACGTCCGTCGCGACCTGGGGCCGTCCGACCGACATCGACTCGACCACGGTGAACGGGAAGCCTTCCGAGACGCTGGTGAGCGCGACCAGATGGCCTGCCCGGTAGGCGTCGACGGTGTTGGGGACGCGACCCTCGAAGGTCGCGGCTCCGGTCAGCCAGAGCTGGTCGATCAGGTCCAGGCAGCTGCGGTGGTACTCCTCGTTCTCCGGCGTCACCGGGCCGAACATCCTCAGGCGGGCGCCCGGCAGCGCCGTGCGGACGAGGGCGAATGCCCGGATCAGGGTGTGCAGGTCCTTGAGCGGGTCGACGCGCCCGACGAAGACGATCGTCGGCTCGTCCGGCTCGCTCGGCGCGGCGGGGAAGTCGGCGGGATCGATCCCGTTGTAGACCGTTTCGATCCGATCCGGCTCCCCCCCGCCGTAGTCCTGCCACCGCCGGTTGAAGGCGGAATGCGGGGCCAGGATGTCGGCGATCCGGTAGCCGGCGCCGGCCAGGGCGCGGTGGAACCTCACCGTCAGCAGCGTGACGTTCCGACTGGCGTCGTCGGTGGCGAGGCCGAGGTACCGCTCGCGCAGGTAGACCCCGTGCTCGGAGAGCACGACCGGGGTGCCGGCCGACCACTTGCTGCGCATCGCGACCAGCGAGCTCAGCCCGTTCATCGAGAGGTGGCAGATGTCCGCGGCGACGGGGGGGTGCGACAGCGGCCGGAGCATGTGCTCCACCCGGGCGGCGGCCACCACCGCCTCACGCAGGCTGAGCGGCCTCTGCTGCCCGCCGGGCGTGTCCCGCCAGGCCTCCAGGAGCCGCTGCACCGCACCGTCCGAGGCGAGTTCGGCCCCCAGGTCCCCCCCGCGGGCCGTCTCGGTCATCTGGCGCAGGGCGTCCTCGAAGGCGCTCCCGCCGTCTCCGGGGGCCGACGGCCCCCACAGACCCGGAACGAAGGCGTGCAGGAACGCCCGGTGGGCCGCGACGAACCCGGGTGTGGGGTGGCCGCGCCGGGGCCGCCGGACCGGTCCGAATCCCCACAGCGGGATGTTGACGACCTTCTCGAGGTTCCCCGGCCGCTCCCACGCCGGCCGCTCGGTGCCGTCGACGGTGAGCGCCACCGCGGTGAAGGAGTGCTCCGGCATGCCCTCGATGAGCTGGTGGCACCACAGGCTGACGCCGCCGGGCCCGTACGGGTAGGCCCCCTCCCCCACGACCGCGACGTGCATGCGACGGGTCAGGTCGGCCGGCGGCACCCGTGTCGACCCCGGGGCCCCCCCGGGCCACGGGGCGGGTGCGAGCAGCCGGCGGTCGTCGGCCTGCTCCGCGGCGGACCCCTCAGGCCCGCCGTGGCGCGGGTCCAGTGCGTGGCGCGGCACGAGGACGCGCCGGTTCGCCAGCACCGTGCTCCTGCGGTGCATGCCGGCGCGGGCCGCAGGCGCAGCCGCAGCCATGGATCGTGGCCGGTCCCGATCCTCGCCGGCTGCGATCGCCACCGCGTCCCCTCTCCTCCGTTCGGGAGCGCCACCCCTCACCCGTCGGCCGATCGGCGCAGGGGGCGGCCGGGGTGCACCCGGGTGCCGGCCTCCCTGTCTCGTCGACCACGCACCGTCAGCGAGTCCGGACCACGCTGACCGAACACCTCCCAGGGCCTCGGCGGGTCACCGACGGTCGTCGCACCAGGAGCTCCCGACCCTACGCGACTACGTACAGCGACTTCGGCTGCATGAACATTAGGGGCGAACGCGTCGAAGAGCCCATCGGTCGAACGGCTGGCCGCGGCCGGACGTCCGGTGGATCCCGGCCCGCCCACGTGTCCCCGAGGGCGGGCCACGGCGTAGGCCTGCGCCGGGCGGATGCCGGCGCCCGCGCGGCCGGCGTCAGGAGGAGGACGACGAGGACGAGGGCGACGAGGACGAGGGCGACGCCGTCACGGGGCTGCTGCAGATCGTCGTCTGCGCCTTCTGCAGGAGCGCGAGACGCTCCGGCAGGAACGACGCCAGCTGACGGCGGAAGTCGAGCCGCTTGTCCAGGATGCTCACGAGCTGGTCCCGGTGCTCCGAACGCGCCGTGTCGATCCGGTGGCGTAGGTACGCCAGCGAGCCCGGGGTGTCGGCGCCGGCGGCCAGCAGGCGCTCCAGCTCCCGGGTGCGGTCGATCGCCTCGGGCACCTGCGCGCAGCGCCGGCGCTCGCCCGCGGCCGCGGCCGCACCCCCCACGCCGTCCAGCGCCGGCCCGGCGAGGTCGTCCCCGCTCACGGCGGTGGCCGCAGCGGACGCCGACGCCGCCGTCGCGGTGCTCCCGGACGTCGACTGCGCGGCGTGTCCGGCGACGGCCACCCCGGCCACCAGGGCACAGGTCCCGCCGGCCACCAGCAGTCCTCTGAGCATCTGAGTCTCCCTTCCTCGGGCCCGCTCCGATCGGGCCGGTGCAGGAAGCCTCAGCGGCCGAGGTGACCGTTGCGTCCGGGGCGTGTTCGGGGAGTGTTCGGATCGCGTCCGTCGCCGACAGGGCTCAGCGCGGGGACCGCGGAGCGGGCGGCAGTTCCAGCGTGAACGCGGCGCCGCCCTCCGGCGCGACGCCCGCCACCGCGCGGCCGCCCATGCGCCGCGCCAGCGCCGCCACCAGCGCCAGCCCGAGCCCGGAGCCGACCGCCCGGCTGCCTCGGTAGCGCTCGGTGAGCCGACCCGGCTCGAACGCGTGCGCCAGATCGTCGGCGTCCAGACCGGGACCGCCGTCGCGCACCTGCACCCAGGCCCCGCCCGACCGGCCGGTCCCGCCGGCGAGCACGAGCGGCGCGCCCGCCGGGAGCACCCGCAGCGCGTTGTCGACCAGAGCGTCCAGCGCCTGCCGCAACCGCTCCCCGTCGGCCCAGGCCGGAACCGCACCGACAGGACGCTCGACCCGCAGATCGACCCCGGCGGCCCCGGCCCGGGGCCGCCATGCGGCGGCGGCCGCGTCGACGACGGCGACGACGTCCACGGACCCGGGCTCGACCCGGAAGTCGTCGGCCTG
The DNA here is from genome assembly GCA_035541595.1 of Kineosporiaceae bacterium. Classification (GTDB taxonomy): domain Bacteria; phylum Actinomycetota; class Actinomycetes; order Actinomycetales; family Kineosporiaceae; genus DATKNA01. The sequence continues at coordinate 3,242 of DATKNA010000288.1, read as the reverse complement.
CAGGCGGGCCAGGGCCATCAGGTCCTCGACCCGCCGTTGCAGGCGGCCCGCCTCGGCCCTGATGACCGCCCCGGCATGCGGAACCTCCGCGGTGGGCAGGACGCCGTCCGCGAGCGCCTCGCCGTAGCCGGCCACCGCGGTCAAGGGGGTGCGCAGCTCGTGGGACACGGCGAGCAGGAACCGCCGCTGGCGGTCCTCGGTCTCGGCGAGCCGGCCGGCCAGATGGTCCAGGGCGCCCGCGACGTCGGCGACCTCGGCCGGGCCGTCCACCTCGACCCGCACCTCCCGGTCGCCGGCGGACAACCGCCGGGCGGCGGCCGCGACCCGCCGCAGCGGGCGCGCGACGCCCTGCGCCAGGAGGAGCCCACCGACGACGCCCACGCCGACCACGCCCAGCGCGCCGAGCGCCACCTGCCGTCGCTGGGCAGCGGTGAGGCCGGTCGCCGCCCGGCCCAGCGGCCGCGCCACCAGCGCGACCTGCCCGATGCTCGTGCCGCGGGCGGCGACGAGCCAGTCCCGGCCGCCGACGGACCGCTGCTGCACGTCCGGGGCCCCCGGACCGGTGGCCAGGTCGCCGGTCGTGAAGGGCACCGGCAGCGACACCCGGCCGGGACCTGCCACGCTCGCGACGTCACCCCGCACTGCGATCCGCGCGAGGACGGTCTGCAGCCCGACCGGTCGACCGGCGGACACCCGGTCCGCCAGGTTGTCGGCCTCGAGCGCGACGACGGCGGCCGCCCGGTCGCGGTTCCCCTGAGTGATCGCCCGCACCAGCACCGCGGTGGTCACCGCCGCGCTTCCCAGCGCGACGGCAGCGACCAGGGTGACGACCCGGGCGGCGAGCGATCTCACACCGAACCCCGCGTCAGGGCTCGACCGCATAGCCGACGCCCCGGACGGTGCGCACCCGCACCGCGTCGCCGAGCTTGCCGCGCAGCTGCGCCACGTGCACATCGACGGTGCGGGTCGGCGTCCCGGGCGGGTAGCCCCACACGTCGGCGAGGAGCTCCTCGCGCGGGGCGACCCGGCCGGGCCGGCGCATGAGGTGGGCCAGCAGGTCGAATTCGGTCGAGGTGAGCTCGACCGGCCGGCCGGCCGCGGTGGCGCGCCGGGTGTGCCGGTCGAGCACGACGGCCCCGGCGCAGAGCGCACCTGCCCCGCCGGGTCCCGTCGCTGCGCGGCGGAGCACGGCGCGCACGCGCGCGACGAGCTCGCGCGGGCTGAACGGCTTGGTGACGTAGTCGTCGGCACCCAGTTCGAGCCCGAGCACGCGGTCGACCTCGTCGTCGCGCGCGGTGACGAACAGCACCGGCGTCCAGTCGCCGGTCGCCCGCATCCGCCGGCACACCTCGGTGCCGTCCAGACCGGGCAGCCCGACGTCGAGCAGCACGACCGCGGGACGTTCGGCGGTGACGGCGTCCAGGGCCGACCGGCCGTCGCGGGTCACCCGCACGCGCAGCCCGTCGCGTTCGAGGTAGCCGCGCACGAGGTCGGCGATCGGGGGCTCGTCCTCGACGACGAGCACGAGCGGGGGGGCGGTCACGCCAGCCATGGTGCCGTAGTCCCCGCCGGCGGCCCGGCAGACCCGCCCCGTTCAGCAGGACAGCAGGCCGAGGGCCTGTTTCGCCGCGAGGACGTGCCGGACGGCGTCATCGAGCCGGGACCGCCAGGAGGTGCGGGCGGCGGCCTGTGCGAGGATCGCGGCCCGCATCGTCGCCGCCTGCCCGGGCTGGACCGTCAGGACGAGGTCTCCGCCCGCGCCGAGGAACGACACGGCCCTGGCCCCGACCGGCCGGGACCGGGCGGCCACGGCCAGGCCGAGGTCGTCGGACACCACCAGCCCGTGCCAACCCAGCCGGCCACGCAGCAGTCCCGTGACCACGGCGCTCGACCACATGGCCGGATTGCGGGCGTCGAGGCGTGGGTACCGCGCGGAGGACACCATCACCGCGAGGGCTCCCGCCTGCATCCCCGCGCTGAAGGGTCGAAGATACGGGTCCGTCGCCGTCGTCGTGGCGTCGACCGCGTCCGCGGACGTGTCCGTGTTGGCCAGCACGCGCCCCAGCCCCGGGAAGTGCTTGACCGTCGAGCCGACGCGCACGCCGGCCAGGGCAGGCACGACGACGGCGACGGCACGGCTCACCGCGGCCGGGGTCGTCCCGTACTCGCGCCCGTAACGCCCGATCGGCGGGTTCGCCGTTCCCAGCGCCACCGGCACGGTGTCGGCGACCGGCGCCAGGTCGAGGTTCACACCGAGCCGCGCGAGCTCCGCTCCCCACCGTGCCGTCCTGCTCCGCAGCGCCGACGTCAACCAGGTGCCCTGGACGCGGGCGGAAGGGAACGGCGGGATGGTCCCGCCGGTGACCGTCTGGACGGCCCCGCCCTCCTCGTCGGCCGCGACGAACACCGGCAGCGTGCCCGCCCGGCGGGCGGTGCGCTGCACGGTCCCGAGCGCGTCCTGCACGCTCGGGCCGCCTGCGACCCTCCCGTGCAGGAAGATCCCGCCGACGCCGATGGCGACCAGAGCCCCGGCGTCCGACGCCGGCGACGTCGCGCTGACGCCGACCAGGAGCACCTGCGCCGCGCGCCGCTCCGGCGAGAGGCGCGCCAGCGTGGTGTCGACGCAGGCGTTCGCCGCGACCGCCGTGGGCGCGCCGGTGGATCCCCTGGTCCCCTGCGTCGCAGGGGCGGGGACCGGCGAGGAGGTCGCGGGTGGCGCCGTTCCCGGTGTCGTGGCCGTCGCCGACGGCGAGGCCGGGGCGGCCGATGACGTGCCGGCGGGGCCGCCGGTCGCCCCGCCCCGGGGCTGCCCGCCGCACCCCGCGGCGAGGAGCGTCGCCGCCGACGCGACGGCGATCAGGACGCGCACCCCGCGCATACCGGCGACAGTACGTGAGAGCGCAGCCGCGGCACGCAGGGCGGGGTCGTTGGCGCGCGTGGAGGACAGGCGGAAGACTGGCGACCATGTCGAGTGAGCAGCAGGGGCAGAGCGGTTCGTCCGGGGACGACCGGAACCGTTATCGCGCGGTCGTGGAGATCGTCGACGTTGAGCCGGTGGAGGACGAGGAGGGCGAGGCCGGCACGGACGCCCCCGACCAGGCGGTCGCCACCGCGCTCGACGTGGCCGCCGAGCCGCCGGCCGCGGCGAGCCCCCCACCGGAGCCGGAGCCGTCGGCGCCGGTGTCGGGCCGCAAGGAGACGGCGAGCCCGCCGGCGACGTCCGACGCGTCCCGCCCCCCCAC